>JAUNIO010000004.1:87207-108146 GCA_030535355.1 bacterium | reverse complement strand
GGGGGCAGCAGCTTCACCGGCGGGGGCAGCAGTCTGCGCAGGAGTGGCTGTGGTTCCAGAAGTGCCGGTAGAAGTATTAGTACAAGCAGCCAACGACAGCAGCATAGCAGAAGCTACAGCCAGAGTAAAAAATTTTTTCATAACATATTCTCCTATAAATGGCGGACGCCAAAATTGTGCTTTTTAGCATCCGGCCTCCTTCAATATTGAAGGATTATCCAGTTGCCGAATTATGACATTACAATATAGTTCGGCAAAACAAATTTTTCTTTTTGACACATATACATAGATTCCCGCTAATTATATTTTAAATTTGCGCAAAATTGTAAAAAACAAAACGGATGTCAGCAGCATAACGACTGTTATGCCTATAACCGCGCTTATTCCCAGCCCCAGCATAGCCAGCGTATAGCCGATTCCTGACCAAAGTCCCCGGCTATGCACTTGGGCTAAACAGCAGCCGATTAGCCAGACTGAAGCAAAAAGCGAGCAGCACGCTAAGCCTACCCCTCTTCCGAAATTTTCCCAGCGCATTCTGGCGCGGCTCTTAAATGGCGGGCTTTCTTCCAGCCCCCTCCAAGTTTCCTCTGTGGCTGCGGGCAGTATTTTCAGGCTCAGCCGATGCATTTCCCCATCAGCGGTCCGCACCTCTAAAGAGACTGGCTTTCTGTGGCCCGCAGAAGCCGATAGAGAAAATAGCCCCCGTTCGTCAGGTTCTCCGCAAACGATATGACGCTGGGGAAGACAGGTGACCGAAGTGATTTTTTGGGGCTGCCATCCCGATGCTAAGCTGTCACAGCAGGCCCACCCTACTTTATCTAAATGCTGCTGAGCTGCCATTTCCAGACTGTCGCCAGCCATTAAATACTGATAAGAACGAGAGCGCTGCAGCCAGGAAATCCGCAGCAGGCGCCTGCCAAACCGCCATAAAGCTAACGCAGAACCGGGCAGCGGGCGTTCAGTAAAGGCTACAAAACGCTGTCCCGGCACTACAGTAATCTCTAAATAGGCTTTCAATTTGCTGAGCCTGCCCCAGCGTTTTTCGCCGGTGAGACACGCTGCCGTTATTTTCACCTTTCTCTCGCTTATTTGGCGGGCCGTAAGGGCAAAAGGCTTGCAGCTACCGACGAAAACGCTGTAATCATCAGAACGCAGGCGCAGATTCCAGGGAGCGTTTGCCACGTTGATCGGGATGAGTTCTCCGTCAGCTAAGCGCGCGGCGACAGTCAGAATCAGCGTATCGCCAACCTTCATGGTTAGGTTAGTTAAAGGCTGCGGCAGCTCTGACGGGGACGGCGGACCTTTTGGGCTCTCCTGGGTGTCCAGACTCACATCAGCAGGAAATATCAGCAGCTCTGTAACCTGCCGGGGTCTGGAAAACGGCAAATATTGTGAAAACATAGTTCAGGTATTTACGACGCACGAAAAACAAGACCTAGCAGCGCGAAAAACAAGACCTAGCAAATACATTGGTAGGATATTTTGGCCATTTCCAGTATATCGCCTTTTGGTGCTTTACAGCCTGCGTCAACAATGCGGAGCAGGAGCGGTATAATCTATTGTACCGCAATACGCGATGATGTTCGCGTTCGCTGCCGTCCGTGCTGTTAGCGCTTATTTTTATGGCTTCTGAGCTGTCACAGGCAGTCCTGGCTTTTTTGAGAGATAATCTATCAGCCGCTGAAGCCCATCACAGGAGATTAGTATGTCATTCCATGAGAAGATAACCTCTGAGGCCAATTTGGGCAACATACCTTTAGCCATCGTCGGTATGAGCTGTATGTTTCCCAAAGCGTCCGGCAAACAGAGTTTTTGGCGGGTGTTGCGCCAAGGCGAAAATTGTATCACGGAGATTCCTTCTACCCATTGGTCGGTTGCTGACCTCTACGATGGCGACGCTTCCAGCCCGGATCGCACCTATTGCAAAGTCGGCGGCTTCTTGGAACCTTACCAGTTTGACGCTTCAGAATTCGCTATTCCTCCCAATACTTTGGAAGCTACCGATACTTCACAGCTGCTAGCTTTGGTGGGGGCTAAAGAAGCCCTGCGCGATGCCGGCTATGGTGAAGGCCTGAAGGAAGTTCCCAAAGAAAAGACCAGCGTTATCTTGGGAGTGACCGGCTGCTTAGAGCTGGTCATCCCTTTAGGGGCCCGCTTGGGGCATCCTTATTGGCGCAAAGCGTTATACGATGCAGGCATAGATGAAGAAACTGCGCAAAAAATCGTCACTCAGATCGCTAATTCCTATGTGGGCTGGCAGGAAAATTCCTTCCCCGGGCTGCTCGGCAATGTAGTTGCCGGACGAGTGGCCAATAAACTCGATCTGCACGGTACCAACTGTGTTGTCGATGCTGCCTGCGCCAGCTCGTTAGCAGCTCTGCATCTGGGCATGATGGAGCTGCAGACTGGCAGTGCAGATATGGTGATCAGCGGCGGTGTAGATACCTTTAACGACATCTTCATGTTCGAGTGTTTCAGCAAAACGCCAGCCTTATCCCATGCCAACGAGATTCATCCCTTCTCGGAAAATTCCGATGGCACGCTGCTGGGTGAAGGTGTAGGCATAGTTATTCTCAAGCGCTTGTCTGATGCTGAACGCGACGGCGATAAAATTTATGCCATAATCAAAGGCATAGGCTCATCGTCTGACGGCAGCAGCGGCGCTATCTACGCTCCTGACGCCGCCGGGCAGCGCAGAGCCGTAGAACGCGCTTATGCTAACGCTAAAGTCGATCCTGCTACGCTCAGCATTATTGAAGCCCACGGCACTGGCACGAAAAAAGGCGACATAGTCGAATTTGAAGGCCTGCAGCAGTTTTTCGCTGCGCGGAAAGATCAGAAACAGTGGTGCGCTTTAGGCACTGTCAAATCTCAGATCGGCCACACTAAAGCGGCTGCTGGATCCGCCAGCTTGTGCAAGATGGCTCTGGCTATATATAATAAAGTGCTTTTGCCTACCATCAATGTCAGCCGGCCCCATCCCAATCTGCATATTGAGGAAAGCGCTTTCTATCTTAACAATATTTCCCGTCCCTGGCTGGCTGACAGTCAGCATCCGCGCCGCTGTGCGCTCTCTTCATTCGGTTTCGGCGGCAGCAACTTTCATGTAATTCTGGAAGAATACCGCTCCGAGCGTTTGGCTCCCGCCTGGGATGGCTCAGTCCTGATCTTCGCTTACAGCGCCGGCTCCAAAGAAGAACTGCTGAAAAAAATAGATGATGATGTACCGAAGGCAGCAGATAATCCCGCCTGGCAGGCCCATCAAAGCTGCGCATCTTTTGACCATCAGCAGCTTTGGAAAGCGGCTGCGGTCTGTGCTCCTGGACAGGCATCCGGAATGCTGGCCGATCTGTCTAAAGCTCTGCGCGAGGGTGCGGAACTTCCAGCTGGATGCTTTAGCTCAGACGGCCAAAATGACCCCCATAAAATGGCCTTTCTCTTCCCGGGACAGGGCAGTCAGTATCTGCACATGGGCAGCGAGCTGGCGGCCATCTTCCCCGAAGTGCTTCAGGCATTTCAGAAAGCCGAGGAACTGCTTCCCGAAGATCAGCGCCCTTACGCCAAGATATTCCCCTTGCCCAGCTATGATGCCGAAACCGAACAGGCCCAGCTGGCAGCTTTAACCGACACCAAATCCGCCCAAGTGGCTTTGGGAACTCTGGAAATGAGCACGGCCGCTGTTTTGCGGAGTTTTGGCGCAGAGCCCCAGGCGGCCGCCGGTCATTCTTATGGTGAATTAGTTGCGCTGCAGACGGCTGGGCGTCTTAGCCCAGAGGAGCTGTTTCAGCTCTCTGCTTTGCGCGGGCGTCTGATGTCCGCTGGAGACGGCGGGCGCGGCGGCATGATAGCCGTTTCCGCTTCCGAGGATATAGCCGAAGAAATTGCCAAAGAAGCGGGGCTGACCGTGGCTAACCGCAACCATCCCAAGCAGTTCGTGCTCACCGGTTTAAAAGAAAACATCAAAAAAGCGCAGGCTATTGGCAAAGAACGCAAAGTGACAGCCCGTCCCCTGCAGGTTTCCGCAGCTTTCCACAGTTCGCTGATGGCCAGCGCTGTCGAACCCTTTGCCCAAGCTTTGGAGAAGGCTGAGTTCCCGCCTTCGGACATACCTGTGTACGCCAATTTAAGCGGCGATATCTATCCAGAGAGTGCCGCCGAAGCCAGGCATACCCTGTCTCAGCAGCTGGTCAATTCGGTGAATTTCATTACCATCATCGAAAATATGTATGCCCGCGGTTTTGACACTTTTGTAGAAGTCGGTCCCAAAGCGGTCTTGGGCGGTTTAGTTAAAGGTATCATGAATGGCCGTCCTTATCACATGATGGCTACCGATTCCCGCAAGGGCGGAGGCGAGCTGGTTCAGCTGGCCAAATGCTTAGCAGAATTGGCTTGTCTGGGCTTCCCTGTGCGTCTGAGCGCTTGGGAAGAGCGGCCCACTCCTCCCCAAAAGAAGAAATTTCCAGTAACTATCTGCGGTGCTAATTACCGCAAGCCCGGCAGCGTAAGTCCGGCTCCTTGGCCTGACCCTAAGCAGCCAGTGGAAGGCTATTGCAGGGCAACTCCCAAAATTAAGCCCCCAGCTATACTGCCTACTGAACAGAAATTACCTGCCGAGGCGGTTAAAAGTGAGTCCTCTGTTTCATCTGAAAAAAAAACTCCTAAAAATATAGTTATGAATAACAATAATCCTGTATCATCTCCTCAGCCTCAGCCTCAGCCCCAGCCCGCCGCTAACGCGAGCGCTGATGCTATTAACACCATTAATGCGGGTTTGGCCGCGCTTCAAGCGCTTCAGCAGCAGACCGCTTACGCTCATCAGCGCTTTTTGGATAACCAAGCCCAGCTGCAGTACGCGCTGCAAAACCTGTTAGCGGTCAGCCAGCAATATTTAGCTCAGGCCAGCCGGATGCCCCTGCCCATGCTGCCAGCCTTTTCGCCTTTAGCGCCGATGATGTTCCCTGGTATTCCCGCCGCCTATCCGCCGCCAGCGCCGCCAGCATTCCCTGCCCAGCTTCCCTTTATGGGATATCCTACCGCGCCTCTGGCTGCCCCTGCGCCCTTAACTGCCCCCGCGCCTTCTGCTACACCTGCACCTCTGGCTTCAAATCTACAGAAACAGGTAAAAGCGGCGCATCCTCCCGCAGCTCCTAACAGCGAAGACCTAAAGGCTACGGTATTGTCTATAGTATCCGACAAAACCGGCTATCCCGCCGAGATGATCACGGCTGATATGGATATGGAAGCTGATTTGGGCATCGATTCCATTAAACGCGTGGAGATTTTGGCCGCGCTGGAAGAGCGTCTTCCCAATATAAAGACTATCACTCCCGATGAAATCGGCAGCCTGCACACCTTACAGCAAATAATCGAGCGTTTGGGCGGGCATAGCGATAAGCCCAGCGCGCCATCGCTTTCGCCAAATGCTGTCCCGCAGGCGTCCGCGCCGTCAGAGCAACCGAACAGCAGCCAGGAGCTGACCGGACAGCTTCTGCAAATCGTGTCTGAAAAAACCGGCTATCCCGCCGAGATGATCTCGGTCGATATGGATATGGAAGCTGATTTGGGTATCGATTCCATTAAACGCGTGGAAATTCTGGCGGCCGTCGAAGAGCGGATTCCCGGGCTTAGTTCTATCTCCCCTGAAGACATCGGCAGCCTGCATACGTTAAAGCAGGTGCTTGAGCGCCTACAAAGCGGCAACTCCGCCGCTTCTGCCGCTTCTAGTTCGGCGGTATCCGAGAGTGCGCAGCCTGCCCTCTCTGGAGATATGGCTGTTTCTTCCGATCGGGATTTTATCGCGGCGGTTATGCAGGTAGTAGCGGAAAAAACGGGATATCCCGCAGAAATGCTCAATTTGGATATGGATATCGAAAGCGATTTGGGCATCGATTCCATTAAACGCGTGGAAATTCTGGCGGCGATAGAAGAAAAATTCCCTAAGGTCAATTCTATCTCTCCCGAAGATATTGGCAATCTGCGCACCCTGCGCCAGATTGTGGAGCGCCTGCGCCCTTTTGATCCTACTACCCCCCCGGAGGGAGGGCCGCAAAAGCCTAACCAGGGTGAGGGTAGTAATGAACAGGCCAAGGAAAGGGCCGCAGAGGCGCGCCCTCAGGCCAACGCTTCGGCTAACAGTTTGTCCCAGACAGCCATTGCCAATAGTTTGCCGCCGCTGGGCAGATTAGAGCGCCGCGTGCTGCGTTACCGCGAAGCTCTGCCTCACGATCCAATTGGGCTGCCCGGCGGCTCAGGGCCTTACCTGCTGCTCGATGACGGGCAATTGGCTCCGTATGCCCAAGCGGTAATGGAAGAACGGGGGGCAGTTGTCTATCTAGCTTCTCCTGACCAAGTGGCCCGCTTCAGCCCGCGCAATTTCCGCCAGAGTGAACTGAGCGCCAGCGATCGCCGCCTGCAAAAAATTCTGCCCAGTCTTAAGGGACTGATTGTTTTTATTCCGCGTTCAGAGCAGGAAGGCTGGGATGATACCGCCTGTGCCGCTATTAAGGACAGTTTCCTGGCTTTGCAGGCAGCGGCTCCGGCTCTATCGCACGGACGTTCTTTATTTGCTACGGTTTCTCGCTTAGACGGGCGCATGGGCACGGGAGGCGGATTGTTTAATCCCATTGAGGGCGGTCTCCACAGTTTAGGTAAAGTTGTAGCTCAGGAATGGCCGGAATGCGTCTGCAGAGCCATCGATTTAGACCCGGGCTGGGACTTGCCTGAGGCGGCGGCAGCGCTTATTGATGAACTCAGCCGTCCCGGAGTTATGGAAGTCGGCTTATTGCGAAACAGCCGCATCATTCCTGAACTCAGCGCCGCGCCTTTTGTGCCGCACCATAACCGCGCTTGGGAGCCTGGGCAGGTTATCGTGGTCAGCGGCGGTGCCCGCGGCGTAACCGCTGACTGCGTTAAAACTATGGCCCGTTATCTGCATCCCACGTTTATACTGCTGGGCCGTTCGCCTCTCGTCAGCGCTGAAGCTCCCGAATTGACTTCTGCCCGGGATTCGGCAGCTTTAAAAGGCCTGCTGTTCCAGCAGGCTCTGCTGCGCGGCGAAAAGCCCACTCCAGCTCAGCTGGAAAAAGAAGTCAAAGCCATTTTAGCCAATCGGGAGATTCAGGCCACTTTAGACGAACTGCAGCAGATGGGCTGCCGCGCTGAATATATTTCTTTGGATGTGCGCGATCGGCAGGCTGTTGCTGACGTTCTGGAAAAAGTGCGCCAAAAATACGGGGCTATTCACGGCATTATTCACGCTGCCGGTGTGCTGGCAGATCGCAAAATAACCGACAAAACTATCGATCAGTTTAACGCTGTCTTCGATACTAAAATATACGGTTTGCTGAATTTGCTGCAGGCCTCCCGCAGCGATGAGCTGAAATTTCTGGCTTTCTTCTCATCGGTAACGGCTCGTTTTGGCCGCCCTGGACAGAGCGACTATGCCATTGCCAACGAGATTATGAACAAGGCAGCCCATCTAGAGGCAATTTTGCGCCCGCACACGCAAGTCGTTTCCATCGGCTGGGGGCCTTGGGATGGCGGTATGGTCAACGACGGCTTGCGCCGGGAGTTTGCCAAGATTGGAGCCGAATTAATTCCCCGCGACGAAGGTGCCTTAGCTCTAACTGACGAGATGGTTTATGGCGATGGCAGAGAGCAGGAAATCATTGTAGGAACAGGATTTAACCTGCCCTCGGAAGATGATATTTGTGAAAAATCTTATATTTTTCCCTGTTCTTTCGACATTATGCCCATTCTGAACGATCACGCCTTTGGGGGACAGGCTGTTCTGCCTATGGCTTTTGCTCTGGAATATTTTGCTCAGGCCGCCACAGAGCGCTATCCTCGTCTAAACTTTGTGGGTGTTGATGATTTGCAAATTCGCAAGCCTATAGCCATCGTGCATGGGCGTCAGGCTGTAGTCGTATGCGAATCAGCTATAAGCGCAGGAACGATGCTGCGTGTTCCCGTGCGGCTGCAGATCGATAATGCGGTCCATGCCAGTGCCAGCGTTATTTTAAGCACAGCTGCTGACGGGCAGTTCTCGCCTGAAAACACTGAAATTTTCCGTGGGGATGCCGTACCCGATTTTGACGCTGTGGATGCTTATGAGCGTTTTTTATTCCACGGCATCTCTTTCCAGGGCTTAGCAAGCCTCAAAGCTCTTTCCCCTGAAGGTGCGGTAGCTGCTGCCGATTCTGCTCCCCTGCCTTCAGCTTGGTGGCTTCACGAAAACGCTCCCAAAACTTGGATAACCGAGCCCCTTCTGGCTGACTGCGCTCTGCAGTTAGGGCTGATTTGGAGCGGAGCTCTGCACAGCTGTCCTTCTCTGCCCTTAGGGGCGCAAAGATACCGGCAGTTTACGGAGGTTTTTCCCGAGCAGGTGACCTTAGCGCTGCGCATAACCGAACACAAAGGCATGCTTTTTCAAGGCGAAGTAGTTTTTTGCGACAAAGAGCGCGTTTTGGCAGTTTGGCAGGGAATCCGCTGGATGATGGATGCCTCCCTGAAAGAGCAATTCAAAAATCGCTATTTTTTAGGTGTACGCATCAGCCTTTAGGCCTAGCGCCATACAGGCTAATTTTTCTGAGTCAACATCTCCACTGTCGTTGAGCCTTAAGTTAACGGCAGTGGACCCTGAAGGAGTTATCAATGACCAATGAACAATTTGCCAGCAGTATAGCCATTGTGGGCCTGGGACTGCAATTTCCCGGCGCTGACAGCGGCGAATCTTATTGGCGAAGATTATGTGACGGTCAAGACCTGTCCCGTTCGTTAGAAGGCATTTGGTCTTATCAGCCAGAGCTCAGCAGCGGGGATAAACCTGCGCCGGACTGCGTCAGCAGCTATCGGGGATATCGTTTGGACAAGTATCCGGAGATTCGCCCTTACGGCTCGCTTGCCAATTTGCCTGCAACGCTAGATCCGCTGTTTTTGCTGCCTTTGGCAGCTGCTGAAGCGGCGCTGACAGGTGTAAAACTCCCCCATGAGCGCACCGGACTAATTATGGCGGCCATAGCTCTGCCCACAGATTCTACCTCTAAACTTACTCAGGAGACATTAGGCGCACTGTGGGCGCTGCGCACTTGTTCCCAGCTGCCGCAGCTGAAGAAAGAAATGCCCAACTGGAAATGGCGCGATCCCGCTGCTCTGCCCCATCCCTGGAATAAGGATGCAGTAGGGCTCAGCGGCAGTTTAACTGCCCGGGCTTTTAATCTGGGACTCGGCGCTTATACTATAGATGCAGCCTGTGCTTCTTCCCTCATCGCCGTACATTTGGCCTGTGAAGAACTGCGCAGCCACCGCGCTGACGCTATGGTAACCGGAGGCCTGTCCCGTCCGGATCGGCTGTATACGCAAATGGGCTTTTCCGCGCTGAAAGCGCTGTCCAAAAGCGGACATTGCCGTCCCTTCGACAAAGACGGAGACGGTCTGTTGGTCGGTGAAGGCTGCGGGTTAATCGTGCTGAAGCGCCTGCCCGATGCCGTGCGCGACAAAGACACCATTTATGGAGTTATTCGCAGTATAGGCGTCTCCAACGATTTGGCGGGCAGTTTAGTCGCTCCCGCCAGCGAAGGCCAGCTGCGTTCCATGCGGCAGGCGTATGTGCAGGCCGGATTGCAGCCGCAGGACATGGATTGGATCGAATGCCATGGCACGGGCACGCCCACAGGCGACAAGGTAGAGCTAACCAGTTTGCTTGAGCTGTGGAAGGAAAGCGCTTCCTCCTCCTCCTCCTCCTCCTCATCATCATCATCCAGACCCTGTTACTTAACCTCGGTCAAGTCGATGATCGGGCATTTGCTCACCGGCGCAGGTATAGCCAGCCTGCTGCGCGTGGTACTCAGTCTCCAGCATGGCCGTTTTACCCCACAGGTCAATTTCTCCCATCCCGTCATCGATTTAGCGGCTACTCCGTTTGCCGTGCCTACGCAGACTGAGGAGTGGCTAAGACGCGACGGGCACACGCTGCGCCGCGCCGCTGTGAGCGCTTTTGGCTTCGGCGGCATCAATGCCCATGCCATAATTGAAGAATGGGACCCCGACCTTTCTTGTCCCGGCGCTAATTCCCAGCCACCTGCCACAGCTGAGGCACATTCGGCTGCTGAGCCTATTGCTATCGTGGGCTTGGCCAGTCATATCGGGGGGGCTGCTGACCTCAAACAATTCCAGCAGAGCATTTTCAGCGGCAGTTCTTTAATAAAAGAACGCTCGGCGCAGCGCTGGCCCGATGGCGATTTACAGCTCGCTGCCAGTTTAGCGGCGGAGAGCACTCAGGACGGAGATACTTCAGCTGAGAAGGCCAGCATTCTGAAACTATTGGCGGTTCAGGGTGCGTTTATTGATGACATCAGCATCCCTATAGGACAGTTTAAAATTCCTCCCACCGACATTCCGCATATTTTGCCGCAGCAGCTGCTCATGCTCCAAGTTGCTGCTCAGGCGCTTCAAGATGCGCACGTCGAACTCGGCGCTGAGCGCACCGACGCCGCGGCGCTTATTGGGCTGGGGCTGGACATTAGCACCGCCAATTATCAGCAGCGCTGGTGGCTGACTCGCGTGGTAAAACGCTGGGCCCAGCAGCTAGGGCTTAGCCGCGAAGAAAGCGCCCAGTGGCTGCAGCAGATGCGCGATGCTATTCAGTATCCTTTGGATGCTGCCGCGACTATGGGCGCTTTGGGCAGCATTGCGGCCAGCCGCATCGCCCGGGAATTTCGGTTTGGAGGACCGGCTTATACCATATCCTGTCAGGAAAATTCCGGTTTGGCCGCGCTGCAGGCCGCCTGCCACTATTTGCAGCGCGGAGAGATTAATCTCGCACTGGTTGGGGCTATAGACTTAAACGGCGATTTGCGCAATTGGGCTACCAGCGAACTGCCTCTGGGAATGCCCCGCCCCTTCGACGCTCAGAGCGAGGGCACAGTTCCCGGCGAAGGAGCTGTGGCGCTGGTCATTAAACGTCTCAGCGATGCCCGGAAAGACGGCGATCATATTTACAGCATCATTAAAGGGTGGGGCCAGGCTGGCCCGTGTGGTGATGTTTCGCCATCCAGTTCTGCGCTCGCCGCTGCTGATTCCAAGTCATCCGCCCTGGATTCGGTTTACCTGAGCGCACTGCAGCAGGCTTACGCTCAGGCAGGAATTCAGCCGGAACAGGTTAGTTACATTGAAGCCGAAGGCTGCGGTGTGCCTCAGAAAGACCGCCGCGAAGCTCAGGCGCTGCTCAGTTATTTCGGCGCGGGAACCACACCCTGCGCTTTAGGCGCTTTGAGTTCGCTGACAGGACATTTGGGGGCCTGTGCCGGCCTGGCGTCTTTAGTTAAAGCTGCGCTGTGTCTCAATAACCAAATACTGCCTCCTTTAGTCGGTTTCCGCACACCGATAGCCGCAGAAGAATTAAACTGGTGTAATTCGCGGCTGCATATACCTATTCAGCCTTCTTATTGGTTCCGCAACCGCCAGGATGGCCCCCGTTATGCAGGGGTTAGCTCCTGGGCTCGCGACGGGCAGTGCTGGCATGTCGTTTTGGAAGGAGCGGAATTTGGTCAGGAACCGCCGGCAGGGCCTTTAGGAGCAGATAAAGCCGCCTTATTCCCTGTCTATGGCAATAATATTCAGGAGATCTGCGCTAACCTCGATATTTTATCGTCCTTAAAAGCCCATTACAGCGAGGCGCGGGCTGAATCTTTGCAGGCGCTTAGCCGCGCCTGGTGGCAAAAGATCAGCCGTTATCGCTCTAAGCGCCTGTGTTTGGCCCTAGTAGCCGAAGCAGAAGAAAATTTAGATGCTAAAATAGCTTTGGCTTACCAGCATCTGCGGGATCATCCCGATCAGGCCACGGAGCTGCATGGCATCTATTTTACCCCTGAACCTCTGGCGGGACAGGGCAAAGTGGCCTTTGTCTATCCCGGTTCTGGCTCGCATTTCCTGGGCATGGGACGGGAGATCGGTGTGCGCTTCCCAAATTTGCTGCACCGGCTGGATATGGATAACAGGCGTCTGCGCGATCAGTTTATGGTGCAGTATTCCCAGCCTTATCGCTGCAGCTGGGAAGATGGCTGGCGCCAAGAGAGCGGAGCGGTTTTGGGCGGCGATACGCACAAGATGATGTTCAGTCAGGTGCGTTTCGGCACTCTTATGACCGAAGCTGTGCGCTCCCTGGGGATTCAGGCTCAAGCGGTTATTGGCTACAGCTTGGGAGAATCGGCAGCGCTGTTTGCCAATCATGCCTGGCCAGCCTGCGACGATATGTTTGAGCGCATGGAAAAGAGCGATCTGTTCCGGCAGAAACTTTCTGCGCCGCGCTATTTGTCTTGGCGCGAATCTTGGCATATACCTGCGGATCAGCCTATCGAATGGGTGGCAGCTATGCTTCCTCTGCCTGCCGACAAAGTTCGGGAAGGGCTGGCTAAGGTAAACGGAACGCGTCTTTTAATCATCAATACCGACGACGAATGCGTAGTGGGAGGGTTCAGCGACAGCATAGCCGAGCTGGGTCGTTATCTGCAGGTCAAACCGATCATTATCCGCGGTGTAGATTCGGTTCATTGTGACGCTTTGGCCCCAGTGGCGGAAGAATACCGAGATATGCACACCCTGCCCGTCGTACCTCAGCCTAATCTGACTTTTTACAGCGGCAACTGGGGAAAATCCTATGATATTTCTTCGTCCAGTGTAGCTCACTCCATCGTCAGCCACGGCGTATATGGAATTGATTATCCCAAAACTATCCGTCAAGCCTGGGAAGACGGAGTGCGCCTCTTTATCGAAATGGGGCCGGGCGGTTCCTGTACCCGTATGATCCGCAAAATACTGCACGATCGCCCCCACTATGCGCACAGCGTCAGTATGCGTGGGCGAAGCGAGGTGCTCACGCTCTTGCATATGCTGGCAGGTATGCAGGCTTACGGGTTAAGGCCCGATCCACTGCCGCCTGCTCAGCCTGCTGCTGAGCCTGCCCCGAGTAGCCGCCGCAGTGTGCAGGTGACAGTGTATCCACAGCTTAAGACAGCTCAGCCGGCATTAAGGCAGAGCGCAACGCCCAGCCTGAGCGGCGTCGCTCCCGATCGCACTGGAGCCTCAGACGAGCCCTCAGCAGCTGTTTCCCTAACGCATTCGCCAGCTGCTGAATCAGCGCGGGTAGCCAGGCAGACTGCTGCCGCTAAAGCTATCCCAGAATGCTCTGCGCCGCTGCCCAGTCAGGCAGCGTTAGCGAATCAGAGGCAGACCTGGCCAGCGGCTGCCCGGCCTCAAGGCCCTGAGCAGCTGCGGGAACAGCTGCTGCAGTGTGCGCAGCTGAATTTTGGCCAATACTGTCAATGGCTGGACAGCGTAAGCCGCCAGCTGGCGGCGTATTCGGGGAATTCAGTTCCCTGCTCAGCGCCAATGGGAACCACGGCCGCCTCCCCAAAAGCCGCCTCGCTTTCCTATATGATGTCCGGCTCCCGCTATTCCATAGTGGGAGGGTTTGTACGCGGCCCTAAGCCCAATTTACATCCAGAAACGCCTGTTTTCCTGAACCGCGAACAGTGCCTGCAATTCGCGGTAGGCAAAATCGCTGACGTGCTAGGCGAACGTTTTGCAGAGATCGACAGCTACCCCACCCGCGTGCGCCTTCCCGATGAACCGCTAATGCTGGTGGACCGCATCCTCAGCGTGGAAGGCGAGCCGCTCTCTCTGAAATCAGGTCGTCTCGTCACCGAGCACGATGTGCTTCCCGACGCTTGGTATTTAGACGGGAATCGGGCTCCGGTATTTCTGTCTGTTGAAGCCGGTCAGGCCGATCTGTTCCTGTCCGGCTGGCTGGGCATTGATTTTAAGACTAAGGGAGAGCGCGTCTATCGCCTGCTGGATGCGACTGTTTGTTTCCATCGCGGTCTGCCTCGGCCTGGAGAAACGGTGCGTTACGATATTAAGATCGACCGCTTTGTCCATCAGGGGCAAACCTGGCTGTTTTTCTTTGAATACGATGCTGCCATTGACGGAGAATTGTTCCTGACCATGTACAATGGCTGCGCTGGCTTCTTTACTCACCAGGAGATTCGCGACAATCGCGGTTTGGTGCTGACCGAAGCAGAACTTCAGCCTCAGACCGGCAAGGTTGGGGCTGATTATCGCCCTCTGCTGCCTTTGCGTGCCGGGAGCTACAACGAAGAGCAGGTTGAAGCTCTGCGTTTAGGCCATTTATCCGAGTGTTTTGGGCCGCAGTTTGCCAATCTGCCCCTGCGCGATCCGGTACATCTGCCGGGCGGATTGCTGCGCCTGATCCACCGCATACCCTTATGCGATCCCCAGGGAGGGCGCTGGGGGCTGGGCCTGGTCCAGGCCGAAGCCGATGTGCATCCCGATGACTGGTATCTCACCTGTCACTTTATCGACGATATGGTCATGCCCGGAACGCTGATGTATGAGTGCTGTGCTCATGCCCTGCGCGTATTGCTGACTAGCATGGGCTGGGTGGGCGAAAACGACGAGATCGCTTACGAGCCCGTTCCTGGCTGCAATGCCGTTTTAAAATGCCGCGGCCCAGTTCTGCAGAGCACACACCAGGTTGTCTATCAGGTAGAGATCAAAGAAATCGGCTACTGTCCCGAGCCTTACGTTATTGCCGATGCTTTAATGTTCGCCGATCAGAAGATGATCGTCGGTTTCCAGGATATTTCCATGAAGCTGACAGGGCTCACTAAAGAAAAGCTGGAAAGTTTGTGGAGGCAGCGGGATAATGCCGTTTTGGCTGAACGGCAAGAAGACCGCTCTGCGCACCGGGGCGATCCCATTAAGCCCGCTTTGTATGACAGCTATCATCTGCTGCAGTTCGCGATCGGAAAGCCGTCTGAAGCTTTTGGGCCGGAATTCAGCCGTTTCGATGACGAGTTTATCGCTCGCCTGCCCGGCCCGCCCTATCAGTTCCTCAGCCGCATCACCGAAGCCGATCATCCTTTCCTGCAGCTTGCCCCGGGCGGCTGGGTTGAAGCGCAATACGATGTGCCGCCTGACGCCTGGTATTTCCAGGCTAACCGCCAAGGCTGCATGCCGTTTTGCGTACTGCTGGAAATACCTCTGCAGGCCTGCGGCTGGCTTTCCGCTTATGCTGGGTCTTCGCGTACCAGCAAAACTAAATTGCAGTATCGCAATTTGGGCGGAACAGCTACATTGCACCGCGAGATATTCCCAGACTGCGGCACCATTACCGCCAGAGTCCGCCTTACCAAGTGCTCTCAGGCAGGCGGCCTGATCATTCAGTCGTTTGATTTCTGGTTAGGCCAGCATGGTGAAGCTATCTACGAGGGCAACACTACTTTTGGGTTCTTTACGCCGTCAGCGCTGGCTAATCAGGTAGGTGTGCATGGGGCTAAAGATTTACAGCCTAGCGGCAGCGCTTCTTGGAGCGCTGAGCTTCCCATCAGCGAGCCTTTGACGCCTCACGACTGTGTTCCCTCACCTGTAGGCGGCTTGTCTTTGCCAGGCAAAGCTTTGCTGATGTGCGATCGCGTGGAATGGTTTGCAGGCTTAGGCAGCCAAGGCCTGGGGTTCGTGCGCGGGACCAAAGCAGTCGATGAGGAAGAATGGTTCTTTAAAGCTCACTTTTACCAAGACCCCGTGACCCCTGGCTCCTTAGGCCTGGAGTCTTTCCTGCAGCTGCTCAAAGTGGCCGCTTTGCAGCTCTGGCCTGAGAAGCGGGCCACCCATCGCTTCAGCTGCGCACTATTAGGGCAGCCGCACACCTGGGTCTATCGCGGCCAGATCGTCCCGCACAATAAAACGGTGACCGTTGAAGCCGATATAACGGAGATAGCAGATGGGGATATTCCCTATATTAAAGCCGATGGCTATCTAAAGGCAGACGGTATTACGATTTATGAGATGCGCGATTTTGCCATTAGTCTGCTGCCGTTAAGCTGATCTTTCGCCGTCAGGCGTAAGTCTGACGGCGAAAGATCAGCTGATCTGCCCGATAATCAGCGGGTGTGCCCAGCAATATAATACAGCCCTTCGCGGAGATAACCGCAAAGGGCTGTATTATATTTGACTTTCCGATCTGTTCCGATCCGTCAGACGGGGCTAATCTTCTTCGTCGTAATCGCGCACGCTGCCGTAGCCGCGTTCATCGTCATCCTCGTCGTCTTCGTCATCTTCATCTTCGTCTTCGTCGTCGTAATAGCTGTCATCTTCGTCGTCTTCATCGAAGTATCTTTCGCCGTCGAAGTCATCGTCGTCATCGTCGTAGCCGCCGCAGTAATCGTTCTCGTCGCCGTAGCCGTCATCATCGTCGTAATCGTCGTCGTCATCGCTGTAACTATTGTAATCGTCATCTCCTTCATAATCGTCGAAAGAGTCATCGCGATGGCGCATCGACATGCCGCGATTGCCAGAACAGCCTTTAGAACCGAAATAATCCTGCATACAGTAACTCCTTAAGCCACCCTTTAGGGCACTACCTATAAACAAAAGGTAGAATAGCGATATCTGCCCATTAATGCAAGGGTCTTAGCAGTATTTTTAAGAAAATAGACTTACTTTCCGGCAAAGCCTTTATCCCGCCGGTCAATATTAGCCTTTTCCTTCCAGGCTATTAGCCCTGTCCCTGCTTATTGCGCGGCAATTATGAGAAAAATCACAAATTTAGCGCTTTTCTTCGCTCACTTCGCAAAAACGCAGACCGTCGGGAAGAATCACCATACTGCCGCACTGCACTCTGCTGCGGCTGCGGAGAAGGTCAGCAATAGCGGCGATATCCTGCTGCCCAGTCTGCTGGTTCTGAGATTTTAAGTACTCTACCAGCGCCTCGTTATTGCGCATCCACATAGCGGCGGCTTTGCTGCCGTTCATAGCCTGCAGAGTTTTCCAGCAGGCTCTTTGCCCCCATTTAGCTTCCTGGTCAGCCGCCGGGCCACAGGCCTCCGGCTTACCAGCTATCCACACAGTGTTTCCAATCAATTTAGCCAGAGGCAGGCTGCCCCAGCGCAGGCCGCCGGCATCGGGCTGCTGGCCCTGAGTGCCGCTGGCTAATTTGCCGTCGCTAAGCTGCTGCAGAATGTCGAGGCGCTTAGCCATAGACGTCAGTTTTTGGCGATCGCGAAGATCGAGAGAAATGCGCCAGTCTGAATTGGCCAGAGCATCTAAAAACAGGCCTAATCTGTCTCCTTTAACTGCAGGCTTCTGTTTTTCGTCTGGGATGGCAGACTCTGGAGATGGCTTGGCTTGGAAGTGCAGATATGAATAATTGAATTTATCGATAGAGCCGACCAGAGAGCCGGTCAGCAGCTCGCCCAGCACGTCTTTTTCCATGTTCAGATCATACGCCTGCAAAATTGCGTTGGGATAGCTGCGCAGAGCTTTTCCTATAGGATGAGCGCCCAGCAAAGCGTAGAGAAAATTGTAATCGTATTGGAGATTGACTGCGTAACACAGCTGGGCCTGGCCCGGATGCTGAGCTAAAGCGGGATGTTCGATGTTGTAGCTGGGATTAAAAGCGATATGTCCGAGTTCTCCGCTTTTAGCCGGATCAGCCAGCAAGTACAGCTCGCTTTTTCCGAATCCTTCGGAGTAATTCTCTCCGCCAATCAGGCAGCGCAGAGAGGAGGCTAAGGTTTGCAGATCGCTGAAATTAGCTGTAGCTGTCTGTTCTGGATTATCGTCATTGACAGCCGCTGCCAGCAATTCCACGGCTTTGGGGGCCATATATTGCAGATCGGCATAAATAAAAGCGGCCTGTCCATATTCACTGCGCTGACGCGCGGTTTTAAACTGTGGAGACTCGGATAATGCTGAGCTTGCCTGGCCGCGAATACTTTTCAGCAGCTCGTCTGATGAGGCGATATAGACCATTCCGTCTTGCAAAGCGTGGGGTACATCTGGCAACTCGTTTTCGAGAAAAGCCTTGGCCAGAGCCTCGTCTTTAGTGCGCAGGATCAGCGCTCCAGTCAGCGGCTCGTTTTCGCGGGGCCAGCGCCCCAAAATTACCGCCTGATCTGCTAGCCACTCCAGGTCTTTAGCCGTGATATCGTCGGGGATGAAGTCCTCTAAATCCACTAGGCTCAGCAGCCGTTCTAACCGCCCCATTATCTCTCGTATCTCGGCAGTATTAAAAGCGCCTTGCGGTGATTTTCCAGCATCAGCGGTAATAAGCACTTCAGTGTCGCCGGGAACTCGCTGGGCAGCCCAGGCAGCCAAATCAGGTATAGAAGAAGCCGGCTGCGGCGCAGCTAAGCTCCACGAAGCTGCTCCAGACAGCACTGTGGCAATGAGAATTGCTGCCGCCAGCCAACGATGTTTCAGCTCTTTATAAAATGTGTACATCCTGCTTTTCTCTCCGCAAGGTATTTGCTGCCGTGATCGCGGATTGGCATCCCGGCGATTAAACGGCCTTGGCGTTATTATACCGCATTTTTCTCTTCTGTCACTCTTTTCTGAATCTTTCGGCGCTATAGTAGCCAATAAAAAAGGGTGAATTATCCTATTGCCGAAAAGTTAAAAGTTAACTGAGCGTATGTAAGCGCACCAGCAATATAAATAAATCGACAGCAAAGGTTGAAATAATATGGCACGAACTTGTGGAAAATGCGGCGCTGCCGTAGGCGATAAAGCCCGTTTTTGCGGTAAATGCGGGGAAGTGATACAGACAGGCCAGCCCGTTCAGTCATCAGCTGAAACCATACCCACCTGGAGCGGATGGGATGTTCCCGCGACGGCATCTCCACAAGCGCCTCAGGGACAGCAAACGTCGGCGGTTAGGTTTTCTCAGCCTAAGCCAGCCTCTGCTCCTTCGGCAGCGACTGCCTCTTCTGCCGCGTCCTCTGCGCCCCCGGTTGGCAGCAGCGCTCCGCAATTTTGGGAATCCTACGATTACGAAGGCAGCCGTCCCGCTGGCCAGCAGACTCAGGCTTATTCGCCGTCCGCAGGAGCATACGAACCGCGCAGCGATGCTTCGCGCCCCTTGCCCAAACTCGACGATCTGCTGGGTTCAAAATATACTGCTTCGGGATCGGGAGCTGATCGCCCGCAGTTCGATGAGCTAGATGACGATTTGGAAGCTAGACGCGCCAAAGCATACGATACGATCACGACTTTTTCTCTGTGGTGCGCCGGTTTGGTCCTTTTCCCGATGCCTTTTGTCGATTTGGTCTTCTTAGTGCCTATTCAGTCGGCTATGGTAGTAGCTGTGGGAAAAATCTACGGAGTCAACCAAACCCCGGAAAAGACCGTCGCTTTATTGGCCGGTGCCTGTGGAGCTTCGGTCTTTGGCCAATTTACCACCTTGTTCTTAGCCAGTTTTATTCCAATCGTCGGCAAAGTTATCAGCGCTCCTTTTATTTTTGGCTGGACTTACGGCATGGGCGAAGTCGCCATACGCTATTTCGAATCTAAGGGCACGGCTACTAAAGATGAGCTGAAACAAATTTTTAAAAAGGCCAGCAAAGAAGCCAGCAAAAATTATGACAGCAGCAAAGTCAGCCCCCGCGAAGCTTTAGAAAATATCCGCAATTACGTTTCAGAAGACGAGTACCGCAAAATCCGCGATCGCTTTGGCCCGGCCAACAGCTAATCGATGGTTATTGGAGAGATAACAATGAAAAAGTATTTGCTCGCTTTATCAGGAGTATTTTTGTTTGCGGCCACCGGCAGTGTTTCTTGGGCTGCTACGTTTGCCGATACTGAAGAGGGTCCGGGGTCTTTGCCGGCTGCCTATCAGGAAATGGCCGCTCTGCCCTCCGAAGACGAAAACCAGGTTATACCCGGTCAGCTGGCTGCCGATCCGGTTGCGGTGAACATTATTGTTACCGATTTAACTATTGAGATCGATATCGACGGTAAAGGGGCTATAGTTCAAGACTATAATCCCGATCTGCAAAAGCGCACATTGATAATACCGCAGGCAACTTTAATCGGTCCCCCGCAGAAAGTTGAAATTGAAGAGGGATTGATCTGCAATGTGCAGGTTCACGAGATCCACGAATCCGACGGACGAAAAGTTATAATAGATATTTATGCTCTGAGCGATCCGTATATAACCCAGAAGGACGGTGGCAGAAGCATAACCGTAGCAATCAACAATTTAGAAGACGTCGAAGAGGTGTCTGAAGAAGCCGATAACATCGAGGACAGCAGCAGCGAGAGTCAATAATTGCTGCAGCCTCCCTACCCTCTCACAATTACATAACTAACCGCTTATTGGAGACATTTCCGTGAAAAAGAGTTTACTTGCCCTGTCAGGCCTGGCTGTTTTATTTATCTGCAACAGTGTCAGCGCCATAGCGGCTCCGCCGACAGCATATCCGCAGTACAGCAGCTCCGCAGTTTTGTTAGCCGATGCCGCTAAAACTGCAGCCAAAGAAGAAGCTAAAACCAAAGAAGAAGCACCAAAACCGGTTTTGACGCCCGTTAAAGTCAGTGTCAGCGTCAGCGCTCTCAATGTAGAGATCGATATAGCCGGCAAACCGGCCACGCTTGGCTCGTATAATCCTAACCAGCAGAAGCGCACAATCACCATTTCCCAAGCGACTTTAGCTGGGCCGGAGCAAAAAAACGAGATTGACAAAGGGCTGATCAAAAGCGTGCAGGTGCGCGAGATTGACGGCAATAAAGTAGTAATCGATATTTACGCACTGGGCAACCCACGCATTATACAGCAGGCTTATGGCAAAAAGTTCCTGGTATCGCTCAGCGATATGGAAGATGTGGCTAAACCTAAAGCCAAGCCTGCCGCTCCCAAACCTCAAGCCAAGGCTGCATCGGCATCTTCCCCAGAAGCTGGCAGCAAAGCTAAAGCCGCCTCTGCTGCTCCCAAACCTCAAGCCAAGGCTGCATCGGCAGCTTCTCCAGAGGCTGGCAGCAAAGACAAAGCTGCTGCCGCTAAAAAAGAGGCAGCCAAACCTGTAGCTGCTTCAGCAGCAGCTAAACCAGGCCAAGAGTCTGATGCAGAAGATAAAGCAGCTGCT
>JAUNIO010000004.1:0-87197 GCA_030535355.1 bacterium | reverse complement strand
CCGGCAGCCGTTCCCGAGCCTATCCCGGTCACAGTTAAGGTTAATAATAGCGCTGACAGCGTATCTTTTGACGTAAATTGGTCCGGTGACGTTAAGGTCAAGGAATTCCCCTACAATCCCAGCAAAGGCATGCATACCTTTGTCTTCTCACCCGCCGTTCTCAGCGCCCCAGAGGGCTTGGTAGCCGTAAGCCAAGGGACTCTGCAGGCTATCCGCACCCGCCAGCTGGACAAGCAAACGGTAGCTGTAGATATTATGGCCAGCAGCGCTCCTAACGTCAAAGCTCAAAATCGGCAGACTCCAGGTGCCAGCTATGCAATTAGGGCTGCTAAAGCGGCGGCAGCGGTGCCTAAAACACCTAAACCAGGAACTTCTGCTGCTACACCATCTTCAGCGAAGAGCACCGGTGAAGCCAAACAGCCCGTAACTGCCAGCAATGTATCCAGCAAAGTAGGAAGTACACAGCCAGCTACGGCTACCCCCGCGCCCGTTCCCGCCGGGCAGACTGAGCCGCAGAAGGCATCAGAGCCTTCTCCGGCTGCCATAAATTCCAGCCAGGTTCCTGCGGCTGCTCCCAAAGCTACTTCTAATGTCGGTGCTGAGAGCAAAACTGCTGCTGGGCAAAATAGCGGCGTATCAGATTCAGAGCGCGTCTGCGATTACTTTACTATGGCGGGCCGCGATGTGCAGAGCCTAGTGAATAGCATGAAGGGGCTTTTCCCCAATGTGCGCTTCCAGGCTGATCCTGTACTCAGTGTTATTTTGGTGGAAGGCCCAGCCAAAGATATTGAAGAAGTGCGCAAACTAATCAATATTCAGTAATGGGGAGTCAGTCGTAGCTATAAAAAAGCGGCCTCGGGGCCGCTTTTTTATAGCTGTTTTTTATGCAAGGCCGGGCTTTGTTAGGCGTTTTCTTTCAGAGCCCAAATTCTTTGGTGCGCAATGCAGCCCACCTTAGCGATATAGGCAGCGTCGCGGCCATCGTCAAACATCGCTTTGCACATATCGGCCAAACGGCTGTCTATTTCCTTCTGATCTTTATAAATGGCGGGATCGCATTTCAGCAAAGGCTGAATATACTTTTCACATTCCGGCACATCGCTTGTATCATAGGCGTGTTCTTTTAAAAACCAAAGCTTTTGATGAGCGAGGCAGCCCACTTTAGCTGCGTATTTAGCATCGCGGCCATCGTTAAACATCGCTGTGCACATGTCAGCCAGATGGCTGTCCAGTTCCTTCTGATCCTTATAAATGGCGGGATCGCATTTCAGCAAAGGCTGAATATACTTTTCGCATCCCGGCACATCGCTTAAATCGCTGAGATCGAAGTGCGGATCCTTAATGGTCTGTGTCATGTTAGTTTACCTCGCTTAACTTTTATTGCTGAAGCGCTAACCTGTAAATCTCTTCATATCCGCTGGCTGCCGTACTCCAGGAGAAATCGCGGGACATGGCGCGGCCAATGGCTTCATTCCACTTATGTCTGTCGCGATAGTCTTTAAAAGCGCATTCGAAGAGCGTATACATCATTTCTTCTTTGTCATAGTTGCCGAACAGATAGCCGCAGCCTCCGTCAACCGAACGCATATCGACAATCGTGTCGCACAGGCCTCCAGTAGCTCTGGCGACCGGCAAAGTGCCGTAGCGCATAGCGATGAGCTGACTCAGACCGCAGGGCTCAAACATGCTGGGCATCAGGAAAATATCGGAACCGGCATAAACCTGACGGGCTAAATTGCCATCAAAACCTATATACTTGGCTATCCTGCCTCTATGGCGCTCGGCTATCTGCTCTATAGCCACTTCGTAAGCGCGATCGCCGCTGCCTAAAATCAAAATCTGGGCATCGCTGTAATCCACAATGCGGTCCATAACCTGGATAACCAGCTCGATTCCCTTTTGGAAATCCAAACGGCTGACCATTCCGATTAGAGGAGCGTCAGCGTTGGCTTCCAGCCCCATTTCATCCTGCAGATAGCGCTTGCAGAGCGCCTTATTGCTCCAGTCGCTCTTGGAAAAATTGGCCGCCAGGCTGCGGTCGGTGCTGGGATCGTAGCTAATCGTGTCCAAACCGTTGAGCACACCGCGCAGGCGATCGCCCTTGTTGCGCAGATCGCCGTCTAAGTTGCAGCCGCCTTCGCGGGTAACGATCTCCTGAGCATAAGTTGGGCTTACGGTAGAGACCACATCGGCACAGTAAATCGCCTGCTGCATGAGATTCATATTGCCTTTGCCGTCATAGACGCCCAGCAAAGGCCAGCCGTTGGCATATTGATTGCCCTGGTGCGCCATATTGTGAATGGTGAACACCAGCCCAGGACGGTTCTCCTGAGCCCAGGCCAGACGGATAGCCGCCGCCGTGTGCCAGTCGTTGGCGTGAATAATATCTGGTTCCCAGCCATCTAAACGGCAAGCTTCCAAAGCTGCGCGGCAGAACAAAATAAACTGCTCCACCTCGTCGCCGCTGCCATAGACCTGAAATCGGTTGTCAAAGAAATAATAATTGGTTATAAAACAATCGCCTGTGCGCGGATTGGTCCACATCTGGCAAGTCTCGTTGCGCCAATCCATTTGTACATTAAAGCTGTCGATCTTTTTTTCCAAGCCGAGCTTGTTGCGATCTAAAAGGCCATAAGCGGGCATCATTAAACGCACGTCATGGCCTTTCGCCCGCAAAGCCGCCGGCAGAGCGCCTGCCACATCGCCTAGGCCGCCCACTTTTACATAAGGCATCGCTTCTGCTGACAGATACAGAACTTTCATAATCCCTGAATTCCTTATTATTGCCTAAAAAAAGAAAAATGGGCAGCGGCCAGAGCCGCTTACCCAAATCATTTATATAGCTTTAATCAATAATGGTATTGCGCTCAATGTGCATCTGACCGTCAACCCAACGCACTACGCCCATATAAGGCACGCCGTTTTTGTCGAAGAGGTCTTTGGTCTCTACCTTCTGGTTGGGTTCGGTGTAGAGAATCCGGCCATCAGCGATGAGGCGCTTCATATTGGATTTCAGTTTATCAGAATCTTCCATAGCGAACATTTTGCTGGAATCTACCGGAGTTTCTATGGTAGCGCCAGAGAACATGCCAAAGCCGTCTCCGTCTAAGGTGACGCTGACCATGTGATAATCCTGGGCACCATAATCGATGTCGTCAAGAGCTTCGCTGCCTTCGTGAAGAATGTTTCTGTTAGTGAAAGCAGTGCGGATAATATCTCCGTTGCGGCCTTCCATGTGTTTGGCATCAGCTTTCAGAAGGCTGTTAGCCATCTGCTCATAGGTGAAATCACCCTTGGGAGCTTCTTTAAATAAGTTGCCATACAGGGAAATCATCTCTGCGCCCGCAGATTTGATCGCAGCTGCAGGTTCCATGCCGTTCTCCATGTTGCGGTTGACAATGCCGGTCATGACATCATAGACCGCACCGGTGAACAGCCGCGACCAGCTGTGCACTTCAGTGCTCAGCTCGTTGCTGTTGGAAGGCCTGCTGGGCAAAGTAGAGGGGTCCTGCCATTTGAAATCGTTGATGGCATCTCTGACGTAATTGCCGCCTGTAGAGTTCTTGCCGGCAGCGTTGTTAATAGTCTGGCCCAGTTCTTCTCCGGTAGCCGACAGGCAGTTGGGTTTGGTCAGATCGCCGCCGGTCTCTTTAGCTACGCGCTCGCAGACGCGGTCATCTTGGGTAGACATAAACATGGCGATGCAGTCACCGAAAGACTCATGGAACCCACCGGGATCGGGACTCCAAGCGGAAAGATAGCCAGGACGGATACCGTCGAGCATAGCGTGACCGACTTCGTGAGAGACGACTTCGCCGGATTCTCCGGTCATGACGGTGGTGTTGTTGACGGGATCGAAAGCGTGGAAGAAGTTCAGGGAATTATCGCGCCTGGAATAATAGGCGTTCAGCATTTCTCCGCCATCGGGAACCAGCTTAATCTGCTCGCCACGGCCGCCCCAGGGCACCTTGCCGCCGTAAGCTCCTTCAAACATCTCCAAAGTTTTGTTGACCGTAGCGAAGGTCATAGCGCCCGTGAATTCCTTTTTGCCCTGATCGAAAACGAATTTATCGTCAGCATTGGGCTGGAGCTCGGAACGGCCCAGTTTGACGCGCGGCGTCTCGGGACCATTTTTGCCCATTTTAACATCACGGACGACAGTAGTTGTAGGTTCAAAAACCAGCTGGTCCTGAGAGTTATAGGAAAACTCGACATCTCCAGATGCCTGAGCAGACATATCTCCGGATACCTCGGAATTTACGGAAGTAATGCCGTAATTGTTGTAAGAAGCACCGATTGAACCAATCATTATGCCAACCTCCAATGAAATGCTACATAGTCAAATATTGTTATTAAAATGATTATAGCCTGCTAAAACCCAGTTATAATATAATAACATATTCAAAGGATAATATCAAACTTAAGCTTTACAGTCCCCTATGTTTGGCGGCCTGTCTGAACGCGATATCGAGCGACCTGTTCAGGCCTTCATCGAGGTAATGCTGAAACATGCTGATAGCTTTATCGGCGGTTTTGCAGGGCTTATCGATGACTTTGCAGTTCCAATTTTTGCCAGTGCGCTCGATATCGAAGGCAAAAACTCCCGCCATGCCTATATTGGAGACTTTGTTTAGCTTCAGAGTGCAAATTTCTTCCATCTTATCGAAATCAATAAGAGTGATATAGGCATTGCCGGCCTGCGTAAAATCTTGCTTGCGGCGGATGCTGTTGGTTATATTGACGACAGCGGTCATTTTGCCCACATCTTCGGGCAGAAACTCAAAATTGATGGTGATATACTCATCACAGCCGTCGCCTTCGCCCGTGCGGTTATTGCCGTGATGCTTGATAGCCCCAAAGAGTTTGAGATTGTCGTGATAAACAAAGCTGCGCCGTGGGTCAACGTCGTAGAGCTCACCGTCCTCACCGAAGACTACTAACGACAAATCTAAATCCAAATCCGGAGCGGCCTCGCTGCTGCCGCTGATCAGGCCGCGCAGCCTATTCAGCAGAGAATGCTGGGCCTCATCCCAGCCTAAGCCAACCAGGAGGGTGTTCAGCTGTCTCGTCGCTGTTTTTCCTTGCTTATCAGTACTCTTTACTGTAACCATAACCTATACCTTTTCATTCCCGAGTTCACAGCTTCTTCAATGTCGTTAAATTAAGGCTCAACGACCTTGGAAATGTTAACTCCTTTAGGGGGAGTCAGATAGTTCGGAAGTTAGCTAATCGCTAACTTAATGATATGAGCAGCTTCTCCAATATAAAAAAACACCTGCCGGAAAAGTCAGATTACAGTTATCTGTTTCCGCACAGGTGTCATCAGCACATTTATACGCTTTACTTGGCTATATTGCCCTGATAATCGTACTCTAGAGCTCCGTTGACGTTGAGGCGGGCACCGCTGCCCACTTTGCCCTCGAGCTGCGGAAGCTTATCGCCGCCGCTCATGATGCGCTCTTTAATCTCGTCATTGCTCATGGTGGGGTCCTGAGCCAGCAGCAGGCCTACCGCGCCGGTTACGTGAGGCGTAGCCATAGAGGTGCCGCTATATACAGCGTACTTGCCACCGGGAACCGTAGAGAGAATATCTTTGCCGGGAGCAGCGACATCGACGTTCTTTTCACCGTAGCAGGAGAAACTGGCCAGCTGGTCGTTGCGGTCAGTAGCGGCCACGGCAATATTGTTGGGCAGATCGTAGTCGCTGGGATAGTGCGGGTGCACATCGTTGTTGGTACCGGTATTGCCAGCGGACATCATATGCAGGCAGTTCGATCTCTCGAAAGCTTCTTTAATAGCCTCGTTAGCGCCGCCGCCTCCCCAGGAGTTGGTGGTAATGCGGGCTCCGTGACTGGTAGCGTAATTGATGCCGCGAATAATCGCCGCGGCATTGGTAGAGCCGTTGTCATTAAAGATGCGGATAGGCATTAAACTGGCCGACCAGTTGATACCCACCACACCGGCTCCGTTATTGCCCTCGGCGGCAATCGTTCCCGCCACATGCGTACCATGACCGCTGTGGTCCATAATATCGCCGTTTTGGCTATAGGCATTGTAGCCCCAGTAGTTGTCCACAACGCCATCACCGTCATCGTCAATGCCGTTGTCGGGAATTTCGCCTTTGTTGACTAAAATATTATTAGTCAGCTCGGGATGCGTATAATCTACGCCGGAGTCGATGATAGCGATTACCGGGCCTTGCCCGTTGGGCAAACCTGTAGTTTTAGACCAGGCTTCGGGAGCGTCGATGTCGGCATCTACCGTACCGCCGTTTTGACCGACGTTGTGCATATCCCACATTTTGTCGTTCAAATCGTTAGGCATATTCTGACCTTGGCCGCTCAGCTGCTCTGCAGTCAGAGTGTCGCCCACCTGCTGGAAGTCTTCCATCTGATAGGTATGGTTGGGTACGGCGTATTCGATAGAAGAATCGCCTTCCATGGCGGCCATAGCCTGGGCTGTGGTCATACCCGCGGGGAGCTTAAGGTGAACCAGCTCGCCTTCAGCTCCTTTGGCCCCCATCTCGCCTTGAGGCATATCGAACTTTTCGATAAGGCTGGCACCGTAACGGGCGGCGACATTGTCCACGCCCTGCAGCAGCGAAGGTTTCATCTTGACGATGATTTCCCCGGGTTCGTGGGGTGCCATATTGGCCTCGATCTCTGCCGCTCTGGCAGCAGTTGTGGCTAAAGTCTTTTCCAGCTTAGTCTGCGGGGCAAAGCTAACACTGTCATTAGGGGCACTGACAGCCTGTTCTTCCTGAGCGGGAAGCTGCGGGGCTCTCACCTGAGAAGTCTGCTGCATCATAGCGATGTTGTTAGTTGACTGAATACCAGAGATCATTCGGCCTCCTAAAATAAACAAAAATACAAATATATTCTATCGCAGTTAACCTTGAAAAATATTAGCATAAAGTTAACTTGATGAATAAATATTAAAAAGCCAAGACGTTTTAGCGGATAGATATGCCCATCACTGTGTGCCTGGCATCCTAAGCTTATTTAATTATTCTGGGGCGCTATATTCTGGGGTGTTAGGCGCTTGAGCTTAATCGCCGGCCGCACTAGCCCCCTATTGGCAGTTTCCTGATAGCTCAGATAGTCTATAGCGCCTTCCTGGCTGACAATAGAAGCGTAGCTCAGGCTGCGTCCCGGAGAGCGCAGCCACCACCAGTTGGTCTGGTCGGCATACTGCCAGTCGCTGAGATTATTGGCATAATCGGTGGCTTTGCACACGCGGTCATCGTCATCGCGGAAATAGCGCTGTGCCTCCTCGATACTGAGCAGGAAGACTTTATCGTAAGTGGCACATCCGGGCGTATTGAACTGCGGATTGTCCCGGGTGATTATATGCGCATCAGCTAGGCACAAACGTTCCGATTCGGTAAATGCCTCTTGCAAAAACTCCCCGTTGAGCCAGCGGCGCACCGCGCTGTATTGCCACGTTTGGCCCATGGGGCTGTCGCTGTAGGTGAGATAATCGATTCCCCTAACCGTTACCGCCAGCACATCGTGTTTATCGTTCTGCAAAACTCTCCATTCCAAAGGCTGCGGCTGTTCTCCAGCCCTGGCTATGTAAGCCCCTAAGCAAAAAGACTGGCCAACAGGGGTGTTTCCTATTTTCTGCAGCAGCAAACCGCTGTCGCACTTATGAATTAGCTGCTGGCTGTCGCGATAGCCGCTGATTTCCGTGAGGTTTTGTTTGGCCTGGGTCCATTCCTGGCGGTCAAGCGTGGACAGAGCCTGCTGATAAGCAGATTCTATAGCAGCTAAACATTCCTGGCTGCGCTGTACGCTGTCCCGATAATCAGCCAGACTGTCGTACTGAACTTTGGCGTGGCTAAACTGCCCGGCTTGCTGCAGCTGCCTGGCATACTCATAGCGGCACTGATCGGCTAGGCCAGCGCTGTCTTTGTAACCGTGCAGGCTAGAGAAAGCCTGGCTGGCCTGTTCATAGTTGGCAGCCTGCATGTACTGTTTGGCTGCCCGGTATTCGCGGTCATGGCTGAGCGGGCTGCCCACCAGCATACCGCTGGGTATGGCCATTAAAAAGATCGCTGCACCCACATAATATTTGGCATAGTTGTGCCCCAAAAAGCTGTGCCATCTCTGTTTCCAAGAAGACGCTGCCCGGGAAGATGTATTATGTTTTAAACCGTTTACAGGCGAAATGCTGCTCTGGGCGGTGCTGGGCTGGGCGCTGGGGCCTGCTTTGACGGTCTGCAAATCGGCAGCAGCCTGCAGGTAACTCTTCAGTTCTCTCTGCAACTCCGGAGTCGCATAGCGCAGCGCCTGCTGAAAATGGTAATTTTCGCCAAAGCTGGGATCGCTGACAGCTAAGGCCGCCGTGCTGCGGCACTGCAGGGCAGCCAGCAATTTTCCCAGGTGAGCTCTGGCGTGGCGCGGGTCATTCTTGAGCAGCGCATCGCATTTTTTGTCGGCTATTAAGAAAAAGCCATCTTGCAAAGATTTAAAAATGCTGTTGGCAGTGTAATCTATGTCGCGGGGCCCATGCTTGGGCGCATAGGCTGAACGCCTGTTTTCCGTTTTGGGCCGGAGTCGAGGAATATGGCAGCTGTCGCACACGTAAACAGATGTTTTTGGATCCAAGCGGAGCGGCTGTCCGCAGGTCTGGCACTTAAATGTGTTCATAACGCACCTCCTCATTATTTTTTATAGCGATCCGGCTGTCACGATTCGCGCATAGATCACATACTATAATTATGTTCACGTAATTATAGGCAATTGTCAAGCTCTAAGCAGGAAAATATTATTATTTCTTTAAGTGGCTAGTTTTCTGCTTTCTGACTTGAAGCGAAGGAGGATAAGCCCATGCAAGACTTAGGATACTATAACGGCGAATATGGCCCGCTGCATGACATGAAAATCCCCTTTAATGATCGGGTCTGTTTTTTTGGGGATGGCATTTACGAAGCTACAGGATATGAGCATGGGCGGATATTTCATCTGGAGGCCCATCTGCAGCGCTTTGCTGCGAGCGCAGAGTTTATGCGCCTGTACTTGCCCTGCAGCTCATCGGAATTGGCCGATCTACTGTATGCAATGGCCGCCAAAGTGGACGGAGAACCGCTGCAGATTTATTGGCAGCTCACCCGGGGCACGGCTCCTCGCTCGCACCCTTTTCCCGCTGGTGTGCCCGCTAATCTGTGGATTATGATCCGTCCCACGCAATATCCCGATTTAAGCAAGCGCATTAAGCTGACAGCTGCCGAAGACACGCGCTATTTGCATTGCAATATTAAAACGCTGAATTTGATTCCCAACGTAATGGCGTCTCAGAAAGCCGCCGAAGAAGGCTGTGCGGAATGCGTTTTTCATCGCGGCGAAATAGTCACGGAGTGTTCGCACAGCAACATTTCTATTCTGAAAGACGGTGTTTTTCGGACTCATCCCGACGATAATTACATTTTGCCCGGCGTGGCTAAAGCGCGTTTAATCCAAGCTTGCCTATCTCTAGGTATTCCCGTGAAAGAACGCGCTTTTACCCTGGCTGAGCTCCGCCAGGCTGACGAAGTAATCGTGTCTAGCTCCACCAAATTCTGCTTGCTGGCCGATACCTTCTGCGGCGCACCTGTCGGGGGCAGAGATACAGCGACAGCCCAGCGCCTGCAGGATTGGGTACTGAATGAACTGGGCATATCTGTCCAGCGCCTAAGTGATTTGGCCTAAGCTGAGGCTTAATCTTGCTTAAAAAAACTGCGCCAAACGGACGTTTGGCGCAGGTCAGCATTACATTTACAAGACTAATCATTCTGCTCTATCAGGCCATAGATAGAGCTAAAGGCCGGTTTATCTTTAGGAATATCGAGAACCGTATGGTTTTCGCCACGGCAATAGATCGTAAATATATCGGGATCAGCATGCATGGTATAAACATAATTGTCAGTTCCGGCTGCCGGACAGGTAGGGATTGTTTTGAGATAGCCACCATTGGGCCCTTCGCACAGTTCCGAAAGCTTTTTGGGATAACGGCCGTAATGATCGGTGGAATACATCTCACAGGCTGTGCCTATATTTTTCAGATTGCTTTTGCAGGCTGTCAGCTGGCCTTGAGCTTTGGCTCTGACAAAATTCGGCACGAGTATAGCGGCCAGCAAGGGAATGACAAGCAAACCGACAACACAGCACAGGCCTCCAGTGATCAGCGCCCCTATTTTTATACCTTTGGCGTCGCTGAGATTGCCATCTTTGAGAAAGCTTTTATACAGAAAAAACGCTGCTATCCAGGTAATGGGCGGCATAATCCACCCCATCAAGAGACCAACTATAATTCCTGTAGTTCCGGCTTTGACATTTTCCTGAGGAATTTGATTTTTTGCTGACATATGCGCCCCTTCCCTATTAGTCAATGTCATTTAGTTAAGACTCGATGACATTGGAAATGTTGACTCATATACAATTATCGCCACGTTCATGCCTGCGTATAAGCTAGAGCATAACACAAGCTAAACCTCGATTCCCCAACAGTCGTGGGCACCCCTCTGTCGCATTCGCGACTTCTCCCCCTCCCATCCTTTAGGGGGAGTTAGATAGTTTCGCAAGTTAGCTGATCGCTAACTAAATGATATTACCCTATTAGTAAACTAAATTACTTCTCTATAAGCCCCATCTCAGAGGTAAAGCCAGGCCTATTTTTAGGAATGCCCAGTAAGGCATGGTTATGCCCGCTGCAGTAAACTTCGTAGTTTTTGCCGTCGGCAGAGCGTTTATAGGAGCTGGAATAGCTGTCTCCTCTAGCTGCCGGGCAAGAAGGAATAACCTTTAAATATCCCCCGTATGGGCCACCCGTGGTTACTTCGGAGAGCTTTTCCGGCAATTTACCATCATGATCGGACTGCCACATTTCCAAGGCTGTGCCTATATTTTTTAAGTTGCTCTTGCAGGCTGTCAGCTGGCCTTGGGCGTGAGCCTTTTCATATTCGGACGCGGAACCGCTGGCCCCCGAGGAACTGGCGGGCTCGGCAGGAGCAGCAGCTGGCAAGGCCTGCTCAAGCGTCGTGGGTTCCTGGTCCTGCGTATTCTCAGTGCAGGCGTTCAAAGAGAGCAGAAGCGCTGACGCTACGGCCAGAGTGAAAAATTTATTCATGACATACTCCTTGACTTACTCCTTTTTGCCAATAAAACCAACACCAATATCATTTTAAATGATATTTACCTATAATTTGTGTTTAGTCAGCAGATACCGCGCGCTCTTGGCGTATTCGCTGGAAGAAGCGGCAACTCCGCGCAGCATTTCTGCTCCGAGCTGGCGCTTGTCCGTTTTTTCTATATACAGGCTGCCCAAGCGGTAATTCGCTTCAAGCTTCTCGCCTCCCCTAGTGTTTAGAGCCACATTATACCATTCTTCTGCCTGATTCGTATCTTGCGGGCAGCCCTTGCCGTAATAATACATATTGCCGAGATTGGTGAAAGCGCGGCACATATCTAAGCGCTGATAATCGGCGCGGGGCAGATCGCGGCACAGGGTATGCAGATACGCGTAAGCCTTTTCGGGATCGGGCTTCACCGTAACGCCTGCGCCTGCGTCTTTGCCGGTGCGGTAAAATTCAGCAGCCTTATAGCAGCCGATAGCTTCTCCGTCGTCAGCTGCCGCTAAAGTATATTGCCAAGCTTTGGCGGAGTCTTTAGCTGTGGAAGCATAGTATTCGGCCAATTTAGTGCTGGCTCCATGATAGCCCTTCTGGCGCAGTTCCTGCAGCAGCGCTGTGTAATCGTCACCGCTCAGCATTTTGGGAGCTTCCTGAGTCTCATATAACTCTAACAAAGCCTGTTTAGCCTGCCAATATCCCGTCTCGGAATAAGCTTTCAGCGAGGCTAAGCCTTGCTCGTCCCGGCTGCGGGCCTGCAGGCGGGCTATGGCTATCTGTGCGGGCACGAACTTGCGCTGCGCGGAATCCTTGTAGTACTCCCACATCTGCCGGGTCCCGTCTTTTTCGGAAACGGCGTTTGTGGCCAAAGCCAGCTCGTATAGCCGTCCCCAGTTGTACAGTTCCGCTGCGCTTAGGCGCTTTTTATTCCCGCTCTTGTGGGCCAGTTTTTTGGCGATAGCGGAACGGCTCTGTTCCTGGGCATTATACAGAAACTCATACACCGTCGGCGTCATCGCCACCTGTTCCGCATTGCCGAACATAGCTAAAGCCTGATTGATATTTTGCCCTACTTCGCGGGGATTGACGGCAAACGGCGTGCGCCGATAGTCCAAAAGCTTTACGGCCATGCACTGCGAATCTAAATCGCCGCTGGACTGAAAGAAACAGCGCCGGGCCTGGTGGTAATTGGAAGCTACTCCCAGACCTTCCTCATAACAGTGCCCCAGAGAGTTAAAGGCTGGTTTATAGCCGGCCTCTGAAGCCCCTAACATGTAATTATAGGTTTGGCTGAGATCAAAAGCGCCAAAGCCATAATAATAGCACAGCCCTAAACCGTATTTGCCGTCGGGCTTATTGGCCGCCGCAGCCTTTTCCATCAGCTCGCGCCCCAGCTTAATATCGGCCTCGGTTCCGTCGCCAAACAGCAAACGCGTGGCATACGTAGCCATATAGCCGGTCTCACCCTGTTCGACCAAATCGCGCAGCTGATCGGTCGATAAACGCTCTTCAGCGAGCGACCAGCCGCAGGCTGCGCCGAACGCTAAGGCCAAAGTTATGAGTTTATACGAAAGCTTCATTAAATTACTAACTTCCTCAAAAGTGCCATAATAAAAAATGTATATTCAGTATTATATGTAATAATACTGAATATACATTCAAGATAATCGCTTAACCTACGACGATGTTGAGCAGCTTGTTGGGCACATAGATTACCCGGCGCACGGTCTTGCCTTCCAGCTGGGCAGCTACGCGCTCATTGGCTCGGGCCAGCTCTTCAATAGCGGCCTGTTCCGTGCCCATAGGAATCTCCAAAGTGGCGCGCACTTTGCCGTTGACCTGCACGGCCAGTTTAAAGGTGTTCTCCACGGTGTATTCCTCTTTATGGGTAGGCCAGGCCGGCTTACCTTCAAAGAGGGATTTTTCTTCGCCCAAATTGTGCCACATCTCTTCGGCGGTGTGCGGAATAATGGGAGAAGCGATGACGATATACTGGCGCAGCGTCTCTTCGGAGATGGTTTTGCCCTGCGAGCGCAGAGTATATAAACCGTTCATCCATTCCATCAGCGCGGCCACTACCGTATTCAGGTGCAGGCGCTGCAAGTCATCGTTGATCTTTTTGATAAAGCGGTGCGAGAGGCGCAACACTTCAATGTCGCTCTCTTTATCTTTGGCAAATTCGGTTTCCTGAGCGAAATTCCAGACGCGTTTAATCCAGCGATAGACGCCGTCGATGCCGCTGTCGTTCCACTCGGCGTCCAGTTCCGGAGGGCCGATGAACAGCTCGTAGGCGCGCAGGGAGTCGGTGCCGTATTTTTCTACCAGCTCGTCGGGATTGACCACGTTGCCCTTGGATTTGCTCATCTTCTCCAGGCGGCCGGAATGGCCGACTTTGCAGATCATGCCCTGGTTGAAGAGGCGCTGGAAGGGTTCGGTGAACTTCACCAGGCCCAGATCGTAGAACATCTTAGTGCAGAAGCGCGAATAGAGCAGATGCAGCACGGCGTGCTCGATGCCGCCCACGTACATATCTACGGGGTTCCAATAATCGACGTCTTCCTTGCGCCAGGCCTGATCCTGGCAGTCGTAAGACGAATAGCGCAGGAAATACCAGGAAGAGCAGATCCACTGGGAAATGGTATCGGTGTCGCGGCGCGCCGGTTTGCCGCACTTAGGGCAGGTGGTGTTGACAAACTCATCGATGGCCGCCAGCGGCGATTCCCCGGTGCCAGAGGGTTCATATTTATCCACGTGAGGCAGCAGCACGGGCAGCTGTTCTTCGGGAACGGGCACAATGCCGCAGTCGTCGCAATAAACCATGGGAATGGGAGCACCCCAGTAGCGCTGGCGGGAAACTAGCCAGTCGCGCAGGCGGTAGTTGATCTTGGTGCGACCCAGGCCTTTGGCTTCCAGGGACTCCACGATGCGCTTGCGGCCAACATCGGATTTCAGGCCGGAGAATTCGCCGGAATTTATCATCGTGCCCACTTCGCAGTAAGCTTCGGTCAGGGGCATCTGGGGATATTTTTCCGCATAAGCTTTATTGAGTTCTTCGGCACCCTTACAGCCAGCCAATTCTTTTTCCTGCTCGGGGGTCAGCACCACCTGGATAATGGGAATATCGAAGGCTTTAGCAAAATCCCAGTCGCGGGTGTCGTGGGAAGGCACGGCCATGATAGCTCCGGTGCCGTAGCCCATGAGCACGTAGTCGGAGATCCAAATCGGGGTGCGCTTGCCGTTGACCGGGTTGATGGCGTAGCCGCCCGTGAAGACGCCGGTCTTCTCGCGCTGTTCCTGGCGCTCCACCTCGCTGCGGGTGCTGGTGCGGGTGCGATAGGCTTCCACGGCTTCGCGCTGTTCATCTGTCGTGATCTTGTCCACCAAGGGATGCTCGGGGGCCATGACCATATAGGTAGCGCCGAAGAGAGTGTCGGGACGGGTGGTGTAAATCCACAGCTTATCCTCTAGGCCTTCAAGCTGGAAGCAGACTTCCGCGCCTTCACTGCGGCCGATCCAGTCGATCTGCATCTTTTTGACTTTTTCCGGCCAGTCCAAAGGTTTAATGTCATCGATCAGGCGCTGGGCGTATTTGCTGATGCCGAAGAACCACTGGTTGAGGTTCTTTTTGGTAACTTCGGAGCCGCAGCGGTCGCAGCGGCCTTCCTTAACCTCTTCATCGGCCAGGCCGCAACGGCAGCCGGGGCACCAGTTGATGGGAGCGCCCTTCTTGTAAGCCAAACCCAGCTCGTAAGCTTTGAGGAAGACCCACTGGGTCCAGCGGTAATACTCGGGGGTGGAGGAATTGACTTCGCGCTCCCAGTCGTACATAGACCCCATATCGGTCAGCTGGCGTTTCATGTTGGAAACGGCGGCTTTGGTCTGGGTTTCGGGATGCACGCCCTTTTTAATGGCCGCGTTTTCCGCGGGCAGGCCGAAGGCGTCCCAGCCCATGGGGTGCAATACGTTATAGCCTAACAGCGTCATGTAGCGCGACCAAACGTCGGAAAGCACATAGCCGCGCCAGTGGCCGACGTGCAACCCCTCACCCGAAGGATAAGGGAACATGTCCAGACAGTAATATTTAGGCCTTGTTTCGTCCTTGACGGCGTGATGGAGCTTGCGCTCTTCCCAGATGGCTCTCCATTTGCGCTCGATCTTGTTGGGTTCGTATTGCATAGTAAATCCTCCCGGCGCCTGGGGATCGGCTGCGGCCGCAGTGCGGCGCCGTAACTAGTAAAACTGAAATGAGAAACCTTTCACTTCGCAACGAGTGCTGTAATCCCTTTGAGGCAGCAGTCAATTCGGCCTTGTTTTTCGGCCAATGTAATTTATTTAAGCGCCGTCAGCCGTGTATGCATCGCACTGCGGAAGACGGAGGCTGCGGCCCAGCGGTTTGTACAGTCGCTTTATTTCAGCTCTTTTTTATAAACCTTGCCCTTAAACTCTCCGGCATTAAAATCGCTTTCCAGACCGACGGCGTACTCGATGCTGGACGGCGTGGCTTTGCGGACAAACACATGGGCATCCTCACGTATATCGCTGCTGGTCAGGCGGCAGCGCACGCGCCCGACGTCATACTGCCCGTAACCGCCTTTTAAGCAGCTGGCTTCTTTGGTGTAGTACAGTTCGAATTCCGGTTCGTCGGCATAAGTAAACTGAATCCAGCGTCCATAGGGGATTTCTAGGCCGATGCGCACGCGGAAATGCTCCTCCCGGTCGATATCGCCCAGATAATAAGGGAAGGGAATCTCACCTTTCACGGCATCATCGTCGATGAGCTTGACATCCTGAGCGCTAATGCGGGTGCGCAGCAGACCGAAGGCTACGCCGGTTTTGCCGGTGCGCAGCTGATCGAAATTCTTGGCCAGATGTTTGTCCTCTGCTTTATATTCCGGCCCGTGCCCTGCTCCAGGAGATACAGCGACTTCAAAATTGATTTCGCCCCACTGCACATCTTGTTCACAATAGCTTTCCTGCCACTCCTCTTCTTCATAATCTCTTTCGGGCACGGGTTCTGGGGGCCACTCCGCCCCTAAAGGCGGATGCAGGACAAAGATATCGCTGGAATCATTTTCCAGCGCGCTGCTTTCAGACATTCCCGCGGCTATTTCTTTTTCGTAATGCCGGATATACTCGTCGAACAGAGGGCGCACGAACACCGATTTGCAGGAGTTTCCCGCCAGGAAAATATGAATGGGGAAAACATCCCGGTCCGCAAACGCGTGCATCATGGCGGTAAAGAAATTCTCCACGCCGCGGCGGATGCGTTCTTTAATACATTTTTCCAGCTTAGCGACGTCGATCTTCAGGCTGACTTCTCTCTTGTCCGAACCGTTCTTCAGCTTATTGGAAAACAGGATCAGCGAAACGTCGCCCTGTTCAAATTTGGCGCGGTAATCCTTCTCCCGCTCCCAAATACAGCGCATTTCCCGAGCCAGCCGCTTGCTGTTCATGTAGGCCTGCTGCGAAGCCTCCGCCTGTTCCTTGACGAGCGTTTCCGCGCCGGCAAACTTTTTGCAGTCGGGCGGCAGAACGAAGGGAATGTCCTCCGCCCGCATTTTTTCCAGGTTGTCCTGATAAACCTCGTAGGCCATGAGGTCGAGAATATTTTCTCCGCCCAGATAAGCGTCGCCGCCGGCCCCGAAGCGATGAATGACGAATTTGCGCCGTCCATCGGCGGGAATCTCCTCAATACCGAAATCGAAATCCGTGGTGCCCCCGCCGAAGTCGAAGACCGCATAAGCCACCGGCTTGCCGATAATAGAGCCGTTTTTCTTGGGCTGCAGGCCGTACTCTTCCAAAGCGCTGATGGCATAAGCCGCCGGTTCGCTGGCACCTGCCGCCACCCTAAACATGTCCATCATCTCTTCATCGCGCAGAATCGCCGGAGGCAGGGACTTCCTGAGGCCGCGCTCGAAGCTCTGGCGGATGCGCTCCCGTACCTTTTTCTCATAGGTGACCGGGAAAGACAGCAGATAGTCGAGATAAATGCGTCTGTGCATATTGTTGATGTACAGCCCCAGATAATAAGCGTAAACCTCGATGGGATCGAAGTCGCCTTCCGTCAGTTCTGCGTAGGGCTTTAATTCGATAACTTTACCCTGACGGTCCCGCAGCATGAGCCGGCGGTCTTTGTCATTGGCCCACTGTTTGAGTTCCCGGAAGACCGAATAGTAAACGGAACTGTCGTCGTCGTTCTGGAATATGGCCTCGGCGGCCTGATGGGAAACGGTCAGCTGTTCCCACTCTGTGTACGGACGCCCTTCTCGGGCTTGGTAGGCCTGCATAAAGCCCTCTAAGTCGCGCAGCTCTATGACCGTGGGATTTTCGTAATCCGCCGCCGTCGGAGCTTTGGACAGGTCGCCCCGGCCTACGCGCAGCAACCGGGCATCCCGATCGCGGCAGACCACCACGGTGCTTTTGGTGCCGAAGTCGATAGCGCAGGTGCCGGTTTCCGCCACGTCCATTTGGGGAGGGCGGGCGTACCAAGGTTTATCCTGGGGAAGATCGATTTCGATATCCCCTTGGTCAGCAGGCTCAGCCAGTTCCCAGTGCCCCAGATTGGGATCCGTGAGGCGGTTTTCCTTGTAGGGTTCGAGATCGGCGCGCAGCTTATCGCAGCCGAGGAAAAAGTCAGAGATGGTGGCAGAGGACGCGAGCTTTTCGTCATGGTGCAGGACGCGCTCGGTTTTGGCAGCCAAATCGAAGTCGTAGCCGAAGATGGTTTGGGTGAAGGAGCCGGAGAAAACGTCGGATTTAAATTCCGCTTCCTTAAATATTATGGAGCTATCATTGTTCTCAATCTGTAGATATTTTTCAATCTGCAGATACTTTTGGAAGCTTGTGGATAGTTCTTGGTATTTTTCAATTTGCGGGGCGCTTAATCCCTGGGGTATTAAGTCGTTCTCCAGCCAGCTCGCGATTCTCTGGAGCAGCGGCACGGCTGAGCTGTTTTTGCCGTTGAGACGGCAGATGGGAACGATAGTTACACGATCACTGTCACACCAGGCTCCAGTGCTACCGTTAGCATAGCAAAATACAGTCTTGCTGCCACTTTTTTCAGCTATTAGAACAATGCTGCTTGCTATTGGAAAATACTGATAATTTCCATCATTTAAGTACGGATTGCCAGAACCATTTAGAAAACTTGTATTGAATTCATTTCTGGTCATCATTACAAATTCAAAACCCTCAAAGGATAGGCCAGGCCAAGTCTTGACAGGGTCGCACGACGTATTGCTTGTAGGCAGCTTTAACGCTTCAAACTTGGGAAACAGAGCCGCGTTTTCCCGATCATACCAGACCTCCTTATTCTGCATCATCACGAAGCGCTGCTCGGCTATAGGAACCAGCTCCTCAAACAAAGCGGCAATATCTTTAGCCAGGGCGGCGATATCGGCTTCGATACAGCTTGCGACTAAAGCGGGTACCTGGAAAGCCGGAATCTTAACAGCGGTTTTGAGGGCGGTATGATCGGTAGGTAAGGACATCGGTTTGCACTCCTGTAAAAGCTCTGTTACTCTAAAAGCATAATTTAAAATACGGCCACCCCGTTCCAAACCTGCCCAGAATGGCCGCTTTATGTTATATCGTATTATAATCTTTGACAATGACAAAATATGTCACTGCGGCGCAGCGCTTTGGCGCAATGATCATAAGCTGACGATGCTCTTTTGTTCCACGCGCCCCACATAGACGTTTTTATACCCCTGCAAGTAGATCTCCCGGATATTGCCCTGGGCCCGGCTGCCCGGGGCCAAAGCGTGCACTTCCAAATCGAAGGGCATGCCCGGCTCCGCCTGCAGAATTTCGTAAACTTTCTCGGGTTTGGAAGCATTGACCAGCTTCACAGCATACGCGAAAATATCCCATAAAATATCCGCGTCCCGGGTGTTGCCCTGAGAGATGCAGCCCTTGACGGTCTTCCAAATCTTTTCCAGGGAAGCGCTCTGCGCCGCGCCGCAGATGAACGACGTAAAATCGTTCCCGCGCACGAACACCCCGCGCAGTAGCTCGCGGGTCGGCTGAGAAACGCTGTGATAAGCTTGGAACAGCTTCCATCCCTCGGGAAATCTCTGCGCCAGCTCCTGCCGCAGCCGTTCCAGTTCCTGAGACTGCTGCTGGTTGGTGGTCCGCAAAGAGTCAGCTTCGCCGCGCAGCGCGTCAAGGCTGACCTGCAGGCGTTGCGCGGCGCTAACAGAATCCGCCAGTTCCTGCTTTTGGCGCAGGTATTCCTCTTTCAGACTCACCAAAGAATTCTCTTTCTGCCGCAGCTGCTCGCGCAGGCTCCTAACTTCCGCTTCTAAAGCGATGCTGCGCCGATCTCTAGGTTCTGGCAGCTCCTCATTGTACCCGCTGCGCCTATAATCCGTCCGGCCGTCTGCCCCGGCATTTTCCCGGGAATCGGACAGGGAATTCTTTTTCTCGTTGTCCCTAAGTTCGCTGCTGCGGGAAATACTGCTAATTAGACTGCGCAGTTCTTCGTCTGTCTGTAAAAGTGACAGCAACGCTCGCTTTAGGTCGCTCAATTCCATATTATAGTCCTTAACTCATCTTTGCCAAACAATAGTTCTGGCGGCAGGCTTTACAATATATGAGAACAAGCTAAGTATGTTTTAGTCTGCTTCGGACAACGCAGGTATCATTATCGCCATGATCATTATCATACCATAAAATATTGAATACCGCTCCTTCACGATAGCCATATAATCTGACAGTACTATTTAAACGCAGAGAAAATAAAGCATTATATTCAATTTCTAATTCATCAAGCCTATCTTTGGCGCATTTATTCATTGTTTCAACAATATTACTATGATTTTGCTTTTTACTCTTTATTTGAATCTCACTCCAGGTCATCTGCTCAAACTTTTGTAGCTTTAGAAATATGCGCGTCCAAAATTCTTCTTTTAATCTATGTTGAGAAAATGACCATCTGCACTTAGTATCGGTATCGCAGCTTAAAAAGCACCAGCTTGGTGGTTTAGACAAATAGCTGTCTGGATCGTGCTTTTTATTAGGGCCATCGTCTTTTCGTGATTTCTTAGAGGTTGCCATAATACTTAGCCATACTTTCTTTAGTAACTATATTATGACATTTAACACCAGAAGGGAAACCTTCTCGTGCTTTTATCCAAGGCTCTTCCATGTGTGTTAATTGACTCAGCCAATTAGCTTCTTTATCGCCGTAATACTTTAAAACAGAATTAACTGTCTTTTTTTGATCTTCAGATAAAACCGAAGAATCTCCTTCTATATAGCTGGCCCCAACGCATACCTCGCCTTTGGTGGCGACAAATAGTTCTCTGCATACAGGGCCATTCACCCAGGCTTCAAACTCATTAGGAAAAAGAGGCTCTTCATTCCAGACTAACGACCAAGCCTGAGCGTAGTAACAGAGTTTTTGAAGTTTCATAGTCGATAACGTGCCAAGTTGTTCTAGTATATACTTTGCAACATCAAATACTGTTACCATTTTTATGGTCTCCTTCTCCGAAACTTGTAATACTCGGCATTATTATAATAGATTATATAACTGTTATCTATTAAATAAGATTCAATAGATAACAGGCTAATCCCATACATATTGCCTAGCCTAATCTCCTAACATAAAATCCGCCTCCTAGATGCTGTTCTAAGAAGCGGATTTTGTGTTAAACGCCGTTCAACAGTGTCTAATGGCGGCTCAATTATAAGTGCTAAAGAATAGAGCTGAGAATAAAGAGCAAACCTATTCTCGGCATTTTTCGCACGGAGCGCCAGTAATTCAGCTACTCGGTCACGGTGATGTGCGACTCATCGGAGTAGCCGCTCTCTTCATCGTGGAACCAGACGGTCATGTAATTTTCTCCGGACGATGCCGTGCCGGTGACATAGCCGTAATCATCGACTGTCCCGTAGGCCGAATCGCCTTCATTCAGCTGCCACATTCCGGTAAACAGAGCGTTGATGTTGCCTTCGGTGCCGTCGTCGAAGGTGCCGATTACATTGATCTGCACGCCTTCCCCGACTTTGATCGTAGCGGTTTCAGGGTCACAGACTACTGGCCGTTCAATTGTGCCACTAAAAGCAGCGTCGGTAATTTTCACCTTAGCCGTGGCCGTATGCGTCGTCCCGGCCTCGTCGGTGTAAACAGCGGTTACGGTCACCGTGCCCGGAGTATTGGTATTGAACAGTTCTCCTTTGATTTCTTCAGAAATCTCGAGCAAATCCGGGTCGCTGCTGGTCCATTCACATTCCTGCGTAACATCGTTTCTGGTGCCTTTTGCGTCGAGGAATATCGCCCCTAAACGGGCTTGATGGCCCCCGCACAGTATGACCGTGTCATCGGGGGTGATAAAGAAATTGGGATCGGCTCGGCCATCAGTCACCGTAATCACCGCGGGATCGGAGACCACATTATCCAGAGATACCGTAATATGAGCAATGCCTGCGCTCACCCCAGTGACCTTGCCTCTGCTGTCCACGGAAGCGATATCTTCAGCATCGGATTCCCAGGTTACTTTTTCGGTGGCGTCCTCTTCCGAACCGTCCTCATAGGTGGCTGTGACTTTCAGGTTAACAGTTTCATCTACGCCGATAGTCTTAGAAGTCACATCTATAGCCAGATGACTCAGCACCTTAGGCTCAGGCGACGGTGAAGGCGACGGAGACGGAGACGGTGATACCGAAGGCGAAGGAGACGGAGTGGGTTCCGGGCTGCCGGAGACGGAGATTATCGCGGCTTTTTCTTGACCGCCGTAAGCGGCTATCACGGTGCAGGAGCCAGAACCCAAGGCGGTGATTAACCCCGCATCAATGCTGGCCACAGCGTCATCGGAAACGCTCCAGACAGCGTACTCGGTAACGTCTTCGCTAAAGCCGTCTAAATAAGTCGCCGTCAGCGCGAGCTGAACCGTATCACCGACGGTGAGAGCAGCTGTATCCTGCGAAAGTTCTAGGCTGTCCACGTCTAAATCCAGCGCTTCAGCGTTTACAGTCTGAGCGACTTTAGTGCTGACCCAAAAGCGCGTAGAACGGTAAACTGATGTGGAATCGCTCAGGTAAATATCGGCGACAAACAGATAATCCTGCGGGGCGGGAACGTTATCGATCTGCACACTGGACTGACCGGAAGCGACTTCGATATTGCGGGTAAAGAGCAAAGCGCCAGCCGTGCGATCCTCCAGCCCTTCATAGAAGCGCAGCACCAGCTTATTGATATACCCTTTGCTCGCCGCAGAAGCGCTGTCAGCAGCGGTTTCGCGGGATAATCTCAGCACCAGCGAGCCTTGGCCGCCGTATGCTGCCGCCGATCCACCCCCGTCGCTGCAGGCAGTGCAGACAGCACCGGTGATCAGCACGGATATTGCTCCTATTAAAAGCAGCAAATTCCTAAAATGCCATTTAACATGTTGTTTGTCAGTTGAAGATTTACACTGAGTTTTCATCTGCCCGTTCCTTTGCTTAACGTCGCATAGCTATAAAGCAGCGCATAACTATCAAGGTCTGTTACATAAAGGTCTGTTACATCCGTCTATTACATCCAGCGCAGGCTGCAGGCCCCGCGGCCTACGTACAGGCGCCCTAGCTGGCGGATAGTGTTCAAATCGATAACGGAAACATCTCCCGAAGTATAATTGGCTACGTAACAGCCCTGTCCCCCCGGCATGAGCAGGATATCGCGCGGGCCGTTGCCGACCGCTAGAACGCGGCGGTCCAGGGTATTGTTGATATTGATAATGGAAATGCTGTTGGAAACGCTGTTGAGCACGACGGCCACATTGCTGTCGTTGACTTTGACCTGACAGGCCCCGCGCTCTACCGGGGCGGTAGCTATAGGCTTAATCGATTCGGCATCGTAAATGTTCAGCAGGCTTTCGTTGGGATAGAGCACGCAGAGTTTTTTCTCATCGGGGCTCAAAGCGATGCCGCTGATATGGCCCTGGAACTGCAGATTGCCCGCGTATTCCCACTGCAGCAGATCAATGACGGACACCGCCCCCACTTCGGGATGGGCGATATACATTTTGGTGCCGTCTTTGCTGAGGATCATGGATTCAGGGCGGTAGTACTGCAGCTTCAGCGATCTGATGAGGTTGTAGCTGGGTACGTGCAGCTCGTACAGGGTCCCCTCTTTTTCGCTGAGCAGATACAGGCGGGCCCCGTCTTTGGAAAACGCCATAGCCTTGGTGGACACCAAATGATCGCCGCGCACAATCGTGCCGGGATGGAGATTGGGGCCTGGCCCGGAATAGACCGGCATGTAATTGCGGTTAAAAATGCTGGCCACCAGCAGCTTGCCGTCGGGAGAGACTGCCAGTTCGTTGATCTGAGAAATAGGAATTTTATTGACAAGCCTGATGGCACGGGCATCTATAACCGCTAACACTTCGTCGAGAAAGCAGGAGACCACAATGTGCGACGAAGGCAGCTGGCTGCTGGCGGGAAGCGCCCAAACGCCAAATAGGATAATAAGCAAGGCAAGTAGAATTTTTAACTTTTTCATGCCCATCACTTTCACGCCGAGGTAAAATCGCCAATGACCAATAAAAGCACCTCTAGGTACGCTTTTGAATTTTATAGTATTAGAGTAATTTTGTCGATATTTTTTTTAGGCGCTCTTTGCCTGAGCGCCACGGTCCAGGTCAGAGCCTCGGCAGGTAATCAAGCGTATCCGCAAGCCATTTTTATACCCTTAGATGACCGCCCCGCCAATCATTTATTTCCCGCCCAAATCGCCCGCATCGGCGGAGGCAGCCTACTTCAGCCGCCAGATAACGCCATCGGGCATGCCTATAAAGCCGGCGATACCGCCGCCTGCGCTCAGTGGCTTTTAGAACAAGCGGCCCAAGGGCCAAAACGGACCGCAATCGCTTCGGCCGATATGCTGGCTTACGGGGGGTTGCTCGCTTCGCGCACAGCTGGTCTCAGCCCCGAACAGGCGATTAAGAATTTAGCAGTCCTGCGCCAAGTCGCTCCCCAAACCTCGCAGCTGTGCGTCTTTGCCTGTTTTCCCCGCCTGTCTCTGCGCACTTCCGAAGCCCAGGCCGCTCACGAGACCGCTTTACTCAACTGGGCTAGAAAAGCCAGCTATGCCAATCTGCAGTTCAGCAAAACCGTTCCCGAAAAGATTTCTCAGGAATATATGGCAGTGCGCCAGCGCAATGTAAAAGTTATCGAGCATTTGCTGGAATTAACTCAGGAAGGCACTATCAAGACGCTGATTCTCTGCGCTGACGATAGCAATAAAGAAGGTCTCAGTGCCGAAGAGCAACAAAAAATCAGCGCGGCCATTAAAGACAAAAAGCTGGCAGATAAAGTGAAAATCCTCAACGGGACCGATGAAATTGGCATGTGCCTGGTCGCCGGCTGGCTGAGCAAGTATTGGAATTGCCACCCAGCCCTGCAGGTGTGCTATTCCGATCTCGCCGATTTAGGGCAAATTCCCAAGCTGGAAAGCAAACCGCTCCACACCACGGTCAGACAGCACATCGATCTCTGCGGAGCCTGGGACGTGGCGGGCATGAGCTCTGAAGTCATCAGCAGCGCGGCCATTCTCTGGATTGAGACCCAGTCGGAAAAGCCCTATGAAGCTCCGGATACCGCTAAGATTACCGAAGAAGACAGAGCCCGCTCGGCCAAGCTGGGAACGAGTCTGCGCTGGGCCAAAGCCAACAAGCGCCGCATAGGCGTAGCCGATGTGCGCTTAATTAATCGCGCCGATCCCATTTTGGCGGAAACGATTCTCGACGATATCGAACTATGGGACCTGGAAGGCTATGCGGCCTGGAACACGGCGGCCAACACTATAGGCACGGTTATACCTCAAATGACAGCCCACGAGATTGCCCGCACCTGCGGCCACACCTGGGATCAGACCCACCGTTTGGAGAGCGAAAAGACCCAATTGGCTTTTACCTGGGCCCGGCTGCTGGACGATTACGCTTACCAGGCCTTGATTCGCCCCACCCTGAGCGATATGGTCAAAGGCCTCCCCCGCGACCCCGATCCGCTGCTGAACAAATACGGCGGCGCGGGTATGAGCGCCCGGCAAAAGGCTATCGACTGGGCCGCCAGCGTCTGGCAGAAAAAACTCAAAGGACGCTGCTATACCCATCCCAATTTCGGCACACCGCTGTTTTTGGAAAGCTATAAATTGGAAGCCGTCCTGCCCTGGCCGCGGGTCTTCGAAATCGAAGCCCGCCTCGATCTGCGCCTGCGCCCTCTGAACGCGGCAGAGAACCGCGCCTATCGCGAGCAGCAGCATCTGCTCAACACTCAGACTCAATCCGAGCAGCAGGCTGCTGCTCGGGCCAAAAAAGCTGCTGAAGCGTATAAATCGCAGCGAGATGCCAGCCGCCTGCAGAAAGATCAGGGGTTTAAAGAGGCCGCTAAAGCCCGCAGCGCCCAGCCCAACAAACCCAAAGACCGCGACCAGAGCATAGGCGAAGCGGTGGGCAATCTATTCAGGGGCGGCGACCCCACTCAGAAAAAAGAAGAGGAAGCCCAGAAAAAGAATAAAACCAGTTTCTTTAAAGATCCCGGCAAAGCCATACAGGAAACCGTGGATAAATGGACTCCAACCGTTAAGGATATAGGCCCGGCGATCACGCGCACCGTTAAAGCGGCGGGAAAAACAGCTACGGAGACGGAAAAATGAGCGCTTCCCCTGCTGCTTCCGCCCCCAGGCGCGTGGGCTTTTTCGGAGGGACCTTCAATCCCATTCACTATGCCCATCTGCGCATAGCCGAAGAAGTCGGCGATATAGCCGGGCTGGATGAAATCATGTTTGTGCCCAGCGGCACACCTCCTCACCGGGACAAGCCGCAGGTCAGCGCCCAGCAGCGTTTGGAGATGGTGCGCCTGGCCATCGCTGACAATCCGCGCTTTACGCTCAGTTCCATCGAGGTAGATGACCGTGAGCATCAGTGCAATTACACCTTCGACACCCTGAGCGCTCTGAAGCAAAGGCATCCCGAAGTGCAGTTTTCGCTAATTTGCGGAAGTGATGTGCAGTCGCAGAAATGGTACCGTTTCGATGCTATCTTGGAAATGCTGGAAGCGCTTTACGTGGTTTATCGCCCCGGCGACGACGCTGAAGGGATGGCGGCTGCGGTGCGCCGCCATGCCGGCGGTGATGAGCGGCTGTTTGCCAAATATCATTGGGTGCAGACTGAGGGCCTGACCGTGTCCTCTACGCTAATCCGCAGCCTGGTGCGGGAACGGCGCAGCCTGCGCTATTTGCTGCCGGACGCCGTAGCCGAGTATATCCATAAGCACAGTTTATACGGAGAACTTAGAAGCTAATCTCATTGAGCTAAACAACGCCAAACTTATAGGAACGCGTATTTCAGCACAAACAGCACCGCTAATAAATATAATATCTTAGATATTTCTTTGTGCTTGCCGCAGCAGACGCCAATCGCCACATACGAGATAGTGCCGATGCAGATACCCTCCGAGATGCTATACATCAGCGGCATACACAGCAGGCATAAATAAGCGGGGATAGCGCTGGTCATCTCCTTGAAGTCGATCTCTACGATAGCTGACATCATCATAAAGCCCACAAAAACCAAAGCCGGAGCGGTAGCAAAACTGGGAATCACTGTAAAAATCGGGGCCAGGAAGAGCGAGAGCAAGAACAGCAAAGCGGTGACGATGGAAGCCAGACCGGTGCGCCCTCCTTCCAAAACTCCCGCTGAGCTTTCCACAAAGGTGGACACCGTAGAGGTTCCCAAAACAGCGCCTGTGGTGGTAGCTACGGCATCGGCTAAAAGGGCTTGGTTGACCCGGGGCAGCTTGCCTTCGCTGTCCAGCATATTAGCCCTCCCCGCCACACCGACCAGCGTGCCGATAGTATCGAACATATCGACCATCAAAAAGGAGAACATGATCACACCGAAATTGAGCCAGTTAAACGGGCCGATGGCCGCTATATTGAAGCACTGGCCAAAGGTTTTGCTGATGGAAGTTAAGCTGAAGTCAGACCATACGGGCAGCAGAGAATAGAAACCTTTGGCGGGATCGATCTCGTATAGGCCGCCCAGCTGGCAGAGTACACCCAGCAGCCAGGTCACAAAAGTACCGATGAGGATAGAACCTTTCCAGCCTTTAATATACAAAACTGCAATGATGAGCAATCCGATCAGCGCCAGTATAGAAGCCAGGTGCTGATCGCCGAAATTATCATTAAAATCGATGAGCTGTACCAGGGTACTAGAAGAATCTACGACCAAATGCGAGCCCTGCAGGCCGATAAAGGCCACGAACAGGCCAATGCCCACGGTAATGCCTTTGCGCAGAGGAGCTGGAAAAGCATTGAAGATAGCTTCTCTCACGCGGGTCAGCGACAGCACAATGAAAATCAAACCTTCGACCAAAACCGCCAGCAGAGCGAACTGCCAGGAATGGCCCATCTGTCCGCAGATAGTGAAGGCAAAAAAAGCGTTAAGGCCTAATCCGGGGGCTAAAGCAAATGGATAGTTGGCCAGCAGAGCCATGCACAGCGTACCTATAAACGCCGATAAGGCGGTAGCCATGAGCACTGCCTGGGGGTCCATACCGCAGGCCGAGAGAATGGCGGGGTTGACAGCTAGGATGTAGGCCATGGTGATAAACGTGGTGAAACCAGCCACCGTCTCGGTGCGCACATTGGTCCCGCGTTCGGTAAGATGGAAATACTTATCCAATTTCTCAGCGTTAATCATAAGGCGCAGATTATGTCTCCTGATCAGTCTCCCATGAGGTTCCTATGAGGTGCAGATACATTTCAACTGAGATTCGGGAAAAAACGAAAATGCCCCCCGGGTTCTAATCTGTAAAGCTGGTGAAAGCGCTGCCAGCGCTGGAAGAAATACCATCAGCTGAGGGCTTTAACCGCCTACCATATATCTGGCAGCACTAGATTCAGTATAGCAGACTGATTCCTAATAGGCAACGATTGAAAAATATTCAAGTCCTGAGAATATGTTTGTGTCCGGCGCTGCGGCAGTTCTGGCAAGCGCATCATCTTAGCGCCGCATAGTTACGAAGCGAACAGCGGGCAGAAGCAGAACAACAAAAAAGATTATATTCATCTGTCGCGAATAAAAATTATTTGCAATATCTTTAGGAGATGCCATGCCCCACACCAGCCCCCCACTTCCCCAGCCCGTAGCTCTCATCATGGCCGGCGGCGCCGGCACCCGCTTCTGGCCGGTCAGCAAGCGCCAGCGCCCCAAACAGTTCCTCAGCCTCTGCAGTGAACGCACGCTTATTCAGGAATGTTTTGACCGCTTGCAGGGTTTCATTCCGCCCGAACGCATCATGGTTCTGACCAGTGTAGATTTCCTCGATTTGGTCAAGGAACAGCTTCCCGAGATCGATCCCCTCCGCATTATCGGCGAACCCTGCCGCCGCGATACCGCCGGAGCTGTGGCCTTAGGAGCGCTTTTAGCTCAGCGCATTTACGGCGACTGTACTCTGGTAACCTTAACCAGCGATCCCTGCATTCATCCCACCGAGCTATTTCAGGCCACGCTGCGCTCAGCTGTTGCGGGAGCGCAGCAGGCAGATACCGCTTTATACACCATGGGAATAGCTCCTGACTTCCCGTCAGTATCTTATGGCTATCTGCACCGCGGCGAACGCCTGTCCGGTTTTGACGATATTCCCCACTACCGCCTTCAGGGCTTTCGGGAAAAACCCGATTTGCAAACAGCTGAACAATATCTGGCCAGCGGGGAGTATTATTGGAACAGCGGTATGTTCATCTGGCAGACCAAAGCTATTTTAGCCGAGCTGCGGCGCCATCTGCCCCAGCACCTCGCTATTTTGGAACCGATTATGTCCGCCTACGGCACTGAGCGCTGGCCCAGCGCCTTAGCCCAGGCGTTCGCTCAGCTGCCCCGGATTTCCATCGACTATGCAGTCATGGAAAAAGCTAAAGATGTGCGCACGGTAGAAGCCCAATTCTCTTGGTACGATGTGGGCAGCTGGCAGGCTTTAGAACCGTTCCTCAATGACGACGGACAGGGCAACCGCTGCCGCGGAACCTGTCTGAGCTGGGATTCCCGCCATAATATCGTTTACAGCGATGATCCCCAGCGCAAAATAGCTCTGGTGGGAGTCGAAGATTTAGTCGTCGTTCAGTCTGGGCAGCATACCTTAGTGGTCTCGCGCCGGCATTTAGAAGACGTCAAAAAATTAGTCGCTAATTTGCCCGCAGATGAGCAATAAATTATCTGCACGTTACCAATCATACACGTTACCAATCAGGAAAGACCAATGCCTAACCATCTCAGCAACCATCCAGCCTTCAGCGCTTTCAAAGCCTACGATATTCGGGGACGCGTTCCCCAGGAAGTCAATGCCGAACTGTTTTACAGCGTCGGCACCGCTTATACGCAAACCGTACAGCCTAAAAATGTGGCCATTGGGCACGATATTCGTTTATCTTCGCCCCAGCTGGCCAGTGCCTTGGCCGAAGCTCTGCGCGATCAGGGCGTAAACGTAACGGATTTGGGCTTATGCGGTACCGAAGAGATTTATTACGCTGTAGGCCATCAGGGGCTGGATGGCGGTCTGATGGTCACGGCCAGCCACAATCCTGCCGATTACAACGGTTTAAAAATGGTACAGGCCGGTGCCCGTCCGCTCACTAAACAGCAGAACACTAAGATTCGGGATCTGGCGCTCGCTGCCGATTCGTCGGTTCAGCGAAAACAGCGCGGTGCTCTGAAAAAATTAGATATACACGGCAGTTTTATAGATTATGTACTCAGCTTAATCGAATTGCCGCTGCTGCCGCGCTTAAAAGTGGTCTGCAATGCCGGAAATGGCGGCGCAGGTGTGGTTTTGGAACAGCTGCGGGCAAGGCTGCCCCTGGAAATGATCGTTATAAACGGTGAGGCAGACGGGCATTTTCCCAACGGTGTGCCCAATCCCCTGCTGCCGGAATGCCGGGCCGATACAGCCCGGGCGGTGAGAGAGCACCACGCCGATCTCGGCGTGGCCTGGGACGGAGATTTTGACCGCTGCTTCTTTTTCGACGAACGCGGCAGATTTGTCGAAGGCTACTACGTGGTGGGCTTGCTGGCCAAACGCTTCTTAGAGAGCACCCCGGGAGCTACGGTGATCTACGATCCCCGCCTGACTTGGAACACCTTGGAGATCGCTGAAGCGGCGCAGGGCCAAGCGGTTATGTCGGCCACGGGGCACGCCTTCATAAAACAGGCTATGCGCGATCACCAAGCCGTCTATGGCGGAGAGATGTCGGCCCACCATTATTTCCGCGATTTCTTCTTCTGCGACAGCGGTATTCTGCCCTGGCTGTTCGTCATGGAACTCATGGGCCGCCTGAACCAGCCGCTTTCCGCCCTAGTCGACGATATGATCGAAAAACATCCCATCAGCGGCGAGATCAACCGCCGCACTGCTGAGCCTTTGCCACAGATTCTCGAGCGCCTGCGCCAGAGCGTCAGCGCTGTGTACGGACCGCCCTTAAAAGAAGACACCCTGGACGGATTATCCTGGGAATATGAGCAGTTCCGCTTCAATGTGCGGGCCTCCAACACCGAGCCCTTAGTGCGCCTCAACGCGGAGACCCGCGCCGGCCAGGCTTTGCTGCAGCGGGTGACCCAATTGCTTTTGGAAGCTATTGGCGGCGAAAATCCTTAAGGCCGCTTTTGGCAAAGGACAGCGGCTGCTGTTCAAGAATCTCTTGTCGGCTTAAATTAATAAACATAAATAGTGAGGATATTTGTATGGCTTTATTTAAAAACTGCTCCTTAATCTGCGCTTCTGCAAGCGTATTATTCGCTTTGGCGGTACCTGCATGGGCAGAAGACAATGAAGTGCGCATACAAAAGATCACTTGGGTAAAGCCCAGTCAGGAGATCAAGGTGGCTTCTCCCACCCTCAAAGCGCCTGAGCTGCTAGAGCCTAACAATCCTGTCAGCGCTGTGCGCCAAAGCGGCGTTAAGCTGCTGCATCCCGCCCCGCCCAAAGTTAAACTTAAGCCTGCGAAAGCAGCCGAAGCGGAACCCATCAGCGCAGTCAGCCCGCTTTATCCCGAAAAACCCACTGTCGCCAAAGTGCTGTCGAGCTATTACGGTATTAAGACCAAAGATGTAGATAAAGCTATGGCCCATTTCGGCCTCAGCGACGACGCTTTAGTAGCTCTTTTTATGGCCAACGCCTCTAATTCCGATCTCGATCGCATCATCGCCCTGCGCCAAGGCAATTCTTGGAAGAACGTTATCGGCTCTTTGCAGCTCAACACCAAGTATCTCTTCCAAAACCTGCAGGTTGGCCCCATTCCCAAAGAAAATACGCGCAACTGCATGAGCATTATTCAATACATGAGCTGGCGCGAAGAGCCGGAATTTCGCGATTTAGGCGATCTGAGCGTGCGCGAGCTGGTAGGGGCTTCGCTGATTGCCAACCGGTTTCAAACCGGCCCCCTGGAGGCCATGCGCCAAGTTCACGAAAGCGGCAGCGCTTTAGCCGCTCTGCAGCGCTATACCAAGAATTAACGGGCGGCTGCCTTTAGCCCGGTGCCGCGAGCAGCGCCCCACAATCTTAAATCATTCCCGGAGCTAAGCCGGACTCGTAGTACTGTCCGCCTCCGGGATAGCTGTTTTCGGGGCGTTCGCTGACTAAATTGTGGAAACTGCCATAGCGCTGCATAAAAGCCAGTTTAACGGTATCTACAGGGCCGTTGCGCTGTTTGGCGATGATGATCTCTGTGACATCGCCCATCTCCGACTGCGGATTGTAGTACTTGTCGCGGTACAGAAAGGCAATTAAGTCGGCGTCCTGCTCGATAGCGCCGGATTCGCGCAAATCCGCCATAATGGGCCGCTTGTCCTGGCGGTTTTCCAGGTTGCGCGAAAGCTGCGAAAGAGCCACGACAGGGACTTTCAGCTCTTTGGCCAGGCCTTTGAGCTGACGGGTAATTTCCGAAATCTCCTGCACGCGGTTAGCTACGCTGTTGGCATTGGCAGAACTGCCGCGAATGAGCTGCAAATAGTCAATGATGACCATCGACAGACCTTTTTTGCCAGATAAGCCCCCATCGCTTTCCTCTTTTTTCTTCATGCGGCGCAGTTTGGATTTAATCTCTAAAACCGTAGTGCTGGACTGCTCGTCTATATAAATAGGCGCTGAGTTGAGGTTATTGACCGCCCGGGCGACCCGCTGCCAGTCGCCGTCTCCCATTTTGCCCTGACGCAAATCCATATTGTTGACCTGAGCAATAGCGCACAGCAAACGCTGGCAGATCTCCTCGCGGGACATCTCTAAGGAAAAGATGGCCACTGCCCCGCAGTCGGGATTTAAGGCAACGTTGAGAGCCAGAGAGAGCGCAAAAGCCGTTTTGCCCATACTGGGACGGGCTCCGATAACGATTAAGTTCGAGGGCTGAAAACCGCTGGTAAGATTGTCGATCTCCGTGAATCCCGTAGGGATGCCGGTGATGGTCTGTTTGTTTAAGAAACGCTCGTACATCAAATCAAAGGTAGATTTGAGACTGTCGCGCAGCGGCACCAAATCCACCTTTTGGCGCAGATCGCCCACAGCAAAAATCAGCTCTTCGGCTTTATCGACTTTATAAGCCGATTCTTCCTCGCTGTCAAAAGCCAGGCGCACGATAGCGTTGCCCGCCTCCTGCAAACGGCGCTCCGTGGCCTTGTCCGCTACAATGCGCGCATATTCGCTGACATGCGCTGACGACCCCACCATATTGGTCAGCTCGTCTATGTAGCTGCCTCCCCCGCAGAGTTCCAGTTTCTTATGATCGCGCAGATACTGAGTAAGGGTAACGAAGTCGATGTTCTCGTTATTCGTGGCCAAACTCAGCATGGCCCCGAAAATCTCTTTGTGAGCTTCGCGGTAAAAATCGTCAGGGCCGGAAATAATCTCACTTATCCGGTCAAAAGCCTGCGGATCGATAAGACAGCTGCCTAAACAAGCCTGTTCAGCCAGCAGACTGAAAGGAGGCGTTATAACAGAACTAGCGGGATCGGACATGATTGCTTCTCAACTTTTAAGTGAATAGGCAGAGACAAGAACACTACTGCATAAATATAACATAATTTATACAGTAGTGTCAAATATTATAATACATAATCTAAAGCTTCAGCTATACTGGCAACTTCTACTATTTCTAGTTTGTCGCGCAGCTCCACAGGCACATCTACGGCATTCTCGCAGGGTATCAGCACCCGCTTCATATCAGCTCGCAAAGCCCCGTAGAGTTTTTCGGGTATGCCGCCCACGGGCTTGATCCGCCCGCGAATAGAAATTTCCCCGGTGATCGCCGTGTCGGAGCGCAAAGGCCGTTTTTCCAAAGCGCTGTACAGCGCCAAAGTGATAGCCAAACCAGCTGACGGGCCGTCGATTTTACCGCCGCCCACGACGTTGACGTGCACATCGCAGTCGTTAAGATCGCGCCCCAGCAGGCCGCGGATAACGCTGCCGGCATTAAACACCGAATCCCGGGCCATCTCGCCTGCCGCTTCGTTAAAGCGCCAATGGCCTTTGCCCTTTTCCGCCGCCTCATAGACGGTCGCTTCAATTTCCAGGCAGGACCCCAAAAATCCAGAAACTCCCAGGCCAAAGACCCGGCCGATTTCCGCTTCCTTCCCCGCTTTGACCCGCACCGCTTTGCTAAGGCGGTTGAGGCGGGCGCATTGGCGAAAATCTTCTAAAGTAATGCGCACGATTTCCTCTTGGGGCCGGGCCTGCATAGCTAAACCGTAACAGTCCAGCAGCAGCTGCACGGCTTTGCGGGCTTCTATGGTGTAATCGCTGATGGTCTGAGCCACATCTTTTTCCAGCCCGACGCTTAATCGCTCCGCTGCCTGGCTGACGATATCAGCGATCTGCCCGGCGCTGAGCGGTTCAAAATAGACCTCAGAGCAGCGCGATCTGATGGCCAGCGGTATATCTTCGGGCTGCCGCGTAGTCGCGCCGATTAAAATAAAATCTGCCGGAGCGCCTTCGCTGAACAGTTTTTTCACGTATCTGGGCACGCGGGGATCGTCTTCGTCGTAATAAGAGGATTCGAAAAAGATCCGCTTGTCTTCCAAAACTTTGAGCAGCTTATTGAGCAGCATGGTGTCCAGCTCGCCGATCTCATCGAGAAACAGCACACCGCCGTGGGCTTTCGTCACCATACCGATCTTGGGCTCGGGCACGGCATCGTCGGCGTATTCTCGGTGAGCGCCCTGATAGATGGGATCGTGTACCGATCCCAGCAGGGGATTGGTCACCTCGCGCGGATCCCAGCGCAGGGTGGTCGCATCTACTTCGATAAAAGGGGCGTCTTCGGCAAAGGCGTCTCCGCCCAGACTTTTGATATGCTCCAAGACCAAGCGGGCCACTGTAGTCTTGCCCACTCCCGGAGGGCCGTACAGGATCACGTGCTGGGGATAGCGCGTGCCTATTTTAGCCATCAGCGAACTTATGGCCCGATCCTGGCCGACAACTTCAGACAGCTGAGAAGGGCGCACCAATCCCAAAGCTGAGGCGCGCAGGCCTTTAGTTTCCAAAGCTTCCAGCTCAGCCAGTTTTTTCATGGTGCTGGAAGTTTCCGGGCCCCGGCTCTCCTTGAGTATCTCGCGGCGCATTTCCTCGGTAAACTCGTTTTGGCGGTCGCGCATTTTAACCGCAACCTTTTGGTCGAGCTCCATCTCTACGGTGCGCCGGGCTACGATATTGGCCAGCTCTTCTTCACAGCGGGCGAATACTTTTTCAAAGTCCTCTTTAGCGGGAGCGCTCTGCAGCGTGGCTTCGTCAAAAATCAGCCGTTCCAAGGCGAGCAAACGATCCCCGATGCGCCCAGATTTAACCTGGCGCACTACCCCGGCTTTGCGGGCCTTCAGAACTAATTTATCAGGGCCGTACAGACTGGCCAAGATATGAAACAGCACATCTAAGCGGCGGTTGTGATCGTTTACTACACCTAAAAGATAATCGTCCAGCGAGTTCAAACTAGATCTCCGTTAATTTGACAGTTACGATAGCTTTAACTTGCGAATGCAGTTTAATGCTGACTTTATATTCCCCCACGGTTTTCAAAGGGGTATCAATTTTGATGGTTTTCTTGTCAATTTCCAGGCCCATCTGCTCTTTAATTACAGCCGCAATATCCTGAGCCGTGATGGAACCGAAAATTTTCCCGCCTTCGCCGAAACGGGCCTTCATATTAAGGGGAGCAGACTGCAATTTGGCGGCCAATTCTTCAGCATTGGCTTTTGCGCGGCGGGCCACGTCTTCCTTGTCGGCATTTTCTTTGGCGATGGTGCGCAGACGGCCGTCAGTAGCTGAAACCGCATAGCCGCGGGCCAATAAAAAGTTGCGGCCATAACCGTCGGAGACATTGACGGTATCGCCTTTTTTCCCGACTTTAGGGCAATCTTTAATAAGAACTAACTGCATATTTACTACCCTCCTGAAAAAAAAATAACCCGCCGGATTCTCTGGGAACGCCCGGTCGGGTTGCGAAATACACGAACCGTATTACCGTATTAGACTACGTAAGCCAACAGCGCCATGTAGCGAGCTCTCTTCACGGCAATGGTCACCTTTCTCTGGTGACGGGCGCAGGTGCCGGAAATGCGTCTGGGCAAAATCTTGCCGCGCTCACTCACGTATTTTTTCAACAGTTCAACGTCTTTGTAATCGATCTCGCCACCGTGAGCATCACCCTGATGAGGCGCACAGAAATGGCAAACTTTTCTGCGAGGTCTGCGACCCCGGCGTTCTCCACGAGCCATGGATACCTCCAAAAATATTCGAAAAACTTATCAGAACGGGATATTGTCTTCGTCTAAATTATCGTCACCGGCATTGGCATACGGGTCCTGAGGCGCGGGAGCGCCAAAACCGCCCGCATATCCGTCATTAGCGCGGGGCGCACTGCTGTCTTTGGTGGACAGCATCCGCATATCATCGGCGACAACATCAAAAGCGGAACGCTTCTGTCCGTCGGCTGTCTCATAAGTGCGCGTCTGCAAACGGCCTTCTATGGCTACCAGTTTGCCTTTGGTCAGATACTGGCCGCAGATTTCCGCTAACCGATCCCAAGCCACGATGGGAATAAAATCGGCAGTCTGCTCACCGCTGCCCTTGCGGGCCCGGCGATCTACAGCTAAGCGGAAACGGGCATAAGCTACACCGTTGGGAGTGGCTTTCTGTTCGACATCGCAAGCCAAACGGCCGATCAGGATAACTCTATTCAGACTAGACATCTGTCCCCCCTCTTATTAGCCAGACAACTCAATAATTAGTCGCGGTTCAGAACTAAGCAGCGAAGCACATCTTCGTTCAGCTTCATCACGCGGCGAAGCTCTTCGGCTACAGCACTGGTAGATTCAAAGTGCATTACGACATAGGTTCCTTCGCGTTTGCCTTCTAATTCATAGGCGAATTCGCGTTTGCCCCAGTTGTCGACGTCGGCTACAGTACCACCCTGCTCGGTTACCTGGTTCTGGAATTTTTCGACCATCTCGGTGACGGCGCTGTCTTCCAATTCGGGACGCAGAATGTACATAACTTCGTAGTTACGCATCACAGAAACTCCTTCCTCTGGTCTTTTACGGCCCGCCAGCTTATTAAACTGCGGGCAGGAAGGGCCTTCGAAACCGCTAATCGGCCCCGAAGGCCACAATATGTAAAATTACACGGGCAGTATTTTAACACATAACCCTACAAAATACAAGAGCTAAGCCTTGGCAACCGCAATGGTAAATTTAGGCCCATTTTTTACCAATTCGATCTGCTCCGCCGTAGCTTCGGCAGCGGGCGCACCGCTGTTCAGCTCCAGGCACAGAGTTTCGCTCATGATGGTTTCCCGATGCTGAGCGATAGCCTTGTCCAGTTCTTCATAGCTGTCGCTAATCCAGACTTTGATGCGGTCGGTAATGTCGAAATCGGCTTTCTTGCGCAGCTCCTGGATGTGGCGGATCACGTCACGGCTGATGCCCTCCAGGTGCAGCTCTTCGGTTATCACTGTCGAGAAGGCTACCACCAGGCCGTTGTCCTCCTGAGCGGCATAGCCTTCGGGAGAGCGCACTTCGATGAGCAGATCGTCGCGCTTGAGTTCTACAGGATTGCCGTCGAAATCAGCGGTAATCGTCTCCCCGGCCAAGGCGCGCACGGCGATGCTCTTAGCGTCCGGCCCCTGGAGCAGCTGGCGGATGCGGCCCAGCAGTTTGCCGTAGCGCGGGCCTAACACCGGCAGATTGGGCTTGACCTGGTAATCGAGGAACTGCTCGCCGGTATGCAGGAAGCGCAGCTCTTTAACATTGAGTTCGTCCAAAATGTGGGCCTGGAAGCGCTCCACTCCGGCGCGGTCTCTTTCATCGCGCAGGCCGATCAGCATCTCCGCCAAGGGCTGACGGATTTTTTGTTTCGAAGCGTTGCGGGCCGCTCGCCCCACGGAAACCAGCTCTACTACCAAATCGCCGTCGCGCAGCAGCTGTTCGTCGATCAGCGATTCGTCGCATTCCGGCCAGCGGCACAGGTGCACGCTGATGGGGGCCTGAGGATCGACGGCCAGCACCAAATTGCGGTACATGGTCTCGGATAAGAAGGGAGTAAACGGGGCCTGCAGCTTAGCCAAAGTGACCAGGCAGCGGTACAGAGTCCCGTAAGCTACGGCATCGTTCTGCCAGAAGCGGCGGCGGTTGCGGCGCACGTACCAGTTGGAAAGCTTGTCGATAAACTCTTCCAAAACGCGGGCAGCTTTGGTGGGATCGAAGACGTCTAAAGCTTCGGTTACCACTTTGACGGTCTGATTCAGCTTACCCAAGACCCAGCGGTCGATGTCGGTCAGTTTTTCCATAGCCAAAGGCTGAGACAGGTCGATATTGGCCGCGTTGGCGTTGAGGATGAAGAACTGCCAGGTGTTCCACCAGGTTCCCAAATGCTTGGCCGACTCGCCCACCAAATCTACGGAGATGCGGCGGTTGGCTTCCGGCGGAGCCGAGGTATAGACGTACCAGCGCAGGGCGTCGGCGCCGTGCACGTTGAGCACATCCCAAGGATTGACCACGTTGCCGCGGCTCTTGGACATCTTTTCCCCATTGCCGTCCAAAACTAAGCCATGGCAGATCACATCTTTAAATGCGATAGAATCGAAGAGCATCACCCCCAGCTGATGCAGGGAGTTGAACCAGCCGCGGGTCTGGTCCAGGCCTTCACAGATGAAGTCGGCCGGGAAATGCTTCTCGAACAGCTCTTTATTTTCGAAGGGATAGTGGAACTGGGCGTAAGGCATGGAGCCGGAATCGTACCAGCAGTCGATAACGTCGGGCACACGGTGCATCTTGCCGCCGCAGTGCGGGCAGTCAAATTCTATATCATCGACATAGGGACGATGCGGATCGAAGCTGGCATCTTTGACATCCAGGGGCTTATTAGAACGCTCGGCCAGCTCGGCAAAAGAGCCGATCATCTCTTTGTGATCGCACTGCGCACAGGTCCAGATCGGCAGCGGCGTTCCCCAATAGCGGGTGCGCGAGATGGCCCAGTCGATGAGGTTGTTGAGCCAGTCGCCGTAACGCCCATTTTTGATGTGGGCGGGATGCCAGCTGATGGTCTGATTTTTCTCGATCAGGCGCTCTTTGAGCTTGCTGTTATTGATATACCAAGAATCTGTGGCGTAATAGAGCAAGGGATTGCGGCAACGCCAGCAGTGCGGATAGGAGTGTTTATACTTTTTAATGCGGAAGAGCAGGCCGCGCTCTTTGAGGTCCGCAATGACTTTAGGATCGGCCTCTTTAAATCCTAAACCAGCGATGAAGTGCGCGTCCTCGCGGAAATGCCCATCGGGCAGCAGGGTCTGCACCATGGGCAGGTCGAACTGGCGGCCCACTTCCATGTCATCGGCACCGAAGGCGGGAGCGATGTGCACCAAACCGGAGCCGTCTTCAGAGGTGACGAAAGAACCGGTGACCACGCGGTGGCCCTTTTTCTCGCCGAAATCGTACCAGGGATACGGGGCCTGATAAGTAGCGCCCACCAGATCGCTGCCCGTAAAGGTGCGCAGAATTACAGGCTCAGCGTCACTGCCCAGCACGTCTTTCAGCAGGCTGCGGGCCATGATCAGCGCTCCGCCTTCATGCTCTACGGCCACGTATTCCATCTTGGGATTGACGGCTACGCCGGTGTTGCCGGGCAGAGTCCAGGGCGTCGTGGTCCAGACCAAAAGAGATGTTCCCGCCGGCACTCCCAGCTCTTCGGGGTGCTGCAGAGGGAAGCGCACATAGAGAGACGGGTCTTCCACATCTTTGTAAGCGGAACCGGCTTCGGCGCTGGAGAGCGGCGTGCCGCAGCGGGCGCAGTAAGGCACGACTTTGTAGCCGAGGTAAATCAGGTCCTTCTTCCACAGCTCTTTCAGCGACCACCACACGCTTTCCACGAAGTCGTTAGTCATGGTCATGTAGGGATGATCGAGATCGGTCCAGTAAGCGATGCGCTCGGTCAGCTCGCGCCATTTGTTCTCGTAGGTCATGACCGATTCCCGGCACTGTTTGTTGAAAGGCTCGATGCCGTAAGCTTCGATAGCCTGTTTGCCGGAGAAGCCCAAGCGCTTTTCCACTTCGATTTCCACGGGCAGGCCGTGGCAGTCCCAGCCGGCCTGACGGCGCACGTGATAGCCGCGCATGGTCTTGTAACGCGGGAAGAGGTCTTTGTAAGAGCGGGCCTGGACGTGGTGAATACCGGGGTTGCCGTTGGCAGTGGGCGGACCTTCAAAAATGCTGAACTCTGGCCCATCAGCGTGAAGCTGCAGCGACTTGGCAAAGATGTCGTTTTCCTTCCAAAACGCCAAAACTTCCTCTTCGAGTTTAGGAAGCGGCGTGTTGGGAGCGACGCGCACAAACCTGGTATTCATATCGGTATCTCCTAAAAAATGCGTATAAAACAAAGCTTTGACCCGCAGGTAATAAGGACGAGCCAACGCTTTATAATGATCAAAAGTTTAAAATTCGCCAGATATTTGTTATATTCCCTGCTTATTTCTAAAAAATGCGCTCAGGGCTGCGGAGCCCAAGTCCGGCTTATACCAACTAACATTGGTTGACGCTTAGTGATGTACCGCATATCTATTACAGCGGCAAGCCCAAAGGGAAGTTCAAGGTCAAAGCCCACACGCGCACGGTCAAGAACAAAAAGACGGGCGAGAAGATTCTGCAGAACGTCCGGGAGCACGAACGCAGCGGATCCGCCCGTACCATCCCGGCGCGGCCTTACCCGGGGCTGTCCGCTCAGGCCCGAGGGGACATTCCGCAGACTATCCGCTTAAAAATGCCGAATACAAAAAGCACCGGATGCTTGACCCGGCGCAAAGTCCAACCGTTATGCTCTGGCAAGCGCGTCGATATACTGCTGCTGTTCCTCGGCCGGAATACCCAAAGCATTCATGGCCTCATCGACATTCAGATGCATATTAGCCATCAAATTGCGCAGCGAATGCAACACGCCTTCACTGCGTCCTTCACGGCGGCCTTCTCGGCGTCCTTCACTGCGTCCTTCACGGCGGCCTTTTTTAATTCCGCGCACCTCAATACCCCGGCTCAGATTGCACATATTCATTACCTCCCCGTCTATGTTCCGATCAGACTCTATTCCAAACTCATCACGCAAAATGCGTTTTTTCTCGTCGATGTCGGCTTTCGAGGTCAGCAGCGTCCCCAAAAGCTTCAATATACCTTGGTAATTATCGCCGCCTTCGTCGCCCAAGCAAATCATCACTACCGATATTAAATCATAATTCGCCGTCTTTTCACAGACCTTGCCCACACGATTGCGTTCGCTTATCTGATAACTGGTGATAGTGTTTTGACGATTTTTCGGCACTCTGGTGCAGACCCAGATTGAATACACTTTGCGCAGTTTCTCATAGTGCGATTTCCGGAATACAGTTTCCTTCTGCGCCGACAGCAGCCGGGCACAGTAGTAAATGCTCCGCTTCAGCAAAGGATAGCCGGGGTGATAATCGGCCTGAGCTTCCACGTTGACGATCAGCTGCACGGTCTTATGCGTATCGGGCACTACAGCATCAAAACAGATATCGAAAAATACGCTGCCCTCGGCCGGCGAGGCCCGCTCCTGTCCCCGGCCCCGGATAAAAGCCCCAGCTTCATCTGGATTCACCGGAACTTCTGAAATAATCGGACTGCCCTCTATGCACTTTTCCGCGATGGTCTTTATATCATAATTCCTAAACTCATTTACGCAGCTTTTTAACAGCCGGGCCAGGATATCGCGCTGCGCCAGCAGACGCTTGCAGGCGGCGTCGTAAGCCGCGCCGTCCGCCGTCACCTTCAGGCCCGAAAATAAAGAGCGTTTTCGCCTTCTCTTCGTTGCCGAATTCATCGTAATCTCTCCTTATACACATCTGTTTACACTTTAAAACACCTTACACAGCCGTTTAACGCGCACGGAACAGCTTTGCCGCAGGCAGGACCGCCACGCTGCCGACATTTCATACTATTTGGTACAGAAATAAAGCAATACCTGTGTAATTATTTTCAATTATCGCACAAAAGCAGCAGACGTGCATAAAAACGGCATAAAAACAGCACCGCAGCACCGATCGACGCGGTCGGGCTCGAAGCGAGATTCAGGCATTGCTGACACACAACTATTATTGCAGGTTTTTAGACGTCCGCTTGGAACTGCACAGGCGTGAAAGTTTTTTTAGCCAATCCCCGCGGTTTCTGCGCCGGCGTAGACCGCGCCATCGACATCGTCAAACTAGCCCTCAAACGCTTTAACCGCGTTTACGTCCGCCACGAGATCGTACACAATCACCACGTCGTCAGCGATCTTGTCAAACGCGGAGCCATCTTCGTAGAAGACCTGGACGAAGTGCCTCCAGGGTCCATCATCATCTTCTCCGCCCACGGCGTTTCCAGCGAAGTCAAACAAAAAGCTATAGCCCAAGGCTTCAAAGTCATCGACGCCACTTGCCCGCTGGTTACCAAAGTGCATTTAGAGGCCATCAAATACGCCAAAGAGGGCCTGCACATTTTCCTCATCGGCCACAAACAGCATGTAGAAGTCGTAGGTACCTGGGGAGAAGCCCCGGAATCGATTACCGTAGTGGAAACTCTGGCAGATATAGAAAAGGCCCACGTCCCCGATCCCGACCGCGTAGCCGTGCTCACCCAGACGACCCTGTCTTTGGACGACACCGAGCAGATGATCGCCGCTCTCAAGAAGCGTTTCCCCAACATCCGTCAGCCGCGGGCCAACGATATATGCTATGCCACCACCAACCGCCAGGACACGGTGAAGCTGATGGCCAAGTGCTGCGATACCATTTTAGTTGTAGGTTCAGCGACATCGTCCAATTCCAACCGCCTCATGGAAGTGGCCAAAAGCTGCGGAGTGCGCTCCTTTCTCATCGACGATGAAACCCAGATCACCGCAGAGATGCTGCAGGGAGTAGAAAACTTAGGGCTTACCGCCGGCGCCTCGGCTCCTGAACTGCTTTTGCAGAGCATACTGGCCTGGCTGAAAGAGCGCTACGGCAGCTTTGAGATCGAAGAAATCGGCAACGCCGGGCAAAACGTCAGCTTCATGCTGCCCAAAGAGCTCGTGGAACTGCAAGATCAGAAATAAGACCCGCATGATGCTGTGACGCCGTAATTATGAACGTCAGGACTGCGCGGCAGCGCTGATGCTGAGTATACTCTACCAACAGTACAGCCGACTATAACTCCTGTCCCGGCTTCATATTGGTCACATAAATAGTTGACTCTTCAACGTTACCCAAAAAACGCACCAAGACTTTGACCGTGTGCTCGCCTTGTTCAGGCGATTCATAGACGGCTTCCGTCGGCGAGATATTGCGCAGAACCCCCTCCCCCTGCAGACGCCAATACACGTTGGTGTCATAATCCTTCATCAGTTCGCGCAGCTTGGCAAAATCGGACTGGCCCTCGCTGACGATCTTGTAGGAAAGGCGCGCCGTTTCCCCGGGCTTAATCACCGTAGTGACCGGTTTCAGGGTTCCAGCCACCTTGGGCATCTGGTCAGCGGAGATTACCTCGGCAAACGCCTTGGGCCTGCCGGCAGGCCCATACCACTCTGCCCGCCGCTTATCATAGTTTTTTAACGCTCTGTCGCCACCGTAACGCAGATAAACCACGCGGGAACGATCCGCCACCGGCTGTCCCTTCCCGTCGCAGGCCTGGGCACTCACCGCGTAAATGCCCGCCTCGCAATCGTAGAAATAATCCAAAGGGAGCTTTCCCGCTGATTTTTCCAAATACAGCGTCTTTTGGGGTTCTTTGGCTTTGGGGTCCAAGGGCAGCTGATCGATGAAAACTTTTATTTGCTGCCCGCCCACCCGGCGCACATCATAGGTGAGCACCACCGCCCCGCGCTTAGGCGCTTCGGCTAAAACGTCGTTATCGTTGACAAAGATCGGCGGAGTCTGCGGCTCGGCCCAGACTGGGTCCGCCGCCCCACAGAGAAGAGCTATTCCTAATACACACGCTTTTTTCCACAATTCCATCTCAGCCTGCCGCCTCAATAACACTTCCCGCAGTATTGCTTCCTCGCCCCATTAGGCCATGCACAATATGTACTTTCGCCAACAGGCAGCCAACTACTACTGTTAAGGTCCAAAGTTAAAGTTCAAAGTTAAGGTTTAAACAACCATACGCCTTTATCTTCTCTTGCGCATATTGCGCGGCGTAATTCTTTTTTTCGGCGCCGAAGCCTTTTTGGGCGCCAATCCCGTATCCTTCAAGGTGATCTCATCGCCCTCCGGCAGTTTAGGCATCCTGCGCCCGCGCTGTCCCGGCAGAGGCATTCCCGCAGTTTCCGCCATTTCCAGACGCGCCGCCACGGGAATGCCCTCTAAACGGCGGTTAAGTTCCTTCTCCAGGCCGTACATCTCATCGCGCAAAGCCGCTGCCAGCTCGAACTGCATGGTCTTGGCCGCTTCCAGCATAGCGCCCTGCACCCGATCTATAGAAGCCCGCAGTTCCTCCAAAGTCAGGCTGTCCTGCACCTCGGAGGGACGCGCCGAATTCAGCTCATTGTTGCCGCCGCCCACCATGTCTAAAATATCATTGACGGCCTTGCGCACGGTGCGCGGCACGATGCCGTGCTTCTCGTTGTACGCCTTTTGAATGGAACGCCGGCGCTCGGTTTCCTCCATGGCCTCCCGCATGGCGTCTGTTATTGTATCTGCATAAAGAATTACCGTACCGTCGACGTTTCTGGCGGCGCGGCCGATGGTCTGCACCAGACTGGTGCGCGAGCGCAGGAAGCCCTCCTTCGAGGCGTCCAAAATGGCCACCAGGGAGACTTCCGGCAGGTCCAGGCCCTCGCGCAAAAGGTTGATGCCCACCAGCACGTCAAATTCGCCCAGGCGCAGATCGCGCAGAATCTGAATGCGCCCCAGGGTGTCGATGTCGGAGTGCAGATAGCGCACGCGCACGCCCATTTCTTTGAAATAGTCGGTCAAATCCTCAGCCATGCGCTTGGTCAGCGTGGTCACCAGCACGCGCTCCTGGCGCTCGGCGCGTATCCGCACCTCATGCAGGAGATCGTCGATCTGCCCATCTACGGGGCGCACTTCCACGGCGGGATCGAGCAGTCCGGTGGGGCGGATGATCTGCTCCACTACTACCGGCGAATGTTCCAGCTCAAATGGCCCGGGAGTAGCCGAGATGAAGACGATCTGGGGAGCGCGTTCTATAAACTCGTCGAAGGACAGCGGCCGGTTGTCCAGAGCCGAAGGCAGGCGGAAGCCGAACTCGATCAGCACATTTTTGCGGGCTTTGTCTCCGGCCAGCATCCCGTGCAGCTGCGGTACCGCCACGTGTGATTCGTCGATAAAGACGATCAAATCCTTAGGGAAATAATCGATCAGCGTATAGGGCGGCTGCCCCTTCTCGCGACCGGTTAGGTGGCGGGAATAGTTCTCGATGCCGTTGCAGTACCCCAGGTTTTCCAGCATGTCCACATCTTGCTTGGTGCGCATTTCCAAACGCTCCGCTTCCAGCAGTTTGCCGTGGTCATTGAAAAAGCGCAGCTGCTCCTCCAGCTCGGCGTTAATGCTCTCGAGAGCGCGGCGCATTTTATCAGGCGGGGTGACATAGTGCTTGGCCGGATAGATCACGATGCGGGTAGGGAATCCCAAGACTTCGCCGCTCACAGGATCGATCTCGCTCATGCGCTCCACTTCTTCGTCGAAAAACTCGATGCGGTAGATAATGGCCCGGTCGATGGGCTGAATCTCCAGCACGTCGCCCTGCAGGCGGAATGTACCGTAGTCCAGGCTCATCGTAGTGCGCGTGAAGAACATGTCCACTAGACGGCGCAGCATGAAATCGCGCTCGATGGTATCACCGGGACGGAAGACTAAAAGCGCGTTGCGGTAATCTTCGGGGTTGCCCAAGCCGTAGATACAGGAAACCGAAGCCACCACCAGCGCGTCGCGCCGCTCCAGCACGGCCTGGGTGGCGGCGTGGCGCAGGCGATCTACTTCTTCGTTGAGCGAGGAATCTTTAGCAATATAAGTATCGCTCTGGGGAATATAGGCTTCGGGCTGATAGTAATCGAAGTAGGAAACGAAATATTCCACGGCGTTGTCGGCAAAGAAGTCGCGGAACTCCGAGGCCAGCTGGGCCGCCAGGGTTTTGTTGGGGCTGAGCACCAGGGCCGGCCGGCCGATGCGGGCAATGGCTGAGGCCATGGTAAAGGTCTTGCCCGTGCCAGTGGCTCCCAGCAGCGTGGTAAACTTATGGCCCGCTTCCACGCTGGCCACCAGCTGCTCGATGGCCTGGGGCTGATCGCCCTGGGGCGGAAATGGGGCGTGTAAATTAAATATGCTCATAATAGGTTACAGAATATTATAAAACCCAGCGTTTTTCAAGAAAGCTCAGCGCTTATCATCGTTCAGGCTGAACCTCAGGCCCCAAAACCTCGTCAACCGTCACTACCTGGGCCCGCCAGCCGGCTTCCTTTAGCTGCGGTTCCAGCGCCTTGGCATCGCCGACGATGACCACGATCATCTTATCGGTATCCAAGGTGCGCTCCGCTGCTTTCTGAATATCCTCAGGCGCGAGCTTCAGCACTTTGGATACATAAGTGTCCACATACTCTTTGGTATAGTACCCCAAGAGCATCTTCACTAGGGAATCTAGATAAAGGTGGGAACCGTCGAACTTTCTGGGATAGCTATATGCCATATAAGTGAGATATTTACGCAGCTCAGCTTCGGGGAGCGGCTGACGCATTACAGCCATTTCCTTGAAGATTTCCTGTACCGCCGGGATGGCCTTGTCGATCTGAATAGCTCCTGTCACCTTGAAGGCTCCGCGGTCCAGGTGACAGTCAAATGTGCTTCTTACTCCATAGGAGTATCCCTTGCTTTCGCGTAGATTGGCATTGAGATGATCACCGACCCCGCAATCGCCCAAAATGGTATTCATGGCCTGTATAGCGAGCAGATCTGGATCAGCCGCACTGATTCCCCGGCATCCCACCCAGATTCTCGCCGACTTTGCCTCCGGGCGATCAACTATGAGAATCCGGCCATCCATCAGCGTGCTTGCGCCCGGTGCCATGACTGGAATATAACGCGGTTCTGTGTTAAAAGCGGCAGTAGCGCACTTTTTAAGTGATTCCGAAGGAATCTCCTTCTGGACGCTTTCTGAGTCTATACTGTCCTGCCAGCCGCCAAAATGCTTATTTAAATGTTTAGCCAGCTCATCTAATTCCAAGGGGCCACGGCACAAAAAGAAAGCCTGCTTCGGTGTGTAATGTTTCTTATAGAAAGCTAAAATATCTTCGCGGGTAATCGTTGCCTCCTGCGCAGAAGTATCCGCTCTAAGCGAAGTGCCATACCGGGAATCTTCGCCGAATACAAAACGGTTGAAAGCTGCCTCACCCAAAAACAGAGGAGAAGTGCGCAGCCCGGTCAATATGCCCCAACGCGACGATTTTAAACGCTCCAGTTCCTGCTGGGAAAACGCAGGCTGCAATACCGCGTCAGCAAATAACCTGATAATTTCAGGCAAATGCTCCAAACGAACGACATCGACTCTACCCCCGCTTACATCCCAATCAATATCGTTCCACGACCCGCCATAAGAACTGAATTGAGCCCCCAAAGAAAGAAACTCTTTCTCCAGTTCATCACATCCGCGCGTTTTTGTTCCCTTCGCCAATAGGTTATTAACATAGCAGTACAAACCGTATTTTCCCACCGGATCGTTTTTAGCCCCAGCTTGAGGGAATAAAATACATATAGACTCGTAAGGCAGTTCAGGCTGAACAGCAGTATAAACTGGAATACCGTTGTCTAAGTGGAATTCACGAAGTTCCGGCAGCTTGAAATCAGGCAGCGGACCGGTGACCCGAGGGGGAACGCTGCGCTCCACAGCCCCAGGATTAGAAGATACAGCAGGGACGGCCCCGGCCGCTTGAGGAAGCAGCATACATAAAAGCATAATGGACGCGGCGAACAGTTTCATGGTTTTTCCTCCCTTACATATCGGACAGCGTTAATGCCGAACAGCGTTATGGCCCGCAGGCACAGGTTCGGGCAGAACGGTAATCTCCAAGCGCTTACCGGGACACAGATAACGCTTGGCACAGGCGCTGATATCCTCAGGAGTTAGGCGGCGATAGCGTTCCAGGGCAGCTGCTGGTTCTATGGCTTTGCCCCTAAACAAGTAAGAATGGTTCAATTCTTCAGCATAATTCTCCAAACGGCCAGAATGCACAACAGACTGAAATTCCAAAGCAGCCACAGCCATATCCACTTCCTGCTGCGACGGCGGCTCCACCGCGATGCGTTCAATTTCCTCATCGACTATTTTCTGAATTTCATCCATGGAATAACCGGGCAGAGGATAAAATTCTATGGCAAAAACCGATCCCAGCTCTTTACTGTCCTGACAAACAACAATTTCACTGACCATCCGTTTATTCCGCGTCACACGCTGCTGTATGCGCGCACTATTGAGATTAAACAGATTAGAAAGTATGTGCAGCGCGTCATCTCCTTCCTGCGCGATGGCCGGCGTATGCCAATAAAGAGTGCGGTGGGGCTTGTCGTCCGGATCGTAAATCGTCTTTTTGACGATGCTGGAAAACTCTGGGGAAGCGGTACTATGTATTTTATTGCAGACATGTCTTTTAGGTATATCTGAAAACCAGTATTCTACCTGTGTCTTAGCTTCGGCGCTATCGAAATCGCCCACTACAGTCAGAGAAGCGTTGCTGGGACTGTAATGCTCTTTCTTTAAAAAAATTCACTACATCGGCGTATTCAGCAGCGGTTAAATCATCCATAGAACCCATAACAGACCGGCTATAGGGATGGCCATCGGGATACAGAGCAGACAGGATTTCGTCAGCCGCTTTATGGTGTTTTTGCCGATGTTCGTTTTTCACCACATCGCGCTGTTCATCTACAATGCCAAGACGCATATTGTCTATGAAATAGCCCATGCGGTCTGATTCTAAAAACAGCGCCATAGGCAGGCTGTTAGAAGGCACAGTTATGTGATAATTGGTATAGTCCTCATGAGTAGACGCATTGCAGTCGCCATATACGCTATGCACTAACTCTTCGAACTGCCCTTTGCCCACATGAGCGGAACCACAGAACATCAAGTGCTCAAAGAGATGCGCAAACCCCGTGTGTCCCTTAGTTTCCGCTGCAGAGCCTACTTTATACATAACATCGGTTGTAATTAAGGGCAATGTATGATCTTCTTTTAAAATCACGTGCAAACCGTTGGGCAAATCGAATTCGGTAACGTTGACCGAACCGCCGCCGTTGCCGGCCCAAGCCGGCGCAGCCGCCAAACAAACGGCTAAACCCAAACCGCAGAACAATCTGCGTACCTTCATCTCCTCATCCTCCTCAAAATGAAACAGCGCCGGCCTGAAAGCCGACGCAGACAATTATGTTAAATATTCCTTAACATATTAACCCTAACACAACATCCTTAAAGCACACTAAAGCTAAACATAAATAATCCTGCAAAAACATGCAGGATTATTTACACAACACTATTGTTTTTTGTTTGAACACCAACAATTCTCGGAATAAATGCCGGAAATTATTTGGCGGTAATTTTCGGTCCCATGATCTCGTCAACCGTCAGCACCTGGGCCCGCCAGCCGGCTTCCTTTAGCTGCGGTTCCAGCGCTTTGGCATCGCCAACGATGATCACCTGCATTTGATTCACGTCTAAAGTGCGGTCAGCCGCTTTTTTGATCTGCTTAGGGGTCAGATTCAGCACGTTGGAGACGTAAGTATCCACGTAATCCTTGGGATAATCGTAAGCGATCAAGCGCGTCATCAGGGAAGTGACATAGCTGCCAGTCTCAAAATTGGAGGGGAACGTATAAGCCATGTAATTGAGCGTCCGCTGCAGTTCATCCTCAGGAACAGGCTGATGCATGCGATCGATTTCTTTGAGCATCTCGCGCACGGCGGGAATGGTCTTGTCGGTCTGCACATTGGTAGAAGCCGCAAAAGCACCGCGGTCCAAGCGGAAGTCAAAGCCGGAACGGGCACCGTAGGTGTAGCCATTGCGCTCGCGCAGATTATCGTTCAGACGCGAGGCAAAAGAACCGCCCAGCAGCGTATTCATGGCCTGAATGGCTATACGGTCGGGGTCCTTAACAGTTACGCCCAAGCAGCCCACGCGGATGACGGCCTGCTGCGCTCCGGGACGGTCCACAATAAAAATGCGATCCGCCATAGGCGTACGCCCAGGCATGTCAGCGGGAATATAGCGCTGTTCATACTTGGGAGCGGGAAGCGGCTTAGCTGCCTGCGCCGCCTCTTCTTCGCCTTCACCGCAGCAGCAGGGCGACCACTTGCCCAGACGTTTGTTGAGCAGCTGGATGGTCTTTTCGGGATCGACATCGCCGCCAATGCAGATAAAAGCTTGGTCGGGACGGAAATTATCGCTATAATAACCTACTACGTCGTCACGGCTGAAGGAGGCCACTTGCTGCGGCGTGCCCACCCTTAGCGTACCATAGCGGGAATCTTCTCCGAAGATAAAACGGTTAAAAGCTACGGAAGCCAAGGAGCCAGGGCTGATTCTGGCGTTGACAAAACCGTCCAAGGCCTCTTTTTTCAGACGATCCAATTCCTTCTGAGGAAATGTGGGTTGCGTGACCATATCTGTGAAGAGGTCCAGCGTTTCCGGCAAGCGTTCGGACATGCAGGACGCGCTGACCGCGGCATTATCCCAGCCCGCTTCGGCACTGATGCTAGCGCCCAGCAAATCGACAGCTTCGGCAAAAGCCAAAGAATCGCGGTCTCCTGCGCCTTCATCGAGACAGCTGACAGCAAAGTCCGCCAAGCCGTACTTTCCGGCGGGATCGTTTTTGGAACCCGCGCCAGGGAATACCAAAATAACATGCGCCAAGGGCACTTTTTTGCGCACGGCTATATAGACGGGAATGCCATTGTCCAGCTTGCGCTCGACGATCTTGGGCATGGTCTGATTCGGAGCCTTTCCCGTGACCTGAGGAGGAGCGGTGCGCACCACGGCCGTCTTCTGCGCGGCAGCAGTGTTCACAGCCGGAGCAGCGGACGCGGCACAGGGCAGCAGCAGACTGGCCAGCAAAATACTAGTAGTAAATAATCTCATTATTTAGCCTCCTCAGCATTTTTCTTTTCAGCCCCAGTCTGAGCCGACGCTTTAGGTTCGGGAATAATAGTGATCTCCGCGCGTTTATCGCGCAGCAGATAGCGCTTGGCGCAGTCGCTGACCTGCTGAGGGGTCACGCTGCGGTAACGCTCCACATCTTTTTTGAAGTAGTTGGCATCGCCAACCGTGCAGTAATAGCGGTTGAGATAAAGCGCCAAACCGCTGTTTCTCTCGACGAGATGATAAAAAGCGGTTTCGAGGCCGTTGACGGCTAAATCCATCTCTTTCTGCGTAGGCGGTTCTTTGCTGATGCGCTCGATTTCTTCATCGACGATAGCCTGAATTTCATCAAGGCTGTGACCGGGGCGGGCCATAAAATCTACGCAGTAGATAGAGCCCAATTTTTGACTCATCTGCGAGGCCTCGACGGAATTGGCGATCTGCTGATCGTACATCAGGCGCTTGTAAAGCCGCGAGTTCTTGGAACCGGTAAGGATCGCCGATAAAATATCCAAAGTGGCGTCTCCCTGCTGGAACTCCGCCGGGGAGTGCCACAAAATCATGCGCCGGGGCAGATCGACTTTATCGGTGACGGTCTTCTTGATTACACCCTGCAATTCTACAGGACCATTGTAACGAGCCATCTGGGGAACTTTGCCCTTGGGCACATCGGAGAACCAATATTCCACCATCTTCTTGGCTTCAGCGGTATCAAAATCACCTACAATAGATAGAGAGGCGTTGCCCGGCACGTAGTGCTCTTTGAAGAAATTCACCACATCTTCATATTTGGCCGCCGTCAAATCTTCCATGGAGCCGATAACCGGCCAGCTGTATGGATGATCAGCAGGATACATAATGGAGGGAATATCCATATACACTTTATTGTAAGGTGTATTGAGGTAACGCTCGCGCATTTCGTTTTTGACCACATCGCGCTGCTCGTCCACGATGTTGAGGCGCATGTTGTCCAGCAGATAGCCCATGCGGTCAGATTCTAAAAACAGCGCCAAAGGCAGAGCGTTCGAAGGCACAGTAATATAATAATCGGTGCGGTCTTCGCTGGTGCTGGCATTGTTATTGCCGCCAACCCGCTCCAGCAAACCGTCAAACTGGCCCTTGCCGACGTGGCCGGAGCCGCAGAACATCAGATGTTCGAACAGATGGGCAAAACCGGTATGCCCCTTGGTCTCATTGGCCGAACCAACCTTGTACCAAATATTGGTAGCCACCATGGGTACGGTGTGATCTTCGCTTAAAATTACGTGCAGACCGTTGGGCAAATCGAATTCGGTGACTTTCACGTCTAAAGAGTCACCGTCAGCCCAGGCAGGCGGCGCAGCTAAAAGTGCGGCCAAAGCCAACCCGCAAAAGGTTTGGCGGAGCTTCATGTTACTATCTCCCCCTCAAAGAAAAATAATTCAAAGTGAATAAAAAAATACTCAGCTGCCTAAAAGACAGCTAAGTATATGATCTTCAACTCAGTAGGGGCAATTCCTACAGTTGCATAAGCCGCTTCTATCCTACCCCGTCCCACTCCGAGTGTATCACTGTCCCAGCTTTTACTTATCGATACTGTCAGCGTTTTACTGAACGGTAGACCATAGAGGGAAGTTTCAACCAGTGATAGTGAAGCTATTGCGGCAGCAGTGCTGGCTTGACACCTCTGCGCAAGGGCAACTTCAGGTCATAAGGCTTCAAGATATTGTCCAATAGCTGCAGCTAAAGTCTATTCCTGAGCTGATTATTCCTCGTGGGAACGCTCTTGACGAACACGCTCTTTCCGCTCTCCTCTGGATTCTGCAGAATCAGAACGTTCTTCAGGCTTTCTCTCCTGCGCTGAGGAAGAGGGACGGTTCTCAGGCTTTTTCTCCCGCGCTGAGGAAGAAGAGCTGCTCTTGGATTGATTTTCTCTTACAGAACGGTGCTCCTCGCGCTGCTTGTCCCGCGAAGTCTGCTGCTTATCGTCAACTAAATTGCTATGGTGACGATGGTGTTCGCGCTGAGAATCGCGCTCACTGCGGTTATTATCATCTACCGAACTGTGGCGGTGATGACGGTGCTCGCGCTGAGAATCGCGGGAGCTGCGGCTATTATCATCTACCGAACTGTGGCGGTGATGACGGCGGTGCTGCCGCCCGCCATCTCTATAGTTTCCCTCGCGGTCCGATGAATATCTATCTCTGTAAGAATCGCGCTCACTGCGGCTGCGGTCCCAGCGGGAATCGTAACCATCGTAATAAGTGCTGCGGCTGCTGCGGTTATTGGTGCTATTCTCAACAGTATTGCCCGAGCTATCGATGCGGTAATCTTTGCCGTTGCGCTTTAATATCTGTCTGCGCTCGCCTTTATTGTCGACGTGCATGTTGGGATTAATTAATCCGCCGCCGTTGCCCGCGCCGTCATCCTGCGATTCAAGGTTAGCGCTATTTAGACGGCGTTCTCTGTCATTGCTGCCCGATGAACTATACGTGCTGCCGTAATTGCCGCTGCGATAGCGTCCATCCCGCTGATAGTCATAATCGCTGCTGCGATAGCGCTGATCGCGGCGGCTTTCATAATCGCTGCTATTGCGGCTACTGCGGCCTGAAGTGTTGCTGCTGTTCCTAACAGAATCCCTTTGATTGCGGCTGCTGCGTCTGGCTTTCGCTTCAGATTTCTCTTTGCCAGCCTGAAGGCTGCTAATGATACTGCGTTTTTTCGATTCGCCAGAACTGGCGGAGCTAGAATTTTTGGATTTTTCCGCGCTGCGCGAAACCACTAAATTGGACTGCGTCTGATCCTCGTAATTCAAATCGGACTCCGCCCAAACCGGCAGGACCCACAATGTCCCCACCACTGCGCCTAAAAGCGCTAAACTAAGTTTCATTTTCATAATCATCGGCCTCCAAACCTCAGGCCCGAGCCTGTAAAACCTGCATAAAATCTGCTTTTTGCCATCCTTAGCCAGTCTTTTTCATTTCCCGCATCCTATCCTACTGAGATCTTGCGGAAAAAATGAATCTTTATCGAAAACTAATTATTTGACGGCGTCCAAGTTCTGAGTGTCGCCCTGCCTGAGCTGCTCGCGGCACTTTTGCAAAAGCTCAGCGGCCGGTTTATAGCCTTGGGCTTCTGCCTTTTCAAAAAGAGCTATGGCCTGTTTGACATCTTTTTCGCCCCCCTCGCCTCGGGCTAGCATCAGCGCTAGGTTAAACAGAGCCCGCATATCCTGCTGCAAAGCCGCCATAGTAAAATAACGGCGGGCTTCTTTATGATCTTTAGGCAAAACATCGCCTGCGTAATAAAGCAATCCTACCGCAAACTGAGCGTCGGACACTCCGCCGTTGGCAGCCTTCTGCAGCCAGCTGACAGCGACATCGTTATCTTTGGCAACGCCCTCACCTCTAAGATAGCTTACAGCTACGTTGTACTGAGCTTTGGCATAGCCGCTTTCCGCCGCTTTTAAAAAGCACTGAAAGGCTTTGGCATGATCGGCTTCTACCAGCTGGCCGCGATCGTAAAGGAGACCCAAATTAAACTGTGCCTCAGGAAGTCCCTGACTGGCGGCGTCTTGCAGCAAATTCAGGATTTTTGCCGGTTCATGCTGGTGTTTCTTGTCTTCCAGCAAAATGGTCGCCGCCAGCAGCTCCGCTCTGGGGTCTCGCTGGGCCGCAGATTTCTCCAGCCACTTTAAGGCCTCGTTTAGGTCCGCAGGCACATTCTCACCTAAGAGATAAGCGCTGCCCACATAGCATTGGGCTGAGGCATGGCCAAGCTCGGCAGCTTTTTTGTACCATTTGAAAGCTTCTTGGGCATTCTTTTCCACTCCTAAGCCTTCGGAATAGAGCACTCCCATTTTATACATAGCGTCTATATGGCCCATTTCTGCGGCTTTAGACCACCACTCCGCCACTTTTGCCATATCTTTGGGGACTCCGGCGCCTTTATAGTAAAGATTGCCCAAATTGACCATCGCCTGAGGATTGCCATTCTCCGCCGCCAAAGTATAGAGCTTGCGCGCCTGAGCGAAATCCTGGGGCACAACCATGCCCTTTTCAAACATCACCCCGATGTTGCTTATAGCTTCCACATCGCCCTGTTCAGCGGCTTTATTAAACCATCTCAGCGCTTCTTTGGGATTGGCCTTCACCCCGCGCCCGCAGAGATACATATTGCCTAGGTTATACTGGGCTTCGGAAACGCCGTTTTTAGCGGCTTTCTCATACCATTCAACAGCTTTGACATCGTTCTGCTCTACGCCTGCGCCGCGATCGTAAGCGCTGCCCACCTGAAACTGGGCTTTGCCGTAACCACCCTCAGCGGCAGCCAAAGTAAGCTTATAGGCCTCCGGCTTATTTTCCGGTCCGCCCAAGCCCTCAAACATCATGCAGGCCAGATTGTACTGAGCCTCCGGCATATGAGCCTCAGCCGCTTCAGAAAAGAGCTGACGGGCGCGTTTTTCATCTTTTTCTACGCCACGCCCATGAAAATAGAGCAGGCCTAAGTTGTTTTTGGCGGCCCGGTTGCCTTGAATGGCAGCTTTATTGTACCAATCCGCCGCCTTGGCGTAATCTTTATGCTCGTTTTCGCTGAGCAGCCCCATATACAGCATACCGACAGCCGAACCGCGCTCAGCAGCCTTCGAAAACCAGCCTTCGGACTTGGATATGTCAGTGGTCACTTCGGGGTCAAGCAGGTACATCAGCCCCAAGTTCAGCTGAGCATCGATGTGGTTCTGTTCGGCGGCTTTAGTGAAATATTCAGCGGCTTTCGCTTTGTCTTTGGCTATATGCTCGCCTTCGTTGTAGAGCACGCCCACATTGAACTGAGCGACACGAGAGCCTTTGTCGGCAGCCAGTTTCCACAATTCCAAGGCTTTGCCGACATCTTTAGGCACACCCTGCCCGCGGTAATAGCGGTATCCCATCTCCACTTGGGCTTCGGTATTGCCCTGCTCCAACAAATTCTTCAGCCGTTCCAGCTGCTTTTCCGCCGTGGTGTCCTGCGAATCGCTGACTTTAATGCCGGATACTTTGCTGCCGACACTCTGCATACTGGGAAGCTGCCCTACTGCCAGCAGCTGAGTATGCGGTTCGGCAAGGAAATTACAGGAATATCCGGCTGTCATATTATCAACTTCGAAATAAGGTTCAGCGGAGACTGGAAACGCCATAAGGGTCAAAAAAGACAGCGAAGCAGAAAAGGCTAATTTAGCAAACAATTTATGACTATAAAAGTTATTATCCATTTGCATATTAATTTATATTAAAGAGTCTTAGGCGTCTTGTGAATGGTAACTTTGCTTTCGGGAGAAGCCAGCAAATAATCCACGCTGACAGATGCCTCAATGATATTTTCGCCTTGACGGTCGATAATAGCCGCAGCTGGCTGCCAGGCTTCTATATAATCATTGCCCGCGCCTCCGAGTAAAATTCCACGCTCTCCTTGGTTCTCGATATGGTCATTGCCCGCGCCGGCATCGACAAAATTGCGCCCCTGCCCTGCCAAAATAACGTCGTCTCCGTCATGGGCAAAAATCATATCGTTATCGTGCAGGCCTGCCAGCACGTCGTTATAATTGCTGCCTTCAATATAGTCATTGCCTGCTCCTCCGTTAATGACGTTGCCATTGACCTCGCGTCCATAGACCATGGACAGCGTAGGCGGGTCTTGCAGATTGACGCCCTTAGCGATAATGGTGTCATCGCCAGCTCCGCCGTCTATATAATTCTGATCGAGATTATCTACTATAGTATCGTGACCCGATCCGCTCTCGATATTGTCGAATCCTCGTCCGCCGCTTATCAGCAGATTAGCGGTGACCTCTTTATCTACTTTAATGCGATCATGACCGTCGCCAGACGCTATTATGAGTTTGGCAGCCTGTTCTGCTGTATAAGACGTAGTTTTATCGTTGACGGTGATATTTAACCCGCCTTCGCCGGCATTGCTTACATTAATTATGTCATCTCCGTTAGTACCCTTAACCACGGTGAAATCTTCTATTTTCGCCTGGGAACCACCACCCAGACGCACCAGCTGAGCGATGTCGTCTTTTTCCTGGCTGCTGAGTTCTAAAGCATCTTTCGCTGGCGGAAAGCCGGTCTCACAGGTGTCAGGTTTGGCAGCCGATAGCGTCGAAGGATCAAAAGGAACAGCATTAAACGCAGAGCTAGCAGTGCAGGTGATATTCATGTTGTCTCTCCCAATATTATAACGTAGATTTTTATTTTAGCATAAACAGCAAAAGGAGTCATTAGGATCAATGTATCGGCGTCAGCGACATCTGCATTTTATGATTATGACAGGAAGAAGACTTATATTTTAAGAATTGCAAAAACATGCCTGCAGGTAATCACTTGCAAGTTACCGCTGGTGATACTCACAGATGATATCACTACTTATCATCATCTGATTATAGTCAGCTATAGTTTTATTTATTACATCGCTGCCCTGCAGCGTCGTATTCTGGAGCAAGCTTTGCAGAGAACTATCGAACTCAGTCAATTAAGCGATTTTTTTGGGGCCAGTAAGCCCCAAGTTTCCTTTGAGTTTTTTCCGCCCAAAGACCCGGAAGGCGAAGAGCTCCTGTGGAATACCATCAAACGGCTGGAACCTTTGGCCCCCGACTTTGTCGGCGTCACCTACGGAGCTTTGGGAAGCACGCGCGACCTCACTCACCGCACCGTGCGCCGTCTGGCTCAGGAAACCGCTCTGAAACCGGCAGCCCACCTGACCTGCGCAGGCGCCAGCCGTAGCGAAGTCGACCAAGTAGCTGACAATTACTGGCAGGCCGGAGTGCGCCATATCGTAGCCATGCGCGGCGATCCTCCCAAAGGCAGCACGTCTTACATACCTCATCCCGACGGCTATGCTCACGCCTGCGATCTGGTGCGCGGGCTGAAGAAACTGCACGATTTCCAAATTACCGTAGCCGCATTTCCCGAGAAGCATCCCGAATCTCCTTCCTTCGAGTTCGATATGGACGTTCTGAAGATGAAGATAGACGCTGGAGCCACCCAAGCTATAACTCAGTATTTCTTCAGCGTGGAAGATTATTTCCGCCTGCTGGACCGCGCCGAAAAGGCCCATATAGAGATTCCCATCATCCCCGGCATACTGCCGGTTTCCAAAGCGGCCAACCTAGTAAACTTCAGCAAAACCTGCGGGGCCAGCGTGCCCAGCTGGCTGGTTAAACTATTTGAATACAGCGACAATAATCCCGATATCCGCAATCTGCTGGCCATGCACGTGGCCGCCAGCCAATGCCTGCTGCTGCGCAAAGCCGGAATTGACAAATTCCACTTCTTCACCATGAACCGCTACGAGCTGACCTGGGCCATCTGCCGGGTTTTAGGGTTAGTAGTGCACGAAGAGTTTTTATAAATTCGAGAATTTTATATACAATTTTTCAGCAACTTTCACGTACATTAATTATTTCATGATCAACATTATTCTGCATGAACCGGAGATGCCGGCCAATACCGGCAACATCGGGCGCACCTGCGTAGCTTTAGGCGCCAAACTGCATTTAATCAGGCCCTTGGGGTTCTTTTTGGACGCTAAATCCATTAAGCGGGCCGGTTTGGATTATTGGCCTAAGCTCAGCGTTGCTGTTTATGACGACTTTGACGATTTCCGCCGCCGCCATCCCGATGCCAAAATTTATATGGTTTCCACCAAAGCGCGCCAGACCTACGACACCCCGCGCTATGAGGAGGACTGCTATTTAATGTTCGGCAAGGAAAGCGCCGGAATCCCAGAAGAAATCCTTTTGCAATATGCGGATACGGCAGTGAGAATTCCCATGCTGCCGGATATAAGATCACTCAATCTGTCCAATGCCGTAGCCATCGTGGCCTACGAAGCCGCCCGGCAGAGAGCATTTGCCGGCTTGGAACTTCAGGGAGAGCTGCACCGGCATAAATGGGCAGAAGCTTAAGGGAAAAAGCTTAACGAGGAACACTCCAGCAGAATGAGAAGCGGAGGCCATACCGAAAATGCCAACATACCGAAAATGCCAAAAATGTTCGTCCTGGTGAATAAAGTAATATCATTTAGTTAGCGATCAGCTAACTTGCGAACTATCTGACTCCCCCTAAAGGATGGGAGGGGGAGAAGTCGCGAATGCGACAGAGGGGGTGCCCAAGACTGTTGGGGAATCGAGGTTTAGCTTGTGTTTTGCTCTAGCTTATACGCAGGCCTGAACGTGGCGATAATTGTATATAAGTTAACATTTCCAATGTCATTTAGTTAACGACATTGAGCCTTAACTAAATGACATTGGTGAAGGAAGAAATGTTGCAAGCGGGAGGTCTGAACAATGAGTGTTTCTCTGTATCATATTCTGAATTGGAAATGCACCGCCCTGGCCAAACGCAGCCTCGCGGCAGCTGGAGTAGCCGGCATGGTTCTGACCGCCCCCGCTGCCCGGCTGGAGGCTCATCCCTCCTCACCTCCCGCTGCCGAAGCCGTGCTCGCGGCAGATGCTTCCCCTTTGCTGGCACCCGCCTCCATCCGCCCTACGGCACAAGAATTGGCCGCCAGCGGCATAACGTACAATGAAGCCTCTTTAAAGCAAATATGCGAATACAGCTATCCCCTGCCCAAGCTCCTGCTGTACCGTCTGGGAGCCGAAGGAGCCTATGCCAGATCGGCAGACGAAAAACTCTATTGGACCTGGCACATTTACATCGATCATCCCCTCTGTAAAGATGAGCTTAATAAAGCGCTGAAATCCTTTTCCCCGGAACGCGCTGCCTGGCTGCGCAGCTGCATCAAAAATGCGCGTGCCCAGCACGCCAGGCCGTTCGCCGGCATCATGGGCTATGATGGCTGGTATGAGGAATGCGGGATGATGCCGCCCCAGCCAGGAGCTGATTATTCCGAGCCCAATGGCGGCGCTAAGGCAATAAATCCCGGCAGCGGAGAACCACCAAAAATTAGCGACCACTATATCCGCAGATATTACGCCATAGTGAATGGCCAGGAGAAGATCATCGGCGAAAGCTTCAATTTTGTCATAGACGATCACGCCATCGATCTAGATGGTGACGGCAGCAAAGAACTCGTCTGCAGCTGCACCTATGGCGGTTCTGGAACCCAGCGCGTTTACATATTTCGCAGAAATGGCAGCGAGATCGAGCGCGGGCAGCTGGATTACGACAAGCTGGGGCTGACCGGATGGAGCCACTGGGGCAATATGGCGTCAGCTAATTATTACGATGCCAAACGCGGCGCTTTCATCGTCGAATATCCTGGCCCCAGCTATCCCAAAGATCCTCAAAGGCTAATCCGCAAAGCGAGTTATGCCGATTTTTCCTGGGAGAGCTTTGAGCCCACCCAGAATTAATCCGGTAAGCAGCTAAGGCCTGGTAATGCTGACAGCTCGTTAGCGACATTGCCGCTTCAGCATATCTTTTAACATTTAGTTCAAGAAATGATTAGTAATCATGTAATAAAATTCAAAATGGATAATACGTTAAGCTTAACAAATAATCGGAGGAACTTGGATGATCAATTCTATAGGCGTTTCCAATGTCAACTACAATGTAAACTCTGTTTCGTCAGCAGCCGCGCCTGCCGCCAAAGAAATTGAATTTTCTTACAATCCTCAAGACAACGTGGTCATGAGCCCCGTCACCACTCATGTGGGCGACGTCACCATGGGCAAACACGGTCCCCAAACCAGCCGGGTTAAATTAGATGCCGATCTAAAACCCAACGAAGATGGCAATTTCGTCTTTGATCAGAAAGATTCCAAGAATTACACCAGCGCTCATACCTTTGCTACCGTGGCCAAAACGCTGGAAATGTTCGAATCCGCCTTTGGCGAAAAAGTGCCTTGGCGTTCCTCCGGCGACACCATTACTGTGCGCCCCGACCGCGGCGAAATGCTCAACGCCTATTATTCCCGCTCCGACTGCTCGGTAAACTTCTTCCACAGCTTCGATAAACAGTTAGGCGAAATGGTCTATTCCGGCCAGTCCGGTGAAGCTGTCTCCCACGAAGTCGGTCATGCCATGCTCGACGGCATCCGCCCCGGCTATCTCAATTCCTGGAGTCCCGATCCTCTGGGCTTCCACGAATCCTTCGCCGACATGATGGGGTTATTCATGGCCACGCAGGACGATAAGACCTGTGAGATAGCAGCCCGCGAAACCGGCGGCGACATGAAAAAAGAGAACTGCATCGCCCGCACCGCCGAAGAACTGGGGACGGCCATCAACCGCGCTGTGGGTAAAAACAAGACCGGCGGCGACTTCATCCGCAACGCCAATAACACCTGGAAATGGCAAGACCCCAGCACCCTGCCCGAGAACCCCGGTTCTGATAAATTGGGTACGGAAATGCACAACTGGTCGCGCGTTTGGACCGGAGCGGTTTATGATATTTACGCAGGCATCGTCAGCCGCAACGTCAGCAATGGCATGGAGCCTAAAGACGCCATCAAAGCAGGCGGAGCTGAGATGATCGAGCTCTACGGTCACTTGATGCACGAAGCCCCCCGCGGTGATTTCACGTATAAACAGATGGCCAACTGCATGTTAAAAGCCGATGCTGAGCACATGGGCGGCAAAAACAGTGAATTGATTCGCAACTCCATGACTAACCGTCTGATCCTGCCCGAAGGTGAAATCGGCACTGAAGATATGGATATCGGTCCCCGGGAAAGCCGCATGATGACTGTGACCTTGGACGGCGACGGTTTCGGTATGTTCTCCGGCGCTAAAGTTGAGACTCCCGTAGATGCCAATTCTATCTTTACGTCTTCCACCAACAGCAAACCAGCTCAGGACTTAAAGACCAACATGAAGCGCCTCATCGACGCTGGGCGCATCCTCTACACCGAACCCAACCAGAAGATCGAGCCTAAAGACCTCTTCGATAAGAACGGTATGCCTTACATGGGTGTAGCCCGCTGGGTTGACGGCGATCTGGTCATCGAGAGAAATCACGTCATCAGCTAATCCTGCTGGAATTTCCGTCTCTGCCGCTTGTCTTGCCGGGCGGCAGAGCGCGGTTAGGATTTACAACAGTCCTGCCCAGCTATATATTTTGCCCTGCTCTGCTTCTTCTGCGGCTAGCGGGGCCTTTAATTTTATGGAGCTTGTCATTGATAATTTAAGCCATACAGACTGGCTGAAAAGATTATCCAACAAACAAAAAAGGCATCCTTTATATTGGGATGCCAGAATAATTTTCAGAAGGCTAAAGCCTAAATAAAATTATTTGTAGAATTCAGCATTAATCTCGATGTATTTCTGCCACTGCTCGGGGAGGTCAGTATCGGGATAGATCGCTTCCACCGGGCAAGCTGACATGCAAGCGCCGCAGTCTAGGCACTCGTCGGGATTAATATAGAACTGAGGGGTATCGTCGCTGCCGTTGATAGCCTGTACAGGGCAAACACTCGCGCAAGCTTTATCTTTTACACCTACACAAGGCTCAGCGATCACATGGGGCATTACTGTATCCTCCGTATATCATGGCGATATAGTTAAATATCAAATTAGTATATAGAAATTCCAGATTTTTTAATTTATTCCTGCTTAACTAACATTTAACAGGCTGACTAGTATTTGCCTTATCCGCACGCTTCTGGTAAAGCGGCCGCTTTAGTCCTGGACGGAAAGCCATTTAAACCAATAGGGGTGGCGCTGTTTGTACCAGGACAAAATCTCGCGCAATTTCCCTTGGTTTTCCGCGCTGATCAGCGCCGGAGAAATTTTGTTAAAATGCACGACTATCTCCTGGCTGCTGGGGAATTCCAAGGCTTCGGCGCACAGAGTCTGCAGCTCATTGCGAATACGTCCTGAGTCGGAGATGCGCACGGGGCGGCTGCGATAATCTTCACCCGCCATAAAGCGGTTCAGCAAAGGATTGAAGACCAAACGTTCCTGTCCAGGGGTCTCATTGAGCCTCAGAGCAAAAGTCACCAGCTTATCGGCCTCTTCTGAAACTAGGCGCACCGTCACCTCGTACACATTCTCCTCCAGTTGGCGCACGCCAGAAGCTCCAGTATAAGGATCAGCGCACATATAACCGCATACCGCCAGGCTCCGCCATTCTTTTTCTGGGAAAAGGTCCCCGGCTTCCATAACGCTGCGTTTTAAAGGAATATTGGCCTGTACGCATTCGTGGATCATGCGCCGATATGAGGCTGCCATTTCATCATCTACCGCGCAGCCAGTTAAAGCCTGCAGCTGAGAGGCGAAATCGTCTGCATCAGCATTGAGACGCATAATCTCGCGCTCGATCTGCCAGTCAAAGGCGCACTTGGAGGTCAATACGCAAAGCGAAGCAGCCAATCCCAGGCTTCTGGCCACGGTAGCCGCCTGAGAAGCTTCAGCGGAAGCGGCATAGCCGTCTATTACCATAAGGTTTAAGTCACCGCTCGCATCCCTCCAAGTTTTAACATGATAGGTAGGCGCATAGGTGCCGGAATCGTTAAAGGAAGGTATACCTTCTGAGGTAATCCAGCCGTCTTCGATGACATGGGCACCCAAATCTTCCCACTGTTTCCACAGTGAAGCTAACCTCGGCTCCCGGCTAGTTCCGCCTAAGGTCCAAACATGCAGTTTCTCGGGCTTTAGCCCAGGATAGGTGCGGCGGATAGCCTCCATGACCAAACGCCTATCGGTGCGATAATTGATCAGAATAGAATCTTTTTCCGCCGTATCGATTACGGCCTGCGGGACAATCAGCGTCCCCATATAGCCCTCGTAAGGCCGGGTAATGCTCATGGGCTGATCAAAGATGTGCAGAATGGTCATGGGGCCTACGTTTTCGCCTCGGGCAAAACGGGTGGTATTTTCCAAAGTATCTATAGCCGTGCCCCAAATAGTTATGCCGCGCCGTTTTACTTCGGCGTAAAACTGTTCCCAGGTAAAATCTGCGTCGTTGAGCAGGCGCACAATCAGCTTATCTAAAATTTGAGCCACCTCGGGACGGGCGTAAACGCGCCCAAAACCCAGCTGGGGATTAGAACCCATTTCCGGCGTCTCTCCGCCTTTGGGCATCAAGCCTTCGCCCAGGCACACCATGATCGCGTGGTTCTCGGGCAAGCTGCGGGAGAGGTGCCACAGGCTTTCGCTCATAGCGTAGGCCGATATGGCGTCGGAATCTTTTTTGACAGCATTGATGCGCACCTTATCTAAATTTTTACCGTCACCAAATCGCCCGTACAGCTTAGTGCCTAAGGCTGTAACTGCAGCGGTAAGAGCCATTAGGCGCTCGATACGCCCATTTAAGAAGGACATTTCCAGCAAAGTCTCTGAAGTGCGCCCTCCCCTAATCCAAGTAGTCTGCACGTTTTCTAAATACAGGTGGAAGCGAAGCAGCAAAGGGCGAACGTCGAAAGCCCACTGGGCCACTATATCGCGCTGCTCCTGTTCGGTTAGAGCCTGATGAGGATTTCTAGTTGAATCGGCCATACGCTGATAACCTCCCCGCAGAAAAGATGAACCGTACTGCATTGCCAAGCCGTTTATTTAGGGTGCAATATCGTTTAGGCCAATCTCAAGGATATGGCAAATGCTGCACATATACCATTGTCTCCGCGCTGTGTTCGCACACAGTAACGGCATTAGCTTACGGGGAGATATATTCAGCGAAGATACAATTATTTCCCCTTTATTTTTTCTTTATGCAAGAGAGCTGTCGGCTATCTACCTGATTCATCTGCGTCAGACACCTGCTGCCGCCAATAATCGCTCAAGCCATAATAAACCGCTCAGCGGATACGCTTTCAGCCCTGCTGGTGAGTCCTGCTGATTCCCGATAATTGATTTTCCCGGGCCAACGATTCTCGCCCAAAGCAAAGCCCTATACTTTAATCCTTTTTTTCCAAAGCTTTTGAGACCAAAGGATCGATTAAGAAATAGGGGACTCCGTCAAGCGAGAGGTTCTGCTTTGTATAAAGCAGCGCATTTTTGTTGCGCTTCAGCAAATAATTCCAGCGGGCGGTAATGGCTTTATAGCGCCAATTATAATAAGACTTTTCTTGGTTCTGCACAGTCTTGACAAAAGACGCGTAAGTGATATTACCAGCGCAGTAACTGTCCCAGATTTTTAAAATCGCTTCAGTATTAGCGCAGACTTTGCGGGCCGCTTCCTGCAGCTCAGGATCCTCTAAACCATCAGCATCGTTTATCTTTTGGCGGCAGGATTTCAAGTCTGAGGCTAAAGCATCGCGGTAAAAACGCAGTTCTGCACTTTTTTTGCCGTACTTTTCCCTTATGACGCAGGGATAGATTTTTTTATCTTCCACGCCATGGCTTTCTGCAAATTTGATCTTCCAGAGAAAGTTGTCAGTGCATAAATATAGAAAACGCGCCGTATCCCATAATTTATCATCAGGGCTGCGAAATGACTGAGGTATCCATGACAGAGATATATATCCGCGAATATCGCTGTCATCCGGCTTGTCCCACCACTTTTCTTTGTAAATACGATTTAAGCTGCGGCAATATTCAGAACACTTTATCAAGGATATCAATATGGAGGCATATACCGAGTGAGATTTACTTCTAAGCTCAAAGCCCCGCGCCCAGCCTGATTTTCCCATAGCGCGAGAATCGTGACGGTAATGGCGGGCGTGATAGCTGTTAAATCTGCTGCCTGTTAGATCATAAAGTTCATTGGAATCATCGCGGAAATACAGCCCCAAATATGATTCCCAGTTGAAATCGACCCAGATGGTTTCAGCAAAATCTCCCTGCCAATAGCCAAAGCCTCCATGGCCTTGATTGCAGCGGTACTCCGCCCGGTACAGCGCATAGCGCAAAGCGTCCTTTTCCAGCATTAGGAAGGCAAAATAGGGGTATTTAAAACCCTTCTTGCGGGGATTATTATAATATAGATTATAATAGCCGGACAAAGCGGGATCGAAATAATAGCTCATGCGCAGGTATTTCTCTTTATCTAAGAGAGCAGCAGGCAAAGGATGCTTGGCATAGTTGGCTTCAGCATTCAGCATAAATTCCCAGGCCAGCTGCTGCAAAGCCAGCGACCGTTCACACAGCACCCAATACAGCAGGGCGTCTTGGCGGTAGCCAATATTGGGATCATCGGGGACTTTTTCCATCTGTTTGCGGCGCTGCCGCAATTTGCCAGCGTATTTCTTGACGTTTTGGCGCAGCTTTCCTAAATCAAAACGGCGCGGCGGAGTGAGCACTCTAGGGGTATGTTTTTCATCGTATATTTCATCCTCAGAAACGCTGTGCTCAGCATCTGCCTTGGGCCGTTTTTTATCGCCTTCTTTATAGATTTCCTCGCTCTGCTCATAATATTCTTGGCTGTCTTGAGCCAAAGCGCACAGTGCTGACCAAAGCTCCTGCTCGTTTTTGATAGCCTCTGGCGGTATAGCTTTGTGGATAGAAGCTGTGATATGGCGTTCCCAAGCTTCGATCATAATTATTAAGATAATAATAATGCCCAAATATTTTAAGTATTTTAAAACAGGAAATAATTTGTTTTTAATCCAGCTCATACGCTATCTTATCCTATAAACTAACTATACATTAAATTACTAAAGCTGCAGTTTTGCTTCTGTCAAGCGTTTCAGTGCCGGATGAGGTACTCCATCGGTGCGCAGCGATGTAACAATATAAACATAGCTATTTGGTGCTTGCGAATACAAATAATCCCAGCGTTGGCTCAAAACCTCTTGGCGTTTTTTCTCATACAGCTCTTCAGTTTTCTGCAATGTCCTATAAAACGTTTTATAGTCAATTTTATCTTGGCGATAGCGCTCCCAAGTCTGCTGGATCGCTTCAACGGCAGAAAAGAACTCCAAGGCAGATTTTTTGTTTCCCGGAAAACTTTGAAATTCTTTAGATTGAACTTGACGGCGGCAATATTGCAAATCCGCAGTTAGAATTCGGTTATATCGCTTCATCTCGGAACTATTTTTGCCAAACCTAGGCACAAGCTGAATTGCTAGTAATTTACTTGGTTTTAGTTTATGATCGGCGTTAAATTTTATCGTCCATAAATAATTATCGGCAGTAACAGCAAGATAATTAGTTAAACGCCACAGCCGTTCCTCATCTGTTTGCGCTGTGGCAAAGTTTATTATTATACCATCTTTCTTACCCGCCGCATACTGCTGAACAACTTCTGGATTACGGTTGCCGCCTAAACTGGTCATAAAAATCATATATTTATTATACAGCAGCGGAAGCGAAAACATTCTGACAATCGGAAGCTGCAGCGAAGCACATTTAGACCCGTTCTGCTGACGGCATTCTAAATATCTTATCCACGCAGGCCCACGTGGATCTAAAACCGAATATCCAATCGAATAATCTGCATCACTAACTACGAAAGGATCGATCTCTTCCTGTAAAGAAGCGAGCGACTGCCCCTGCCATAGTCTATAACCGCTATGTTCTTTGATGCAAAACATCGCACTATTCACTGAAGAAAGTTTTAGTGTAGTATTTTCCACAGCAAAATAACTACGGTCAGGGAGACATATAAATTCACTATTTTTATTTTCTCTGCTGTACAATTTATAATATTTTTCTTTTAAATCATCGTAAGCAATTTTATTATCAAAATAATGCTGCGTATTGAACAGCAACTCATCACCCATAAGAGAATAATTAAAAATCCGTAAATTTAATGCCAGCATAACGAGCATTTCATCGCGGTATCCAAATTGGTCGGCATCTGGTATATGCTGCAGCTGTTCCCTGCAATGATTATATTTTCCCAAACACTGAGCGGCACTTTCTCTTATTTTAGTAAAATCTAAAGGGTGAAAGGTGAAATAATTTACGTCATACGCAGTTAAATATTTATCTATTTTTTCATCGCGTTGACTAGCTGATTTTTGTTTCGTTTGATAATAGTCGTTATCCAGTTTGTCAATAACACCCATAAAATGCCATAGTTTCTCTTCACGGGCCAGTTCCTGCGGCTCGGCCGATCCGCGGCTGCCGCGAAAATCCCAATAATCCCAGATTTTGAACACAAGTATTATTGCAATAACAATAATAAGCGGCCATTTGGTGTATTTATTCCAGAATATTTTTCCTATTAACCGCCAAAACTTCATGTTTCCCCCGCAGTTACGTTTGTTAGCTAAATACTTAGTAGGATGCTGTATTCATTGGCTAGTGCCCCGACTCTTTTTCGCCTTGCAAAACCCGCAAAACATTATTCGCTTTTAATTATGGGCAATGTCATTTAGTTAAGGCTTGATGACCTTGGAACTGTTGACCCAAACTCATAGTCGTCTTTGATAGTCCGCCTCTGATCCTAATCATTGGGAGCATTATGCTTTTGTTCATCATTGACTAACCGTTCCAGCGCCGTAAAGCTTACGCCGTCATAAGCCATGGAGCTGACAGCATAACCGTCAGCGAAACTCTCCGCGTTAGCGTCACCGCTGCGCCGGGCCCACTCGTGAATATAACGCCAGCGCAGCCTTAAAACCTTTTGGCGCGCCTTTTCAAAATCAGTTTCGTTTTTCCTCAATTCAGCTGCAAACGTTTTAAAATCGCTTTTATCTGTACAATAACGCTTCCAAGTGTCGCATATGTCTTTGGCCACACGGGAAAGGTCTATAAGAGTTTTTTCATATCCGTGTCGTACTCTTCGGCAATCTTGAGTTCCCCGCGTTCTTTGCCCAAAATATCCAAAGTCCCGCGGGTTAAGACATAATGATACTGAGGATATATAGCAAAATATGTTGTATAATGTTGCATCGCCGGACTGTTTTTAGCATATAAAGGCCGGATTCGGTATTTTAGGATAGCGCTCTGCGTCCCGCAGTGATCAACGCTGTATTTAACCGTCCACAGAAAATTATCGATAGCTAACGCCAGATATTGAGCTTCCTTCCAGGTTTCATCTTCGGGAAAGGGCACAAACCTCAAATAAGGATTGGCAGGATCAGCTAAAAAATCGTGATTATTAATGGCTAAAGCCAATATTTCATGGCTTCGGGATAAATTGAATAATATGATTCTTGGGTTTTTTAGCCAACGGTACACGCCAGCAATTTTTGAGCCATTATGTATGCGCTTAAATAAACAGGCATAATTAGCTTCGTATACGGCGTCTTTAGCACACATTGTCAGCAGTGACTGCGGCAGTTCGGCAAATTCATGGCGCAGCGATGCCTGAGAGGTCCCTTGATACAGTCTAAAACACCCATGCTGTACGCCGCATCTGTATGTCTGCAGAGCTGCAGCCCCACCAACATTGCTCATTTCCCTGTTTAATACAACTTTACCGGGCATAGCAAAGCGGCGGGTATGTCTCTCTCTATCGTAAACCTTATAAAACTCATCGCACAGCTTAGAGTCAAAATCACGCTGAAAATACAGTTCCGAATTAACGCTTATTTCCGAAAACAAAATAGCAAGATGGGCAAATCGGACTTCCAGCTCCTGCAGCAAACATAAATCATCTAGATAAAGGTGATTATTGCTAGGCAGCTCCTTCGGTAAGCGTTCTCTGAGACACTGATCTTGATAGCGAAGCCGCCGCATCCTATCGGCCGCCCACTTTTTCAGTTCGGCTATTTCTTTTTTTTTCGACTGCAGATCGCCTTTTTTATTATTAAAGCCAAGGCTGTCAAGGCTGTGCGCTGGGGCAAACTTATTAGAGTTGTCGATATCGTCAGCCACAAATTTCCACAAAGCTTTTTCACCGATATCTTCTTTACTATCCGCCTGTCCTTCTCGATGGGCAAAGTCCCAATAGTCCCAGGTTATTAAGAACGCGGCCAGCACTGCAACAGTTATAAATAAGGCTTTAACGTATATATTCCAGAAGATTTTTTTAACGTAATGCAAAATTTTCATATTCGGTCCCTAGAACTCAGCTCTGGTAACTATCGGCATCGGTAAAAGCCTATCCCTACCTGGTCATAACGCCAAGTCACTCAGCAATATGTTAACGATAGTTTCATACTCTTTGAGCCTGCACTCTAAAACAGGCAAATTGCCACCGCTGATCTCATATTGCATTGGTGCTCCCCCATTATCAAATAATTGATAAAATTTTATTGTTAGAAATGGGTATCCTTCTCAAAACACGCTGGCTAATTTTAATCTTTAAAAATATGCTGCGGCCAAACCAAGTTCATAATTAAAAAGCGCAGGAAGAGAGCGGCCAGTTTTCAAATAAACTTCTCCACAAGCACACCAAATAGCTGCATGAGAAAGGCAGGCGCACGGCGGCCTGATAATAAAAAAATGCTGATTGATTTTACTAGCCTAACAGAATTCACCTTAGAAAACATGAACGGCGGAAGCGGGCAAGTGGCTGCTAAAATGATCGTTAACAGCGATGGCAAAGTCATCGTCAGTAAAATACGCCCAAAATCATCTATAGGAAAACATCTCCACCGAACCAGTAACGATATAAACTTTGTAATCAGCGGACAAGGCCTGGCTATATGCGGAGAATCTGAAGAAACTTTATCTCCAGGGGTTTGCCATTACTGCCCCAAAGGCAGTGAGCACAGCATAGTCAACACAGGTACTGAAGATTTAGTGCTGTTTACTGTGGTGCAGGAATTGCCTGCCTAACTTCCCATTTGCCTTACAGCACTGTATCTAGACACCCAGCCGCAAAATACTTATGGACAGCACCCGCCCTATTCCTCAGGACTTTATGGCCGACAATACCGAAAAAATCGCCGCTCTCTTTCCCAGCTGCCTAACCGAAATTCAAGACGGCAGCGGCCTGATAAAACGAGCGATTAACTTTGAGAGGCTTAGACAGCTGCTCGAACCCACGCTCAAAACCAGCGAACCAGAAACCTACGGATTCACTTGGCCAGGCAAAAAAGCAGCCCAAGCAGAAGCCGAACGTCCTATAGACAAGCTTCTGCACCCCTGTCCCGAAGCCAGCCTGAACTGGGAAACTACGGACAATATCTTTATCGAAGGCGATAATCTGGACGCGCTCAAGCTTTTGCGTGAAAATTATCTAAACAAGATCAAAATGATCTACATCGATCCGCCTTACAATACCGGACACGATTTTATTTACAACGACAATTACCGAAGCAGAAGCAAAAAATGGCCAGATAGCAGTGCCGCAGCGCCAAACGACGCCTATTTAATCCAAAAGAAAACGGCAAAGCCAGGGCGCTTTCATGCCGGCTGGTGTTCGATGATTTATCCCCGCCTGCTCCTGGCCAAAGACTTGCTGACCGAAGACGGGGTCATATTTATCTCTATTGATGATGTGGAAAATGCCAACCTGCGCCAAATCTGCCATGAAATATTCGGTGAAGACAATTTCTTAGCTCAGTTCGTTTGGCAGACCAAACGCGCCGCCAGAGGAGTGCCGCCGCGCACCATGGTGACCAGCAGCTGCGAATACATTTTAGCGTATGCCCGCAATTTGTCTCAAGTGCGCTTCAGCGGCCTGCCCCGCGATGAAGCAGACTTTGCCAATCCCGATAATGATCCCCGCGGCCTCTGGCGTTCGGAAAGCCTCCGCGCTACCGGCAGGCAAAACAATTTTTTCTCGATACGCGATCCTCAAAGCGGCCGCGAATTTTACGGAAATTGGGCCTTTTCTCAAAAAAGCATAGCCGAGATGATTGCCAGCCAGCTGATCATCTTCCCCAGCAATCCTCAGGGCACGCCGCGGCAAAAGAAGTTCATCAATTCTTACAAAAATACCACCAAAGCTATAACTACTAATTTAGGCTGGCATTCCACCGAGCGGGCGACCAGTGAGCTGATCGAGCTCTTTGGCGGCCGCAAGGTTTTTGATTTCAGCAAACCGCTATCGCTCATAGCTTTTTTAGTGCAGCAGGCCACAACACCCGGCGATATAGTCCTGGATTTCTTTGCCGGCTCGGCTACCACCGCTCATGCGGTCATGCAGGTCAACACCGAGGATGGCGGACAGCGGCGTTTCATCATGGTACAGCAGCCTGAGCCCTGCGATGAAGCGTCTGACGGTTTTAAAGCGGGATTCAGCAATATAGCGGAAATTGGCAGGGAACGGATCCGCCGGGCAGGCCAACAGCTATGCGAGCATGACACAGCAGCTTATCTGCTCCCTGGCTTCGCGGCCGACTGCGGTTTTCGGGCGTATAAGGTAATCGATCGCTGATATAATGGCCTCAGCGCTTCCTTAGAACCGCTAAACGCTTCTGTGCAAAAGCCGCGGCAATCCATTTTTGTTTCTCGCTGACCAAGCGCTCCGCTGCCACGCAATTCACGCCGTCATAAGGCTTGGCGATAAAAGCGCATTCCAATGCTGTTTTAACCGCAAAATGTATAATCGGCAATCCAACGGCGCAGTTCGGTGCTGAAATCTCCTGCACTAAAGCGGAATTCGGATCAATGGTCGGATTTGAGCCCCGCGCCGCACATGGTGATAAGGCAGTCAGGAGCCGGGCCGTATTGCTCACAATACGCCAGGTAACCGGCATAGTTCGCGGCCGTGGTGTGCTCGCAATAAATACCTTTCAGGGCCAGCGCTGCGCGGGCTGCAAGAATCTTATTTTCCGGGACGTGGACGAAACGGACGCCGTGTTTGCCGGCATACTCCAAAATTTCCCTGCCGCGCATAGGCTTGCCTATGGCAATCCCCTCCGCGAGAGTGGGCAGCGGTGAGACATCCGCGCAGTGATCGCGGTTTCCGGGGACTACGGTGCAGACTGCGCCATGAGCGCGAATCATATCGATCTTCTTGGGGCTCGTTCCTTCAGGAACAAAGATCTCACAGGCTATACCGGCCTTCGCGCAATAGGCCGCGACGGCGTTTCCCGCATTTCCGCTGGAATCCTGGACGACGCGGTCCGCCCCGATCGCTTGGCAGTGAGCGATCAGCACCGCCGCACCGCGATCTTTAAATGACATGGTGGGCATAAAGTAATCCATTTTCAGGAGCGCCTCCCGATCCAGCCGAACGATAGGCGTCATGCCTTCCCCCAGAGTAACTCCGCGCCATGACGTATCGTCGTCCAGAGCCATGAATTCCCGATAGCGGAACATGCTCCACTCATCCCGGTCGATCTTTTCCGGATCGAATTTCGGAGGCTGAAAATCCAGTTTCCACAATCCGCCGCAATCGCAGTGCGCTTTCCGCGTGCTGACGGTTTCTTGTTGTCCGCATAAAGAACAAGAAAACTTCATATCAACCCTCACTTAACCATCATCCCTGCGGTGTTTCCGCGTTACAAATACAGCCTGCCGCGTTATTTGGCCAGCTCGCGAAGATAATAGTCACGTTCGTTTTCGGGAATGCGCAAAGCGTCCATAGCCTTATCGGCTTCCCAGCTCATGCTGGCCATCAGGCTGCGGATGGCCTCTAAAATGCCTGACAGTTTGCCCTCGCTAAGCCCCTCGCTACGCCCCTCACGGCGGCCCTTTTCAACACAGCGCTCTGCTAAAGAATCAATAAAACCACCCATTAAATCGACCTCGCTTTCCAACTCGTGCGTCATCGCAATATTAAATTCGTTCTGCAAAATCCGCTTCTTCTCGCCTGCGGACAAATCCGAAGTCAGTAAAACTATTTGCGGACGAATTCATCAGGCGCCATAATTTTGGGATGCGATATTCCCGATTCGAGAAAATCCCTATCACCTGAAACCGCCTTATTATACGCTTCAGCAGCCGAACCGCGCGGATTTAACAGGGCTGATATGAGCACATTCGTATCCGGCAATACTCTCACTGTTCGGAATCCCTTACTTCTTTAACTAAAGCCAATATATCTTCATCCGAAGTCAATCCTGCTTTTTCAGCTTCCCCGGTCATTACATCCTGCAGCATCTGCATAGCGTAAAGGGCAGAATTAACAATACTGACATTTTTTCCCTCAACAATGAAAGATACGCGATCGCCGTACGAGACCCCGAGGACTTGACGCACATCTTTGGGAATGGTCACCTGTCCCTTAGGCATAACTTTGGCATTATCTACAAACACTCCGGCAGGCATGGCAATAATTCTCCTTATTTTCCCTACAAGCAGGGAATGTCATTCTTGTTATATCCTAACGTTTATTGCAGCGCAAGACAAATTGCGTGAAACGATAAGGCGGCAAGCGATAAAAGGATACGCAGGCCCGCTCATTTTTTTTCCAGCTCATCCGCCCAGTTCCCTGACTTCCTTCAGCAAAAAGGCTTCCAACAGCTCCTTATCCGTCAGCTGCAGCATATAGGCAGAAGCGAACAGGTTTTCATCCATCCTGTTCAGCACGTACTGCACCATCTTCGGCCCCTTCTCCGTACAGAGCAGAATGCCGACGGGAGGATTGTCGCCCTCGGTCATCCCTCGAATTTGTAGTAAGACACGTAGGCGTTGAGCTGAGCCGCGTGTTCTATGCTGAACTTGCCCACCTTCAACTCTACAATGACATTGCAGTGCAGGTTGCGGTTGTACAAAACGAGATCGATGAAAAAATACTCGTCGTCAATTAGAATCCGTTTTTGTCTGGCTTCGAAGCAGAAGCCCTTGCCCAATTCCAGCAGGAATTCCTGAAGGTGATCCATAATCGCCTGCTCGAGGTCGGACTCGTCAACTTCGTCTTTAGCGTCCAGTCCGAGGAATTCAAGGGCGTAAACGTTCTTTATCGAAGGCTTGCTTCCACATTCCTTATCGTGTATTTTCTGCAGCAGCTGTTCGGGCTTTTGGCTGATCCCGGCTCTGATAAAAAGCTTGGTGTCGATCTGTCGGCGCAGTTCGCGGACGCTCCAAGTGCCCTTGATACATTCCAACTCATAGAAAAAACGTTCTAACGGGTCATCAAGCATCATGATCTCACGAATATGCGAAAAAGAAAGCTTGCTTATGAGCAGCTCTGCAGGAGTTTCAAATTTGTGATTCACTGACGCTCAAATCTTTTCATTTGTCTGACAGTCATTTGCTGTTGTATCGGAAAAAGCCGGGAGAGGGATCAACTTATTTACCCCGGCAAATTTGTGCGACACCGTCGCACCAATCTGGGGATACTTGAGATAAAAGAGACGGCACAAATTTAAATGCGTTCTGTCTAAGCCTTTTATGTTCAGTCTTTCCGCGAGATTTTGCAGCAGGCGCGTCCCATATTCTGCTCTGTCCATGCCGTTCTGTTCAAACTCGACAATATAACACCCAATCATCCAGTTTCTGGCAGTCAGCAGCTGGTTGACGGCGCTTTTGGCCGTTGACGCGGTTAATTCGTGAACGTGCTCAATATTATGAGTCAGTCCCGCAAACGTTGAATTAGAAGACCGGCGGATTCCCACAGTTCCGCCTCCAGCCTGCGTATGTTAATCATCTTTTCTCTCCTTCCGGGTGATCGGCTGAAAATACCATAATATCGTTGGATCAGCAGCCGCTACTCTGTTTTATATTATAAAATAGGTGTCAGCTTTAACAAGCGAAAATCCTTAGTATATGACGCCAAGGCCTCACGGTAGGACTGCTCAGTTATGCGGCATTCTTCGGGAAGCTGCTCGGAAAGAATGCCGTCTTCGCGAAGCCGGTAATATTTTACGCCATCCGAAGTATCCACGCAGCGTATACATACATCAAGCTGAAGTTTATTGCCGGTTAATCTAAATAGAGCAGCGGTGTTGTTTGCGGCGCCTCCTGAACTGATCCTATATATAACCGAGGCATCATTATTCAGATAATAGGCACATCTGCCCCAGCCGTACAGCAGCGGCTGAGCCTGGCCGTTATGAATCGTGTACATGCCTGTAATCCGCGTAGAATATCTGCCGGCATTATCCTTTTTTCTCAGTCCTATGATTAATTCCGGAATGCCGTTATGATCTATATCCTTCAGACAGTATCCGTATTTGGTTTGGTAATATTTTGTCCCTTGCCACATTTCGTACAAAGAGCACCATTTTTCGTAATTATTCTTATATTTAGGGCTGTCAACATCGTCAGGACCATCTTTACTCTTTATAATAGCTCTATAGTTGTGCAGTACTGCCGCATATTGTCTGGGCAACGGATCATTGACGGCAAGCATTGCGCCCGGCTCCGCGTTGTTCGCTGAGACTGCTGAAGCGGATGCCTGCGCCGTACAGCCGTCATTATCAGTATATTCGGATGCCTGGCCGAGCGCGGTTCCCGACAGCGTTAGACCCAGGGCCAATGCCGCTGCGGCCAAAGAGCATTTTGCATTATAATACCGGCTGGTTATGCGTTGTTTCACTTGGAAGCGGCCGGATAAAATTATGGGTTCACCGTTCATTATCTAGGCTCCTATTATATCCATACATTAATCAGCGTTAGCAGCAATTATTATTCCCATGTTATTTCTATAATTCCCTCCGAATAAGAAAGACAATAAATCGGAGGGCTATTCATGACGCGGACGCCTTAAACATAACTAAAGACAACCGGCAGAAGTATACAAAAGCCCGCGCAAAGTACAATATCGATCCGCACCAAGCCGCCAGACGAAGCTTGAATTAACTCCCAGCTCCCCGAAGTGACACTTTACCCATGCAGCTGCCGCGTTCTTTGGCCAGTTTACTCAGATAATAATCCCGTTCGTTTTCGGGAATGCGCAAAGCGTCCATAGCCTTATCGGCTTCCCAGCTCATGCTGGCCATCAGGCTGCGGATGGCCTCTAAAATGCCTGACAGTTTGCCCTCGCTAAGCCCCTCGCTACGCCCCTCACGGCGGCCCTTTTCAACACAGCGCTCTGCTAAAGAATCAATAAAACCACCCATTAAATCGACCTCGCTTTCCAACTCGTGCGTCATCGCAATATTAAATTCGTTCTGCAAAATCCGCTTCTTCTCGCCTGCGGCTAAATCAGACGTCAGCAAGACACCTAAAAGCCTCAGTATGCCTTGGCATTTCTTATCTTTAATATCGCCTAAGCAGACCATTATTACCGACAGCAAATCGTAATCAGCGGCTGATTCACGACTGTCCCCCACAGCGCAACGCTCATACATCTGGTAACTGGATATACTGTTCTGCCGCTTCTTCGGCGCATTGGTACACACCCAAATCGAATAGACTTTGCGCAGCTTTTCGTAATGCGCCTGCGAAAACACCGTTCCATACTGGGCAGAAATCATCCGGCCGCAATAGTATATGCCGCGCTTTATCAACGGATAGCCCGGATTAAAATCAGCCTGGGCTTCCACATTGATAATCAGCTGAACAATCTCTTTAGCTGAAGGTACTGCAGCGTCAAAATAAATGTCATAGCTGACGCTGCCCTCTGACAGCGAAGTCTGCGCCTGGCTCCGGCCTCTGATAAAAGCCCCGGTTTCGTCAGGAGCCACAGGCACTTTACCGACAAACGGCTGACCTTCTATATATTTTTCCGCAATTATATAAGCATCACAATCGCGGTATTCAGCCAAACAGCTTTTCAGCAGCCAAGCGAGAACTATCTTTTCCGACAGAATTCGCTTGCAAGAGGCATCGTAAAACGCCCTGTCTTCCGTGAGCTCAATACCGGAAGCCAGCGTTGTTTTCTTTTTACGCGTATGTACCCCCATGATACAGCCTCCTTAACTTAATGTACCACATTTTCAACCGTCCTTAAATAGCCGCACACGCGGCCGGCGCTGCATAAACGTTTTAAGCGGCGCAGAACGGTGCTTCTATAGTTAAAGTTGATATTAGGCGATTCTTGTGTAATTATTTTCACGTTTCGTTCCATGTTCGGCGATGCTTTACTATATTATCCAGATTATTCATACAGCAGCCGGACACTCACCCGCACTCACGCACTACCGCTTATTATCGACCGATAACATTCATTTTATCTCAACGGATTTAATTGTAATAGGAAGGGAGAGAGAGAGAGAGAGAGCGAGAATGTTCCACTAAACGCTTATTTTTATTAATGGAGAGCATAAATGGAAGAGAGTAATGTAAAAAGTTTATTACGACAGGTCGAGGACTTGTTGGCTATGCGCGACAAGCTGCCCAAAATACCCGGCGCGGATTTTAATATTTTTACCGCGCTTGGTATCGAGACCAAGGAAGTCGATCACTGCCGGCTATTGTATGAACTGCTCTGCCCCAACGGAAGCCATGGCCTGGGTGAAGCGTTTCTGCGTGATTTTTGTGAACAGGTGATGCTAAAACCGTTGCCTAAAAATCCACGTGTTTGGCGGGAGTATGCTTTTGATGAAACAGTATGCGGTGAGACCGGGCGCATAGATTTGCTGATTGAAGGCGATAATGTCTGCTATCCGATAGAAGTCAAAATATACGCTAATGATCAGAAAAGGCAAATAGAACGCTATTATGTTTTTGCAAATGAACGGGCAGCTGAACAGCAAGTCTATTATTTGACATTAGACGGTCGTGATCCCAGTGACGACAGTAAAAGAACTTGCGAGAATGTGAAATGTCTGTCTTTTGCGGCGGATGTGCGGAACTGGCTGGTACGCTGCGGAGAAATGGCCTGGCAGGCACCAGCTGTATCTGAATACATAAGGCAGTATATCAGCCTGCTCGATAAGCTCACCGGTAATATTCAGGGGGATGTATTTAGGGAAATGATTAGTAATACGATAGGTACCTCGAGAGAAAACTATGAAAGTGCTGCAGTTATTGCAGATTCGATAACACAGGTGCGTATAAATATGATGCGGCGTGTTTTTGAAGAGATCAAAAATCATATAGGTGAACGATTGGATTTATTTATGCCTAAAGATGACTCTGTAGGTAGTCCTGAAAATTATTATCATACAAATAAATCTGAGAAATATCTCGCATTAACATTTTGTTTTAGACAGTGCAAAGATTATAAGTTAGCGCTTCGTTTTGAGATATACAAATATTTGGCATATGGACTTGTGTTCTTTAAAAATGATGGACCTAAATGGCCATATAAAGATGAAGAGCTGCTTCAAATTAAAGATGCTTTTTCTGATGAGACTTGGAAGCAGTATATCAATAATAAGAAGGACAAAAAAAATTGGTGGATATGGTTGCGTTATCTTCCCTCTAATCAGACAAAAGAAGATGAAAAACTATTGCCCAATTTTCGGACCTGTAAGAATGAGAAATACCTTGAACTTTATGATCCGAAACGTCATGTTGAGATCATGAACGAAGTATTTAAGGTGATTGATGAAAATTTAGATAATATAAAAAAATGCGGACTTCCTAAGTGCATGTGCTGCAAGGCATAACGCAAGACACCGCTTCGGTTTAGCGATGCACAGGAAGGAGAGAGCGCAGCGTAAGGCCGGTACGAAGCCAATAGCGGTCCGACCTTACGCTTGGTTTGATTAATTATTCTCCCCGCTTTTACAAGATTCTGCTGTGCCAAATAATTTATTCTGACTGAGCGCAGTGCCGGTTCCCGCAGCGGGCATGTTATATACACAAAGCTGCAGGTCATTCACGCTTTGCGCTGCGGCAGTTCTGCGAAAGGCGCATTGAGCAAGCGAAGCGCAGCGAACAGCGCCGGCCGCAGAATCCGGCGGGAAGCCGATGTTAAGTTAATAGCGGTTCGACCTCACACGCGGTTCGATTAATTATGCCTCCCCGCTTTTACAAGATTCTGCTGTGCTAAACAAAAATACTTCTGACGAACGCAGCGGCAGTTCCGAACAAGGCGCCTCTGAGCGAAGCGAAGCAGCGCCGGAGAGGAAGCTGCCGCGAAGTGAGCCGTATGGGATAAGCGGCACGGCAAAGATTGCAAAAGCTACCCCCTGCGCAGTGAGCCCGGTGGGAAGCCGGTACGAAGCAAATTTTGCTCATTACATAAACATAGCAAATTTGCACAAGCTACCTCCCGCGAAGCAGCGCCGTCGAGGGAGCTGGCGCAAGAAAGCAAGGCTCTATTATCTTGATGAAGCATATCGCGGCGGGAAGCCGAGCACGGAGTGAAGTCTATTCATTATGACGCACAGCAAAGATTGCAAAAGCTACCTCTTCGCGAAGCGGGCAGAAGCTGACGCAGGAAAGCAAAGCTTCATGCATTGTCTGCAGCAATAGCAGCACATTCAGCGGGAAGCCGGTACGGAGCCAATAGCGGTTCGACCTTACGCGCGGTTCGATGAATTATGCTTCCCGCTTTTGCAAGATTCTGCTGTGCTAAATATTCTATTCTGACTGAGCAGAGTACAGTTCCCGCAGCGGGCATGTTATATACACAAAGCTGCAGGTCATTCACGCTTTGCGTTGCGGCAGTTCTGCTAAGCGCAGCATCTGAGCGCAGCGAAGCAGCGAAGCGGGCAGAAGCTGACGCAGGAAAGCAAAGCTTCATGCATTGCCTGCAGCAATAGCAGCACATTCAGCGGGAAGCTGTACGCAGCGAAGCTAACATACCGCACAGCAAAGATTGCAAAAGCTACCCCTCCAGCACCCGCTTGCTCCCCAAAAACCGCGCCTTGTAATACTCTTTATCCAAACTGTCAATCCGCACCGACCCGCTCGACGAGGCGTGGATGAACTCCCCGTTCCCCACGCAGATCCCCACGTGCGAAGGCCCGGGCCAGCTGGGATCGGTCTCGAAAAACACCAGATCGCCCTGCCGTTCCTTCCCCTTGGGCACCGGTTTGCCCGCCCGGTAATACTGATCGTCGGCCACCCGGGGAATGTTCACTCCCGCGTAGCGGCACACGCTCTGCACGAACCCCGAGCAGTCGAAACCCGCCGGCGTGTCCCCGCCGTAAACGTACGGCGTGCCCAGGAACTTTTTGGCGAAGGCCACCATCTGTTCAGGGGTCTTCTGCGCCTGCTGCCCATCTTTCCCCGGCTTATCCCTGTCCCGGCCCTTGTTCTCCCTGGGCGCCTGGCCGCGCCGCCAGCGCCCGCCCGAGACGGTCTGCGATGCTGAAGGAGCCGTGTTCAGCGCTATTTCGGCCTCTTTCTTCCGCTCAGTGGAAGCGGCCTTATCCTTGGCTTTATCCGCCCGGCCACCTGCGGCGCGGGATTGGCTCCAGGACCGCTCCGCCTTGGTTTGGGATGACGCGGGAACAGTTTTGCCCGAATTGACGCCGCTTGATTTAGAAGCAGCCGATTTCCCAGATTTCGCGTCAGCGGCTTGAGGCTTGGCCGCCGAAGACTTGCCAGCCTGCGCGTCAGCCGCCTGGGATTGAGCCGACGAGGAAGGCTTGGCCTGCTGTTTGGGCGCAAGCTGAGCGGACGTGCCCCTATTGCCTGACTGCGGTCGGGCCCCGGGCCGGACCTGCGGTTTGTCGGCCTCGATCGGCGACACCAGAGCCAGCTCGGGAACTAAGGGAGAAAGCACAACCAAACCGGGAGGCGCATCCTCAGCGGAATTTTCCGGCGCTTCGCTCCCAAAGACCGACCCCGGCCGCACCGCCCATTCCCCGCCGTCGGAAGCGCTCTGCGGCCGCTTAACCACGGGAGGCTGAGGGCGCTCCAAAACATCGGCGGGCACGATCAGAAACTCCCCGGCCTTGATGTGGCTGCTGCCCTCCAAGCCGCCGTTAAACTCCTGCAGACGCTCCACACTAATTCCGTAGGCTTTGGCGATGGCCCACAGCGTTTCGCCCGGCTGAATCTCGTGAAAAAAATAAGAGGCTTGAGACCAGGCACAGCCCAAACCGAAGCCTGGGCTGAGCCACAAAGCCCAGCCCAGGCCTACAGCTGCCAGATAACGGCAGAAACGATTACTTTTCGGCAGCCAGCAGTTCATTGATGGCGGCCGCCGCCCGGCGGCCTTCGCCCATAGCCAAAATCACCGTAGCTGCGCCCAGCACGATGTCACCGCCCGCGTAAACGCGGTCTAAGCTGGTCTTGCCCGTGGCTTCATCGACGATGATGTTGCCGCGCTTGTTGACCTCTAAGCCGGGAGTAGCCGCCGTTAAGAGCGGGTTGGACAGGTTACCGATAGCTACCAGAACGGTATCGGCTTCCAATTCGTAAGTATCGCCCTCGATAGCTACGGGACGGCGCCGCCCCGAAGCGTCGGGCTCGCCCAGCTCGTAGCGCTGTACCGTCACCGAAGTCACCCGGCCCTTGTCATCGCCGTGAATGGCCACGGCGTTCTCCAGGAAGTTGATCCTTATGCCCTCTTCCAGAGCGTGCTGCACTTCTTCCGCGCGGGCGGGCATCTCGGCCCGGCTGCGCCGATAGAGTACGGTCACTTCCTCAGCGCCCAGGCGCATGGCCATGCGGCAGGCATCCATAGCCACATTGCCGCCGCCCAGCACGATGACCTTCTTGGAATTATAAGTCGGCGTGTCGTTATGGCCGGGCTGAATAGCGCCCATCAAGTTAGCGCGGGTCAGATACTCGTTGGCTGTGCTGACGCCCACTAAATCTTCGCCGGGAATGCCCATGAAGATAGGCAGACCAGCGCCGACTCCCAGGAAGACCGCTGAATAACCGTCTTCTTCCAGCAGCTCGCTGAGCTGGCGGGTGCGCCCTACCAAAAAGTTGGTGTGGAATTTCACGCCCATGCGCTTCAAAGTGGCGATCTCAGCGTCGATAACCTTTTTGGGCAGACGGAATTCGGGAATACCGTAGCGCAGCACGCCGCCCAGCTTGTGCAGAGCTTCAAAGACGGTCACTTCGTGCCCAGCGCGGCGGCAGTCTGCCGCCACCACTAGACCAGCGGGTCCAGAACCGACCACAGCCACCTTTTTGCCCGTGGGAGGAGCGACTTCAGGAGCGGCGGAATCGGCCTGTTCGCGGTCCCAATCGGCCAGGAAGCGCTCAACTTTGCCAATAGCCACGGAAGACTGCACATCTTTCAGGCCTTTGCCCACGGTGCAGTTCTGCATACATTGGCGCTCCTGAGGGCAAACGCGCCCGCAGATAGCGGGCAGCAGGCTGGTGCGCTTAATAATCGCCACCGCCTGGGCGAAATCTCCCTCTGCTGTGGCTTTCATAAAACCGGGAATGTCAATAGCCACCGGGCAGCCCTTCACGCACTGCGGCACTTTGCAGTTCAGACAGCGGCTGGCTTCCAAAATGGCCTGAGCGGGCAGATAGGTCTTTTCAACTTCATCCTGCCAGCGGGAGCGCTCCAGAGGGTCCAAAACCGGAGGCTTCTGCTGGGGAATGGCCAGCCGTTCTTTAGGGGTAAGCGCTTTCTCTTGGCTGAGAAGCTTTTCACACAGGTCCAGAGCGCGCTGATTAATTTTGCGGGGATCCTCTACATAGCGAGGCATATTTTTTCCTCCATAAACTCGAACCGGCCTAATCGCAGGGGCACGGAACGGGTCTCCAATTCGTAAAACCGATAAATCTGAGAGATGCCGTCAGCACAAAACCACCAAAAAAGATTAACAACACCAACGGCAGACATACCCAACTTAGGCTTTTTAAGCCCTGTTTAGGCCATTTCTTCCAAAGCTTTAACCAAAGCCGCCCGGCGGCAGCCGCGCTCACGCGCGCAGGTCTCTTCCGCTTTAAAAGCATTTAAACGGCGCAGCATTCCGTTAAAATCGACGAGATGCCCGTCAAATTCGGGACCGTCCACGCAGACAAATTTGACCTGGCCGCCTACGGTAACGCGGCAGCAGCCGCACATGCCCGTGCCGTCAATCATGATCGTGTTCAGACTCACCAAAGTGGGCACCGCGAACGGGCGCGTAGTCTCGGCGCAGAATTTCATCATAATCGGCGGGCCAATGGCGATAACCAGATCGGGCTTATCGCTCTCGCAGATCTCTTTCAAAGGCTCAGTCACCAAAGCTTTGCGCCCGTAAGAACCATCGTCGGTGCAGATGATGATATCGTCGACAGCTTGGCGCATTTCCTCTTCCATGATGATTAGCTCGCGGCTGCGGGCTCCGGCGATTAAAGTCACGTGATTGCCAGCGGCTTTCATCCCCTGCACGATGGGATGCAGAGGCGCGATGCCGATACCTCCACCCACAGCCACCACACGCCCGAATTTCTCGATGTGGGTGGGTTTGCCCATAGGTCCGGCGCAGACGGGCACATAATCGCCCACTTCGAACTGGCCCAGCTCTGTAGTAGATTTGCCCACAGTCTGGAAAATAAGAGTTACCGTACCCGCTTCCGGATCGGCATCGGCGATGGTAAGCGGAATTCTTTCTCCATAATCTACGTCAGTCTGCACGATAACGAACTGCCCCGGTTTGCGCTGTTTGGCGATATGCGGAGCCTGCAGGACCATGCGGCATACGTTGGCGGACAGCCAGGTCTTGCTGATCACCAGATTGCCTTCAGCGCCCCCCTCGGCTAAAGCCCGTTCGGCTTTGATAACTTCTAAAGCTTTGTTCAGCTCACTCATATAGTTCGGCTCAAGGCCTACCCCTCAATAAAAAATATAGTCTTTTTGTGTTAAACCTGTACCTTGCAAAACCTCTTTTAGGCGAAAAAAGGTTTTCACTACAAACTGGGAATAAAATAGCTTATGGCTAATGCAAATGACAAACAGAATATTACAGTTCTCGTCGTCGACGATGAAGAATCCATCATAGAGCTGCTCGACTTAGGCCTAGGGCGCGAAGGCTACCGCGTACTTTCCGCCAGCACCGGTACAGACGGTTTAGAGCTGTACCGCAAAGAGCATCCCGACCTGGTCATTCTGGACTGGATGCTGCCGGAAATGGAAGGCATCGAAGTCTGCCGCCGCATCCGCGCCGCCGACAACGTGCCCATTATCATGCTGACGGCGAAAGACACCCTCGAAGACAAGGTCAAAGGTTTTGAAACGGGAGCCGATGACTATTTGGCTAAGCCCTTCAAGTTCAAAGAACTGCTGATGCGGGTTAAATCCCTGCTGCGCCGAGCCGGTGCCAACAATGACAACAAAATCACTTACAACGATCTTGTTCTAGACCGTGCTGAGCGCCGGGTCTTCCGCGACAACAAAGAAGTGGAGCTGACGACCAAAGAATTTGAAATCTTGGAGTATTTCATTACCCACCCCCGCCAAGTCCTGACCAAAGAGCAAATTTTAGATACTATTTGGGGCTGGGACTATCCGGGCGGCGCCAATACCGTAGAAGTTCATGTCAGCGCTCTGCGCACCAAACTTGGCGACAACGACCGGCGCTTAATCCGCACCGTCCGCGGAGTGGGTTATGCCCTCAACTAATTCCAGCTCCGCGCCCAGCAGTTCCAGCTCCGCGCCCAACCACAAGCGCCGGAACCCGCGCCAAATTCGCCTGTCCGTGCTAATTGCCAGCGGTTATTTTATACCGCTCTGCGTAACGCTGATCATCATCGGAGTTCTCTTGCAGCAGCAAATCACCAGCCGTCTGTGGACCTCCACCCAGCAGCGCATGACCGACGCGGCCTTTACCACTGTAGGAGTTCACCTCAATCAGCTGAAGCCCCAGGAAGTCCAAGATGAACTGCTGGACCGCCTGGGCGATTATACTCCTTTTACCTTGGTAGAAGCTCTGGATGATGCCAACCAAAGCGCCCGCATTATCGATATTTCTGGGGCTACGCTGGCCCAGGGTGGGCATCGCATAGGCGTTTTGCCCATGCCCCTTCCCCAAAAATTTGACGAAGCTAAAATGCTGGAGCCGCTGGAGCCGCCCTATTCGGTATGCTGGATCGACAGCGACAGCAACGGAAACAAAGTTTTCTGCCTGCTGATTCCCCTGAGCCTCAACGGATTCCCCGATGTTTTCCTGCAGCTGTTTTCCTCGTGGCGGGTCGCCGAAGACATTACCAACACCTTAAACAACCTGATGGTTTGGGGTGGTTTGGGATCGCTGCTGCTCAGCGTGATATTCAGCCTGCTGATCGGCAGAAGGCTCAGCCAGCCTCTGGAACAGCTGGCCAAAACCGCCAAAATTGTGGAGAACGGCGATTTAAGCGCCCGCACCGGCATAGTCTGTCACCAGCGCGAGCTTAGCGATGTGGCCGAAGCCTTTGACCAAATGGTCAGCCAGCTGGAAAAGAGCTTTGCCAGCCAAAAGCGCTTTGTGGCCGATGCTTCCCATGAGCTTAAAACTCCTCTGACCGCCATAAGCGGAATGGCCGAACTCATGGAAGATGCCAGCGAAGAAGAACGCCAGCGCTCGTTAGCCGTCATGAACCGCGAAATAGGGCGCATGAGCCGCTTGGTCAACGATCTGCTCTATCTCTCGCGGGCTGAAAACGCCGCGCCAGGCTCGATGCCAGGACAGCTGGAAGATATCGATCTGCACAAACTTCTGCGCGAAGTAGTGGCCAGCGCCCAGCCGGTCAACTTCGATAAAGAGATTATTCTTTCTCCCCAGGTCAAGGCTACCGTTCACGCCCACAGCGACAGTTTAGCGCGTATCTTCCACAATTTAATCGGCAATGCCCAAAAATATGCTCCCGGAGATTCGCCCATAGAGATTACCTGCCAGCCGCACAAAACCGAAGTCAGCGTCAGCGTGCGCGATCACGGCCCGGGAATTCCCGAAAAGGATTTGCCCCGCGTCTTTGAGCGTTTCTTCCGCTCTGATGCTTCCCGCAACCGCAAGACTGGAGGCAGCGGCCTGGGCTTAGCGATCGTGCAGGCGCTTACGGAATCCGCCGGCGGCCACACATCCATACGCAATCACCCCGAGGGCGGCCTAGAAATTACGGTGACTCTGCCGCTAGCAGAGGAAAGCGCGGAGTGAAACATTCCTAAATAATCATTAAAGAACCTACAAAAAAATTCAATTATCTTGTATAATGCAACCGTTCCGTGGATTATAATTATGCAAAGGGTTAGACAAAATGCGTAACGTCTAGCCACAGGAGATATGATATGAAAAAGACTTTATTCGCCTCCATAATCGCGGCGATTTCCGCCGCTTCATTATTCGTCATTCCTTCTTCGGTCCAGGCCGATCCACCCGCCGAAGGCCAGACTCCCAAAGCCCAGGTCCAGTGCAATGATAAGGGAGACAAAGAAGCAGCCCCTAAAGGCAAGAAATGCCCGGGCAAATCCATGAAGCACCAAGACAAAAAGCATCACGCTCACAGAGGCCACAGGCATCCCGGCGCTCCCTCTTCCGAGCGGGAGTTAAAACGGCTGACCGAAAAGCTCGATCTCAATGCCGATCAGCAGGCTAAAATCGGCAAAATCCTCAAGAAGAATGAGGAAAACCGCAAGCAAGAGATGCAAAAAGAGCGTCAGAAAATGAAATCTGAGCGCGAAGCGAGAATGAAGAAGATGAAAGCCGAGCGTGAAGCCGAAGCCAAAGAGATCGAAAAGCTGCTCAATGCTGATCAGAAGGCCAAGTTCACCAAGATGCGCGCTGAGCAGCAAAAGAGAATAGAAGAACTCAAGAAAAACAGAGGGCACAAAGGGCCTAGAGGCCACAAGCATCACGGCAAACGCCCCGGCGGTCCTCGTCCTGACAAGAACGCTGCTGTCAAAGCTCCGGCTGATGCCGCTGCCAAAGCTCCGGCTGAAGCTCCCGCTAAAGCCAAAGATGCTGCTGAAAAGTAAATTTTTTTGTAGCAAATAATATAATCTGATTCATAATAACACCCCTCATAAACCCAGCAAAACAGCTTCCCTCCTTTGGTAGGAAGCTGTTTTGTTACCCCCTCTGTCGCAACCGCGACTTCTCCCCCTCCCATCCTTTAGGGGGAGTCAGATAGTTCGCAAGTTAGCTAATCGCTAACTTAACGGGACTG
>JAUNIO010000034.1 GCA_030535355.1 bacterium | reverse complement strand
AGACGAAGACGACGACGGGAGAAGGACTAGGACGAGGACGACTAAGATTACGAAGACGATAACAAAGACGATTACGAGGACGACTAAGAGGTCCAGGAGGTAGTGCAGCAAATTTTGTGTATTTCTCTGGATTGATGCACAAATATCACTGATGCAGATTGAAAAAATCAGAGCTGCATTTTGTGATACAATAATTTGTCCGCAGGTTATAGCGTTTCAAGTAAACGTATATTGATAGTGTAAAGGTAACGCATCATTAGCAAAACGCTGAATTGCCGACATTTCATCGCATTTACTAATGATGTACACACCAATACAAACATTACAAATTAAGCCCGGGATTTCCGCCAAAGTCATCCTGAGGCTTTTTTATTCTCCGCTTTTGCTCACCGTCCACTCATATCCGTCGCCGGCACAAACCACGCTGCCGGCCTCCCGGATCAGCCACAGTTCTGTCCCCGCCCCGCGCAGATACTTCTCTATATCCGCCGAGCGGCTTTTGCTCATATTGGCGCCAGGCACAATAGCGTATTTCGCCGCCACAGCCTCATAGAACTCCTTATCCTGCCTAATGCCGTGATGCCCAACCTTGACCACATCGCTTTTCAGTTCTAAGCCAGATTTAAGCATCGCCTCGTGAGCGTATTTCTCGCTGTCGCCTAAAAGCAGCACAGAATTATCCCCATAAGTTACGCGCAAGACAATCGAATGATTGTTCTCCACATGACTGGGAGCGGGAGTATAATCAACCGGCCCTACCACTTTAACTTCCGCACCGCCCAGCTGCCAGACGCTTCCCAGCTCAGGACGCTCCAGCTGCAAACCTTTGGCTTCTGCTGCCTCGGCAAAGCCATTGAAATACCCTTTAGCCACACACTCTGCCCGCCGAACCGGGGCATAAATCCGGCCCACAGGAAATTCTTCCACAATACCGCGCAGGCCGCCGGCATGGTCCCAGTGCTCATGAGTGCAGACGAGATAATCCAAAGACTCAATGCCGCAAAGACGCAAGTATTTCCTTACAGTTTTAGACCAAAAAGGCATCCCAGCATCGATCAGCATGGCCTGGCCCTCACAGATCAGCAAAATACTGTCCCCATGACCAACATCAATAAAATGCACCTGAAAGGGATATTTACTCCACTGAGCAGTATTGACGCGCACGATGGCAGCAGAATGCAGCCAATGCCATAACAAGGACAGCATTGCCGAAAAGGCGAGAAACACCATGCCAAACTTTTTCATTTTATTGAGCACTCAAACGCAGCCCCACTATTCCCAGCAGTATACAAGCGACACAGGCGATCTGAACCGGGCTGAGCATCTCCTTAAACAGCAACGCGCCCAGAACCGCCGTACCGATGATACCCATTCCCGTCCAAATCGTATAGGCTATGCCCAGAGGCAGCTGCTTCAGAGCCAGTGAAAGTACCGCCACACTGGCAATCGAAGCGATTACGGTAATGACCGACGGCCAAAATTTGCTAAAACCCTCGGAATATTTCATAGTTATAGCCCAGGTTATTTCCAGTAGGCCTGCAGAAAACAAATAAACCCATTTCATACAAAATACCTTTAACGCAATGTCATTTAGTTAAGGCTCGATGACATTGGAAATGTTGACTCATATACTATTAGCACCACGTTCAGACCTGTGTATAAGCCAGAGCATAACACAAGCTAAACCTAGCTTCCCCAACAGTCTTGGGCACCCCCTCTGTCGCAGCCGCGACTTATCCCCCTCCCATCCTTTAGGGGGAGTTAGATAGTTTCGCAAGTTAGCTAATCGCTAACTAAATGATTTTGCATCCTTTAGAGGGAGTCAGGTAGTTCGCAAGTTAGCTGATTGCTAACTAAATGATATTAACCTTTAACGCAACCATTGAATAAGATTGTTGCCGCGTTATTGACGCGTTATTGCTCACCGTTTTCCCGACGGCTGCAATAAACTTTCAAATCGCGCTTATCACCACAGAAGACGACATCCCCGTCCCTATCCGTGCGATAAGTGCGTATGTGCAAACGTTCTAAACGCGAAAGTATTTCGCTGTGAGGATGATTCCTCTCTGTGCCCGCTGTAGAAATAACAGCATAGCGAGGATTGACAGCCTGCAAAAACGCCTCTCCTGACGACGTAGAAGAGCCATGATGCGGCACTTTAAGCACAGTCGATTCTAAATCAGCCCCAAAATCCATAAGGTCCAGTTCCGCCTGGGCGTAAATATCCCCAGTAAACAGAAAGGAATGCTCTCCATAATCAACGCGCATCACTAAGGAATGATTGTCTTCTCTGCGTTCACTGCCGCCATAATCCAGAATAGGCCCCAATACATTAACTACGGCCCCACCTAAATAAAAGCTATCTCCAGCTTGCAGCACGGTTATCTCATGGCCGTGACTGCGCACCATGCCCACCAGTCTATTAAAATCTTTGTTGCCCTCATAATAGTCGCTGGGAGCATACACGTTATCGTAAGGCAGAGAGTGAACGATAGTTATCAGACCGCCCACGTGATCTTTGTGTTCATGGCTGCAGACCACAGCTTCCAAACGGTTCACGCCAGCCTGACGCAGATAGCGGCGCAGCTCATGACCGCAGCGGCGCAAGCCGCCATCTACTAGCATATTGTGCCCTTCACACTGCACTAAAGCGCTGTCACCGTGCCCCACGTTTATAAAATGAACCTGCAGAGGATAGGCCTGCCGTACATCGAGATGTTCAGAAATGCCGCTGCCGTCAGCAAAGTGCTCATCCGCTGTTTTACCGCAGGAGAGCAGCATTCCAATCGCCAGAATCAGAGTAAACACAGCGCTCAAAACGCGCCCAGCGCCTAGCACGCGTTTGTGTCTAATCCCTGATTTTGCACGGTTGCCGAACAGCGAGAATATTTTTCCTTTAGAGCGCATACACTTCAGCGAATCACTCCGTAGGCCATCTTGTTCAGAACTTCATCGGGAGTACCGTCACCGATAATCTTGCCGTCCTTAAACAAGACCACCCGCTTGCACTTAACTGCCACTTCCGGCTCATGGGTAACCATAACCGTGGTGATACCTTCCTTGCTGTTCAGTTCGTTAAACAGAGCCATGACTTCATCGGTGCGCTTGGAATCGAGATTTCCCGTAGGTTCATCGGCTAAAATAATCGCTGGTTTGGTGACCAAAGCCCTGGCAATGGCTACGCGCTGCTGCTCTCCGCCTGACATCTGAGTGGGCACGTGATCTACTCTTCCTCCCAGCCCTACGCGTTCCAAGGCTTCTATGCAGAGACGCCGTCTTTCCGCCGGAGGCGGAACATGAGCGCGGTACATCAGAGGCAGTTCCACGTTTTCCAGAGCCGTCGTCCTAGCCAAGAGGTTAAAGCCCTGAAATACAAACCCTATGCGCTGATTGCGCACGGCCGCCCGCTCATCGTTGCTCATGTTGCTGACATTTTCCCCGTCGAGAATATAAGTGCCCGCCGTAGGCTTGTCCAAACAGCCCAGAATATTCATCATCGTGGATTTGCCCGATCCCGACGGACCCATAATAGCCACGAATTCACCTTTTTCGACGTCAAGATCGACTCCGCGCAGAGCCTGCACTTCAATATCGCCGCCGATCACATACGTCCGAGTAAGGTTGCGAATGGAAATTACTGACATAGCCCCTCCTGCTGACCAAAAGCCAGGATATAATGAAAAAATATCACTGAACGGTTCAATTTCCTACAGTTTCCCGGTATTTTTTCAGATATTCATCGCCCCAGCGGGGATTGAGCACGATATGTGCTGTTTCTCTGCGGTTCAGCAGATAAATGCGATCGAAAACGTAATCGTATTCCAGCAGGCGCTGCAAAACTTCTAACTGTTCCTGAGGCATATCCCGATAGTCAAATTCAACAGCTACTCCGCGGCCATGGCAGTTATACAGTCCCGCCGGACATCCTCTCCAGGGAATGATCGTCCCTTCTGCCTCCAGTTCATTCTTTTGTTCTAGCAGAGCTCCGGAAAGCAGAGAAATCGGCAAGCGCACCTTTTCATGACCCAAGGCCTGCTGCCAGCGCTGCTGCAAATCCATTAAATAGCCGAGCATTTCCGGGCGCACTAGCCAGGAAGCCTCCGCCAGCTCTGGCCTAACCTTAGGCAGCGTTTCCGCTTTATGCTCATCTTTGGCAGAAGCTGCCGCCCCAGCCGCCTGCCCTGGCGAGGGCTTGGGGGCTGCTTGAGCGTGAGCTGTCTGCTGCCAGCTGTCAATTCCTTTATTTGAGCACAGCTCAGCGCCGTGCTTAGGCAATACGCTGCGCACATTAACCAGCTCGCCTTTTTCTTGCATTTTCCTCAATTTATCGCGGCTATTGCCTGGGGACAGACCTCGATAGGCGCATTCTTCCCGGCGGGCGCGGTTGTTTTCGATCAGCCGCTGAGTATAGTCAGGACCGGCTTTATAAGCTATCCAGGAGGAAAGCACTTTCCACAGATACAGATCCGCTTCATCGCCCAGCGCCTCACGGCGGTTGCGCCATGTGGTAATCTCGCCATCCATGGTGCGCACTCCGCCCAGCATAGCCCGCGTCTTTTCGTACTGCCACAAATCGGCATACTTTATATCGTAACGCTCCAAAGCCCAGCGCAGCTCCGATCTTTCCTGGCCGCGTTCGAGATAATAGCCTTTTTGCTCGTTAACATACGTAATGATTATATCGTCGATATTATCTATGCCGCTGTGATAAGCCGCAATAGCCAAATCAGCACGGTTGTCATACTTTCCTAGCAGATACTTGATATAAATAACCGAATCTTCTAAATTGCAGTTGGCCAGCAGACGCTCGTCGCATTTGGCTTGGCGGGCTTGAGTTTTGTGGCGCACGCCGCAATCCAAAAGGTCAGCCCTGGCTAACAGCTCGCTTATGCGCTGACTGTCACCACCCTCTGCGCGCAGGTCTTCCGCCTGCTGGCGCAATTTATCCGCCTCTTTTCTGGCATACTCGTGAACAAAATGCACTGTGCCTTCCATCATCTGGCAGATACCCACCGCTCCGGCATAGGAAACGCTGGAACGCGAGCCGGAATTTTCCCAGGAGATAATAGCTTCGACAGGCGCTTCGGGGACTTCCCAGCGTTTGCAAAACTTTTGCAGCATGGGGGCAGCATCGCGCAGCACCTGATGGTTATTGGCCAAATTGTGGGTTTTAGTTACATGAAACACCACATGTTCATAATCGCGCAACGCTCCGGCAGCTACAGCGTAATCTTTGGAGCTTTTATAGGATGGCAGCAGCTGCGGAATGTGCTTCTTCCACAAATTTTCCTGTTCGCGGGTGGTGCGCTGCAAGGCTATCTTGGTTAGCGGAGACTGCAGAGAGGCCAGCTGGCCATCGCTGACGGCAGGCTGAGTGGCTAAACGCTGTTCCCGTTCCCGCTCTTTTGCTTCATTACTTGTTTCCTGGTGGGCTTTTTTTAGCGCCTTAGCTTTACGGCTTTCAGGGCCAGCACTATTCTGCTGCGCAGTTTGCCCGTCTTGATGGGAAAGAGCGTCCTTAGAGGGGCCTCCGGCTCCCAAGAAATAGCCCGCCGCAAAAGCGCCTGCCCCCAACAGCAGGCAAAGGCCTATCCACAGTACCCAGCGTTTTAACTTACCGTCTGACCGCATTTATCAATTACACTTTCTGCCAACGTAATTTGGTAAATGTCATTTGGTTAAGGTTTGATGACAGTTACCAAATGTTGATTTACATACAATTATCGCCATATTCAAGCCCGCATACAAGCAGGCCTATGATACAAGATAGGCCCCGGTTTTCCAACAGTCTTGCCCCTCCTCTGCCGCAAGCGGCATCTCCCCATAGTATTATATTCAATTAATAAGGAATCGCCTAAGCCGCTGCGAAGGCCATAATATGAGCTATGATAAAAAACGTCTGGGCCAGCTCGGCGAAGACCTGGCCGCCCGTTACCTAATTAACATAGGCTACACCATAATAGCCCGCAATTTCCGCGCTCACCAGTATTTGGGCCGCAACAGCGCCTGTTCTCCCGGCAAAATAACCGCCGAATTGGATATTGTGGCACTTGAACGCGATACGCTGATTTTCGCCGAAGTCAAGACCAGACGTTCCACGCGCTGGGGAGTACCAGCCGAAAGCGTCACACCCGCCAAAATAGCCAAAATGCGCTTAGCTGCCCAAATCTATCTTTCGCTGCACAAACTTGACTACACATCTATACGTTTCGATGCTATTTGTCTGCTCGTCCAGACAGCAGGCTGGGCGATAAAACACTTTAAAAATATCTGTTAAAGGCTATCGCTCAGCGGCCTGGAGCAGCTCCATATATGTTTTTGAAGCGCCTTGCAGCGATACCGCTGCCCACGTCAAAGGCGTGTTGACACCAGGCAGATAAGCGCAGCCGCCATCTAAAGTGCTCACGCTCTGCCAAGCTTCGGGAACAGCCCAGGCCGCCGCTTTTAAGCCATTGGCTTTAACCATAGGTTTAGTATCGGTAATTCTGGCATAGGCGCGGTTAATATTGCGGGTCGCCCCCTGGAGAGCCCGCTGGAAAAGCTCTCGCTCCGCTGCGGTAAGCTCTGCGATTTTAACATGCCCATCGGGGCGCCCCAAACGCACCGCAGCCTCTTTCAGCACCTGCAGGCCCTGATTGGCATACCCTCTAGCTACATCGGATACCATAAACCACTGCGCTTCCCGATTGTCAGTAGCCAAAGAAGCCCGGGCCGCAAAAACTAACGGCTCACTGCAGTCCTTAGAGCCAAAACTGTCCAGGACACCCTTCCACTCTAAATTGAGCTTGCCCTGCGGATCAGAGGCAATATTGTAATTAAAGTTAAGATAACTATCGGGAGAAAGCACCTTGGAACCGTCTTTTAACTGAGTATAAAACGGAGCATAGCGCAGCATACCATGTTCCCGCACCAGCTTTGTTTCCAGCATCTCCAGCTGCTTAAGATATTTGCCGACGCTTGCTAAGCCATTGTCGTCCAAACGGCTATCAGTTCCCGCCAAAAAAGAAAGCGAAGCATCGACTTCCCTGTGCCCCGGGCTTTCCGCCATATACGAACTGCGCACGCGCTTCTCACCGGAAGCAATAGCCTGCGCTAATTTAGTGCGATCAGCGGCTATCTGACCATGACGGGAGGACCGCAGACGCTCTCTAAAACTGACGACACAGTTACAGTCATCGTAATGCCTATCGTAAAGCAAGTCGTTCAGTTCCTGCAGACCCGCCTTAATAGCCTGAGCGTCCCAAGTCAGACCGCCAGGGAATGGCGTTTCTTCCCAGTTGCCAGCTGACGGTGCCGTGGCATAGTCTATACTTATAAAATAAGCGGCCAAATTGGCAATGGCCTGAACATAGGCGTCATCGGGCTGCACAGCCCCCCAGGCTTCATTGGCAGCCCAGCCTTTAAGCCCCTGGCAAAGGGCCTGCAAAGCCAATCCGTGCGATTCCAAACGCTTGTTATTGAACCAGCTGGGATCGCGCTGGAGATTTTGCGGATAAAAGATATGGGCCACACCTTCCGCCAAACCGCCTTCGCGATACTGTTTAGGATTAGCAATACAGCTGTCAAAGGCTTGCTGCTCTACGGGAGAGGTATAGAATTTAGCCAGGGTCTGCAGCACCCTTTTCCAGCCTTCAGGGGCGACGACGCGTTCGATTTCTCCGGTGCGCACGGTATCGGTCACCCACTGGCGGCAGGCCATTTCCCGATTTTCCTCACCAGATATATCCGAAGTAATCACCAAACCGTTTTCGGGATTGACTTTCATATCGAAAGTGCCGTGCGACAAAGCCAGCAAATATAGATTCTCAAACTCAGCCAGCGTGTAGCTCTGCTTCAGCAAAGCTCTGATCTCTGGGTTGCAGCAGGGCAGCGTATAGCCGTCGCCGTGAAAAATCTGCAGTTCCAAATTTGTAGCCGCTTCCATGGCCTCCCAGGCCTGCAGCAAGGACTGCAGAGCACCGGGATGGGCGTTGATATACTCTGCGGTCAGACGGCAGTTTACTTGGCGCTGGGCGGGCAGGCGATCCAAATCGGGTACGCTTATATTATCTCGCCCCCAATGGCTGCGCAAAACTTCCAGCCACTTTTCATCGGCAGCACTCAGCTTCCGCCCGGAAGCCGCCGCTTCGCGCAGAGAGTTACCCACTAAGGCAGCTTCGCCGGAAGCAGTTACCGTTTGCCTAGAGACAGACATAAAATTAGCCTCATCCTTGGAATTTTCCGATTTATCTAAGGTTTCTTGGGCGTAAACACTAGTGCTTAAAGATAAAGCCAAAGCTATACCTAGAAAACTGAGCGCTATTTTTCTGACAGCCATACGTGCCTCTCAATATATAAAAAATGAATGAAATACACTGCTAAAAATTGACATATAGGATTCGAAAAACTACCAGCCTACCCTGCAGTCATGCGCAATCACGCTTCCCTTAAGCCTCAGGTGCCTAGTTTTTTGCGTCAGCTTCTGCCCGCTACGCTGCTTCGCTACGCTCAGATGCTAGCTTAGCAGAACTTCGCAACGCCAAGGCGACGGAAAACGGTGCAAATGATAACTTGTTCGCGAAACATTAACTAACTAAATAACATTGCCATCCTTTTAGAGGAGAGTCAGACCGTTCGCAAGTTAGCTAATCGCTAACTAAACGGCATTATATACAGCTCAATTTGACGTTTCCTAAGCAAACGGTATAGAATAGCTCTATGCCTAAAATAACCAACGATTGGCTGGAAGCTATCGGCGCAGAGTTTTCTAAGCCATATTATCTTAAGCTGCGGCAGTGGCTTATCCAAGAATACAAGCACTACCGCATCTACCCCCCGGCTGACGATATTTTTAACGCTTTTCACTTTACCCCCCTGAGCCGGGTCAAGGTCGTGCTGCTGGGACAGGACCCCTACCACAACGAGCACCAGGCCATGGGAACTAGTTTTTCGGTTCCGCCCGATCAAAAACAGATTCCCCCATCGCTGGTTAATATCTACCGCGAGCTGCACGACGACTTAGGCTGTTATATCCCAAACCATGGCTGCCTAAAGAAATGGGCCGATCAGGGAGTGCTCCTGCTCAACGCCGTGCTGACTGTACGTGCCCATCAAGCCAACTCGCACAGCGGGAAAGGCTGGGAACAGTTCACCGACGCTGCCATCAAAGCTGTCAATGCCTTGGACCGCCCCATCGTCTTTCTCCTATGGGGACGGCCAGCTCAGAACAAGCAATCTTTGCTCAGCAATCCCCAGCATCTGGTGCTCAAGACCTCTCATCCCAGCCCTCTTTCCGCCTCCCGCGGTTTTCTGGGCTGCCGCCATTTCAGCCAGACCAACAATTTCCTGCAGTCACACGGCCTTGAACCCATTGACTGGCAGATCGAAAACGCTCCTTAGCTGTCTAATCATTGCAAATTATCAACAACGCTGGACAAAATAAACTAAAAATGAACAAAAAACTTTCCCTCTTTGGCGCTAGTATAGCGCTTTGCTGCTGCCTAGGTGCCGGATGGCCCACAGAATTGGACGTCCGTCCCAACCCTACAGCTCAAGTCCGTCCCGATTCTCCGCGCCTGGCACACAACCTGTGGCAAGACAGCTGCTATCTGGCCATCATCGACACCCATTTAAATGAATTCGTCTCCCTGCTGGAACTGCCCAAAGGCTGGGTAGGCAACAGCAGCATCTGGAACCATCACACCATGATGATCCGCACTATTGGCCTGGTCAGCAACACTGGAGCCTCTGCCTTCATATTGGTAAACACGGAAGACAGGCTAAATAAGCCTCTAAGCGCCATCGATGAAAAAGAGATAAAAAAGGTCAATCAGCCTTGGGAAAAGATCATCACAACCATGTATCCGCTGCACAAGCTTGACGAAGAAAAAGATCAGCAGCTATTGTCCTGGCATACATTTCCCGCTCAGCTCGAAGAGGCGCTGCGCAAAGCCAGCCCAAACCTGACCCAAGTCAAGCGTGGCCGTTTTCTTAAACTATACACTCTGACTCATGAAGAAAAAGACGAAGAGATCCACGTGGCCCTGGTCTGCGATTTCGATCTTTACGAGACCAATGCCAAAGGCAAAACGACGACTCTGCTGCGCAACCGCCATGTTAAAATCTGTTTCGTGCCCGAAGGCGCAGATATGCAGAAAACAGTAGTCGATGCGGCCAAAGTTGCCAGGCAGGCGGAAGAGATTTCCAAAAATTGGGAAAGCAAATGGGTAGCCCATTTAAAGAAACCGGAAGACTGCAGCCGCCCAGAAGGACGGGCTTACAGCATTAACAGTCTCAGCAAAGAACTTGGCGATTTGCAGGCACTGCCATTTAAGCTCTGCACCAACACCTTTACCGGAGAGCACGTGCGCGTTCCCAGCGCGGGAGGGTCCTGCTGGGTAGATGCCAAGGGCAGTTACATGTTCGTCAACACCACCAATCCCAACGATTATTCGCCGCTCAACAAAATAGAATGGCACAAAGTCCGCTAAAAACAGCCGATTAGAGCCGCTTCGCCTTGTCTGCTTCGCTTCGTCATTTCCGCATTGGCGCTGATACAGCGGCCAGCGGAGACAGACAAGGCCCCGCTCCCCCCAAACAAAGCTAGGCCGGGCTCAGTTACTCCTGGAACAGAGCAGCCAAGAACTGTTCGGGTTCGAATTCGCGCAAGTCATCTACGCCTTCACCCACCCCGATATAACGCACAGGGATATTGAGTTCCTGAGCCACAGCTAAAATAATGCCGCCACGGCTGGTACCATCGAGTTTGCACAGTATCAGACCTGTCAGTTCGGTAACTTTATTGAATACGCGCGCCTGTTCCAGAGCATTTTGGCCTGTCGTAGCGTCGAGCACGAGAAGAATTTCGTGAGGCGCTCCTTCCAAATCGCGCCCCGCCACACGGCGAATTTTGCGCAGTTCTTCCATGAGATTGGCTTTGTTGTGCAGTCGCCCCGCCGTATCTACGAGCAATAGCTCAGTTCCTCTGGCCTTTGCCGCAGCCACGGCATCGTAAACGACCGCTGCCGGATCGGCGCCTTCGCTGTGGCGAATCAGATCTACTCCAATGCGGTCCGCCCACACCTGCAGCTGATCTATAGCGGCAGCCCGGAAAGTATCGGCGGCGGCCATCAAAACTTTAAATCCCTGATTTTTATAGTGGGCAGCGATTTTAGCCGTAGTTGTGGTTTTGCCAGCGCCGTTCACCCCCACCATCAGCACCACCATCAGCTGGCCGTGCTCTACTTTAAGCCCGCGATTGGGAACCTCGATTTCTTCAGCGCCTTCTTCCACCTTTTCCGCGTGCAGGATACGCCCCAGAATCGCTTTCAGCTCTCCAGTCAGCAGCTGCGGCTCTTTAATCTTCTTTTCTTTAACAGCCTGGCGCAGTTCTTCCAGTATGCGGTCTGTAGCCCCTACGCCCACATCAGCAGTGAGCAGAACATCCTCTAAGTCCTGCCATAATTCCTCGTCAATGGCCGAGCGCGAGCCAAAGAGACTCTTGACCTGTCCCACCAAGCTCTGCCGCGTTTTGTTAAGGCCGCTGGCCATCTTCGCGAACCAGGGATCGACGGGAGTCAAAGCCAAACGGCGCGTAGCTTCCCACATCTGACGCAGGCCTGAAAAACGCGATTTTCCGGCGGCAGGCTCTGCTTCCGCAGAAACTGAAGCAGAAGCTGAATCGGATTCATTTTCCCCAGACGCTGATGCCTCAGCTAGCGATTTATCGGCTTCCGAATCGGCTTCTGCCTGCTCAGAACTCTCTGCAAAAGCCTTATCAGCTTCATCCTCCACGGTGTTTCCTTCAGCAGATATTGCGGAAACGCTGGCCACTGGTTCAGAAGAACTGTTGCCGCTCTCCACCGCAGAAAGCCCGCCTGCCGGTGCATCTGCTGTCTCGGCAGCAGACGCACTGCTGCGGCCATCTGGCTGGGAACTCTTTTCCTCGCTGAGAACATCGGCAGTATCTGCAGAGGCAGCATCCACATTGTCAGAAGTTTCTTTCTTTTTCTTTTTTCCAAACCAACTGCTGAACATTTTCATGGCTGCATCCTCCGCATAGCAAGGGAACATTTTTCCGTTTAGGCCGTCTATATCCTTCACAAAACAGGAACAATCACTTCGGTGGTAAAATAGCCTGGCGTCAATCGGCTAAATATTGCCAAGAATATTGCCTGGCATAATCTATCGGAACTAACTATCGGAACTAACGCTATAATTAACGTTATATATAAAACAGTTATGGATTCTAAGAAAACTACATCTTATAAACAGTATCTGCAAGAATTGCGCCAAGAACGCCTCCGCCGCGAAGAAGAGGCAAAACAGGCAGCCCAGCAGGCTGCCGCTGCAAATAGCACGCCGAAGAATAATACCGCCCCGCAGCAGCGCTCTGTCGATTTATCTGTTTCCTCTAACGAATCATTCTTCAGCAGCCTCATTCAAAGCAGCGATTCCAGTGCGTCATCCCTATCTGAAAAAAGATGGGGGGGATCTTCTGCAGAGAACAAAAACCGCAAAACCGTCCCAGAGACTGAGTCGCCGAAAAAATACCGCAGTTTTGACAGCGGATTTGACACTGACACTCTGCGCCGGGATGTTTTTAACCATCAGTAACAAACCAATGCTGAGCGGATAGCTATGGGAAAACTGTACGATCCTGAAAGACTGCGCATTATAGCCACAATATGTATTGATATGGCCAGGGGGCTGATCGTAGCCGGAGCGGGAACAGCGCGGGTTGAAGACACGGTACACCACATCGGCGTCAGCTGTCAGGTTCCCATCGAAAGCCAGGTCACGCCTACCAGCATCGTCGTTTCCGTCGGTGCTGATCGCCCGGTAACCAGAATCTGCCGGGTACGTTCGCGCACCATCGATCTGGACAAACTGGTCGATCTCAATAAAATTTCCCGCCAGATCTGCAATAAAGAGATCACTATCCACGCTGCCCGCCTGCGAATTGCCCAAATTCTAGCCCGCAAGCCTTTATATTCCAGCACCACCATATATTGGGGACAAGCTCTGTGCTGCGCTGGCTTTGCCGTTATCTTGGGCGGAGGTGCCAAAGAGATTCCCACCGCCCTGCTGGAAGGCCTCTTAGCTCAGTATCTTTTGGTGAAATTAGGGCACATGCCCATGTTCTTGTGCGCTTTTGTCAGCGCCATTACTACGACTTTGGCGGCCGTGGCGATTCACTATGTCTTTCCCTTAGTCGCCCTGGAGCCCACCCTGCTGGCTGGCATCGTCCCCCTGCTGCCCGGACTGTCCTTAGCCAACGCAGTTGTCGATCTCATGGCCGGAGAACTCACCGCCGGAGTCGCCCGCACTACAGAAGCCCTTCTGTGCGCGGCCGCCTTGGCCTCCGGAGCCATGATCAGCCTTAATCTGAGTACGCTGTTATGAGCAACTGGTTTACGGCAACCTGGCTGTTGCGGATGCAAATGTTCACCTTTAGCGACGCCATCGACCTTTGCCTGCTACTAATCGGCGTTATTTTAGGCATAGGGGCCAGCGCGGTCACCTTCCGCATACCTCCCAAAGAACTTTTCTGGGCTACAGCTGCTGGTTTTTTGGGCTGGGAGGTCATGTATTGCCTGCAGTATTTTGACATCAATACGCTGACCGCCACAACGCTGGGAGCTTTAGCAATCTCGCTGTGCAGCGAGTTTTTAGCCCGCAGCCGCCGTGTTCCCGCCTCAATATATGTAGTTCCGGGCATTCTCCCCTTAGTGCCGGGGCGCGCCATTTACAATGCTATGTTCGACACTCTCAACGGTCAGTACGAGCTGTCGGAGACAGGCACTACCCAATCCATGTTAGGCGCAGGAGGCATAGCCATTGGCCTGCTGATCGGCACCGCTATTGCCCGCGGTCTTGTTCACCCACAGCATAGGCAGCGCACTGCACTGGAACGCGAACAGCACCGCCATTTGCACTCACAGCAGCAGCTTATCCGCGAACAGCAGCAAGATGCCGCCCCCCAAGCGACTGAGCGCAAAAACAAAAGAGCTGATAACAGCCGCCAGGTCCTGCATTCAAGCATTATTCCTGCCAAGCGCATCCCCGAGACAGACGCCACTGCCAGCGCAAACGAAACTGCTTCCAGCAGCGCCAGGCCTTCTGAAGCGCACCAGAGCCAAGCGCGCAAGATTCACGAACACATTGCCTCAGCCCACAATAAGCACCAGGCGCGCTCAGCGCGTTATGAAAAGCGGCGCAAGAGATAACAGGCCAATAAGGAAAAACGATGAGCAAGAAATACGAGCGCGTCCTGCGCGATCCCCTATACGGCAACATTTCCATTACCAAGCCCGCCCTCATGGCTTTAATAGATTCACCTGCCTGTCAGCGCCTGCGCCGCATCCGCCAGCTGGGCATGTGCTCTTCAGTCTTCCACGGAGCCGAAAATTCCCGCTTTCAGCACGCTGTAGGAGTAATGTGGCTAATGCACCGCGTACTCAGCCACTGGCGCGAGCGCAAGCTCATTAAATTCAGCAAAGATGTCGAACAGGCAGCTCTGGCAGCGGCTTTGCTGCACGACATCGGCCACGGCCCCTTTTCCCATGCCTTGGAACACACATTTTCCGCAATCGATCACGAACGCCTGGGCCGCCTAATCATCAGCCATGAGCTAGCGCCCATTATGGAAGAGCATAAAATCGATCCGCTGCTGGTGCTCAGCATCATGGACGGCACTTACGAAGAACCGATTTTTCATGAGCTGCTCTCCAGTCAGCTGGACGTGGACCGCATGGATTATCTCTTGCGCGATTCGCTTTACACGGGCACCAAATACGGTGTTTTCGACATAGATCATATCATTTTCAATCTGCGTCCCTTTTACGACAAGCAGGACAAGTGCTGGGTCTGCGCCATCAGCCCCAAGGGCATAGAAGCGGTAACCACCTACATTTTCAGCCGCTATTTCACCTATTGGCAGGTGTATCTGCACCATACAGTCCGCGCCAACGAAGTTCTGCTGCGCACCGTACTTAAACGCGCTCAATTCGTGTACAGCCAAAGCCCTGAAACGCTGGAGCTACCCAGCAATCTGCGCTTTCTGTTCGACACCAGACTGGAGCCCAACAGCGATTCCCCTACCTTCATCGAAGCCTTTCTCAATACCGACGACTACGATTTCTTCCACGCCATAAAGATGTGGGCGCAATGTTCCGATCCCGTCCTGGCCGATTTGGCTTCCCGCTTCACCAACCGCGTGGCCTTTAAGGCTTTCGACCATCCCGGAGATGGCGCTCTCTTCATCCGCATTAAAAAGCAGGTGCAGGACATGTACGGTGATAACTGGGAATGGTATATTCACGAGGACACTCCCAGCAATAAGGGCTTTTACAGCCTTTACGAGCCGGGCAAAGCCGCGCCGATCCGGGTTTTGTGGAACTGTCCTGAAGGCTGGCGGGAGATTTCCCGGGTCAGCCGCACCCGCGCCATCAGCACTCTGTCGGAAACGGTCAGCCGCCCTTTGCTGATACTGACGAAGGAGTGCTATCAAAAGGTCAAGCCCTGGCTGTCGCAGGAACCGCTTCACCAGGGATATTTGGATACGGAGTTTGAGACGTTTTTGAGCTAAATAAACTTTATAACCTGCTCCGGCTGCGGCTCCTCCGTATCATCGCAATCACTGGCGTACTCTCTGCTGTCGCTGATCTCTATAAAGCGCAGGGCCTGACGGTCAAAATCCCAGTGGTCCCGTTTATACCAGCGGTTCATCAGCCGCACATATCTGCGCACCAGCTCTTCCCAGCGCTCCGCCGCCAACACCGGCTGCATCAGCCGCAGAAAAAATTCGAATTGTGCCAGCCGCGTATCCTCTATAGCGTTATAAATATAATCGCGCCGTTCCCTATACAGCCAGCGGCCATTCTCCGCGCGCTCGCGCCGCCAGCGCCATTTTTCACTATTCTGGTTCCTATTGGCTAATTCCCAAGCGCTGGCGATGCTATCGCAAACCTGCTCGAACTGCCAAAGGCAGAGATCGCGCTCGTCCTCGGCCTCATATATAACTTTATCCGCTCCTCCGCGCTCGCCGTAAGACATAACTGTCAGGCCTTTTTGGTAATAAGCGCCGAAATGCAGAGCAGACTGAACTATTTCTTCAGGGATGCCGCTGGGCAAATGGCGCTTAATCCACTCCTCGTAAACCTGCATTTCCCTAGCCTTTCTCCCGCAAAATGAAACGTCATCGGTGTAAGATAATAAGGTATTATAGCACAAATGAAGCACAGTTTATAAAACTGACAGCTTCCCGTATTCCCTGGCCCGCACAGTGAGCAGCACACCCTACTTCCAGCTGAGGTATTCGCTGCGCATAGAGTTTTCTCTAGATAATAGCCCCCTAAATAAGTATATTGTACTTTTACAATATTGAGCAAAAAACTTCCATAAGCTATAATAATGCACAGACAATGGAGGTAGGCCCATGCAAACCTGGCAAAAATATGGTTTAACCGCAGCCATACTGGCTGCCACCCTCAGCAGCGCCTCAGCAGCGGGCGAAACGCCCACCCAAGTGGTTAACGACTTCTACACTATGGTAACTACCGACGCTAAGCGCTATCCCTCAGCGGACAAATACCCCCAGCTGAGCAAAGAGCTGCGGGATCTGTTCGCCGAAGTCAATCAGTACCCATTCCCCTACTGCATGGATTGCGATCCCTGGGGCGGAGCGCAGGTCGGCATAGACAAATTCGCCGTCGTCTCCGGCAGCAGCCGCGATGACAGCGCAGAGCTGCAGGTTAAAGTTCACCGCTACGGCTGTCAAGGACCGGACAGTTACGTCATGGTCAAGGTTTTTCTCTTGAAAGAAGCTGGAGACTGGAAAATTACCAATTTCGTAGTGCCTAAAGAACAAATAGACCTGCGCGTTATTCTCAAAGAAAAAATAGTCGAATACGCCGAAGAAAAGAACAAAGGAAATCAGCCATGACTAACCCCGGAATGAAATTCAACGTCGGCCAAGCCGTTCTCAAAGACAGCAACAGTTTTGAGCTGAGCCTGCGCTTTGACAACGTCGAAGGCGCTAAAAATGCCGTAGAGGCTATCAATACGGTGCGCGAATCTATCAACTGCCCTCAGGCCTTTAACGGCCTGCAGTTAGCTATGGCCTGCGCCCAGCTGGCCAGCGCCACCTATTCCGCCTTAAAAAGCGCCAAAAAATCCAAATAATAGCATTGCCAACTCTAAATTATTCTGTATAATGTCAGTATAATTATACAGGTAATTACAACTACCCCATACTTTTTGCTTTACTTCTACAATTTTCAGAAAGCGAGCTGCATTATGAGCTTAAAAAAATTCGGTATTGCCCTGGCTGTTATCTCTCTGCTATTGCCCGGCGCAGCCCTAGCCTCCCGCAATTCCAAACTCTCTGACAACGGCGTATATCTTCCCAAAGGCATCAAGCTGCAGGGCAAGGTGAAGATCGTGGAACGAAATGCCGACATCAAAATTAAGGTCGTCAGCAACTTCCCCGATATTAAGGTTAAGTCTGTCAGCAACTTCCCCGATCAAGTGGGCAAGTGGCAGTTCGTGGACAACTTCCCCGATTTCACTGTGCAGTATGTGGAAAACTTTGAAGACATCAAAGTGCAGTTCGTGGACAACTTCCCCGGCGTAGTCAAGTAGAAAACTATAACAGCTGCTGCAGGCCATCCCGCAAGCTAGGGATGCCTGCCCCGTGTTTTAGGCACTTGCCCACGCGCAGGTGCTTATTTTTTGAGGTATTACATGCGTTTATCTATTCCCCCCAATTATCGTTCCGCCCTCGATCTGCATGACACCCAGGTGGGCATCAAAACCGTTAAAGATTTCTTCCAGGGACTGCTGGCCCGCCGCCTCAATCTGCTGCGCGTGACCGCCCCTCTTTTCGTCGATCCCGACACCGGCCTCAACGATAACCTCAATGGCTACGAGCGCCCCGTAGCTTTCGGCATCCGCGAACAGAAGGAGAAAACCGCCGAAGTTGTCCACTCTCTGGCCAAATGGAAACGCTACGCTTTAGCCAAGTACGGTTTTAAGGTTGGCGAGGGACTCTATACCGATATGAACGCCATCCGCCGCGATGAGGACACCGATAATATCCACTCCATCTTTGTCGATCAGTGGGACTGGGAAAAAGTCATCAGCCGCGAAGACCGTACCCTGGATTTTCTCAAGGAAACCGTGCGCACAGTCTATAAATGCCTGTGCAAAACCGAACAGTATCTGGCCATCGAGTACGACTACATCGAACTCATCCTGCCCAAAGATATTTTCTTTATCACCAGCTCAGAACTTTTGCAGCTTTACCCCAATAAGACCGCTAAAGAGCGCGAATACGCCATCACCAAGGAAAAGGGCGCTGTCTGCGTCATGCAGATCGGCGACAAGCTGAGCGATGGCCAGCCCCACGACGGACGCGCTCCCGACTACGACGACTGGAGCCTCAACGCCGACATTTTGGTATACTATCCCGTGCTGGACATCGCTCTGGAATTATCCTCTATGGGTATCCGCGTTGACAGAGCCGCCCTGCTCAGCCAGCTGGAGAAAGCGGGCTGTCCCGAACGCGCTCAGCTGCCTTTCCAAAAAGCGGTTATCGAAGAGACCGTGCCTTTCACCATCGGCGGCGGCATAGGACAGTCGCGCATCTGCATGTTCTTTTTGCGCAAAGCCCACATCGGCGAAGTGCAAAGCTCTCTCTGGCCCGAAGATGTACAGCAAGCTTGCGCTGAACATAATATTCCTCTGCTTTAATTCTCAGCCGTCTCTGCAGAAAAATGCAAGCCTAATCCCTATATTCCTTAATCATACCCTATTAAAATAATATCATTTAGTTAGCGTTCAGCTAACCTGCGAAACTATCTGACTCCCCCTAAAGGATGGGAGGGGGAGAAGTCGCGAATGCGACAGAGGGGGTGCCCAAGACTGTTGGGGAATCTAGGTTTAGCTTATGTTATAGGCTAGCTTGTACCCGGGCATAAACGTGGCGATAGTTGTATATGAGTCAACATTCCCAATGTCATCGAGTCTTAACTAAATGACATTGCCCATTAAATATATAAACGCTATTGAGCACAGCCTTGTGCTTAATAGCGTTTCCCAGCCAAGTGAAGTGCCAGTATGGCCAAAGACGCGCAGCTGAGCGAAGTCGTACAGAACAGCTGCTGGGCAGGACAAGATGTAACTATTTAGAAGGACTGCTGATAGGCTTTAATCGCCTTTTTCCAGGAATCAAGCGCAAGATACAGCGCAATATGGTAAGTAAGGTGAATTTGCTATGAGTATGCAATCCAGGTTATGTCCCCAGTGCGGAAAAGAAGCCGTCCCCGAAACTGATTACTGTTTAGACTGCGGAGCTACACTCCCAGCCAGGCCGCAGCCAATCAGACCAGCGGACATATCGGCCTATGATTCAGAGCAGCCATTATCTCTCAAAAAAGCACCTATAGAACTCAGCGATAAACAGCAGCCGAGCACCCTGGAAAAAACGCAGATGACAGAAACTGACACCGCTGAGCAGCCAAGATCTCTGGAAAAACCGCAGAACGATCTCAGCGATAAACAGCAGCCGATCACCCTAGAGAAAGCGCAGATGACAGAAACGGATAGCGCTGAGCAGCCAATATCTCTAGACCAACCGGCTGCAGAAAACGGCCCATTAAGCCTAGCTGCCCCCAAGAGCGCTGATGAGTGTGCTAAGGGGCCCATCAGTGCCAGCGCAGCGCCCAGCAGCGCCCCCACCTCTATCGCCAATGATGATAATAACCAAAGCACAATCACCTCCCTTCTCAATCAAGAAGGTGCGGACCTTGCCAGCTCACCAGCAGAATCAAGCCAAACAGTAAGCCAAACTGACAGCAGCAGAATAGCTTCCCACCCCCTGCCTGCATACTGCCCCGAATGCGGTGCCCCTATAAGTGCCGCCATGGTCTTCTGCGATGCCTGCGGTTTTAAATTGTCCGAAGATATCCAGCCAGAGATAATCGCCTGCCCGGCCTGCGGGATGGAAATGGAGGCCAAGATGAACTTCTGCAGCAGATGCGGCTCTGCGCTGCACGAGTTTCAGCCAGCTGCAGCCGCGTGGGCAGCTCCGCACACTCAATCTTTGCCGCTATCTTTAACTAAGCCGCGGGCATCTGGCAGTTTACCGCAGCCGATAGCCGTTATAGAACCACCATGTCAGGCTGCAGCCTCACCTTCTGACAGGCAGACTCTGCCTTCCCCGCAGCCTGAAGCTATTCCGTATCCTCCGCTCGAATCGCCGGCAAGCCAGCCCAAAGCCGTCATGCTGGTGAAGCCGCTTCCGCCCGGCCAGGCCAAAGACAAATGGACCGCCTTACTATTATGCTTTTTTCTCGGCAGTTTCGGGGCGCATAAGTTTTACGAAGGCAAAACCGGACAGGGTTTATTTTATCTTTTAACATTTTGGGTCTTAGGTATTTTCACCTTGATGCTGGCCCCAGCGCTTATCTGCCTTTTATGCCTGGTCGATTTTGTTGTGCTGCTATGCAAGCCCAACCCCTATGTTCCCTGATCCAATGCAGTGTAACCGTCCAATATACCTGTTGCTGCGTTTTGCGGCACGTTAATGTTTGTGGTAGAGCCAATGGCGTTAACTGAAGGATCAGCAGCATCGGAAAAGCAGCCTTGCCCTAAATCCTAACGCGAGTTATAAAGGGATTAGCCCAAAATAAACAGAATCTTAATTTTCACTTTTAACGTCCGTATCTTTCACCTGCGGACGTTTTCTCTACATATTCAGCGGAGGTACACCATCCATGGCTATGGCCTGCAAATACGGCACCCATCGGGTTCTCGAACCCGCCGGAGTCCTGCCCCAGCCCGCGCTAAAAATCAGCAATGATTTTTCCACCGTCTATGACAACGAAATTTTAGTAGATGTAACCGCCCTTAACATCGATTCCGCCAGTTTCACCCAAATCGAGGAAGAGGCCGGGCACGATGTGGAAAAGATCAAAGCTAAAATACTGGAGATAGTCCAGGAACGCGGCAAAATGCAAAATCCCGTCACCGGTTCTGGCGGTATGTTTATCGGCACTATAGCCAAAGTTGGTTCCGCCCTCAAAGACAAAGCTCCCGCTGAAGGCACGAAGATTGCCTCTCTGGTCTCCTTATCGCTGACCCCCCTGCGCATCGATGAAATCGTGGCCGTTTATCCCGAGATCGACCGCGTGGAGATCAAAGGACAGGCCATCCTGTTCGAAACCGGCATTTACGCCGTTTTGCCCGAGGATATGTCCGAAAAACTGGCTCTGGCCGCCCTCGACGTTGCCGGTGCGCCCGCTCAAACCGCTAAACTGGTCAAACCCGGAGATTCCGTGCTTATTTTAGGCGCAGGAGGCAAATCGGGTATGCTGGTTTCCTACGAAGCCAAAAAACGCGTGGGCCCCAATGGCCGCGTAGTCGGGGCGGTCTGCTTCGAAGCTGACGCCAAAAATATTACCGATTTGGATATTGTCCACGAAGCTGTGCTGGCCGACGCCACCAACGCCGTGGAATTCATGAACAAAACTTTAGCGGCCAACAGCGGCCAAGAATACGACGTAGTCATCAACTGCGTCAACGTCCCCAACACCGAAATGGCCAGCATTCTGCCCTGCCGCGATGACGGCACGGTTTATTTCTTCTCCATGGCTACCAGCTTTACCAAAGCCGCTTTGGGAGCTGAGGGCGTGAGCAAAGACGTCAACATGATTATCGGCAACGGCTACACCAAGGGCCACGCCAATACTACCCTATGGGAACTGCGCGAAAACGCGCGCATCCGCAAAATTTTCGAGGAGCGCTATGTCTGATCTGAACGTACCTAAACTCAATCTCACCAAATCGATGGCCCTCTACGAGGAAAGCCAGCGCCTATCCCCCGGCGGTATGATGGGCATTCGCCGCCCTTACAACTTTGTAATCGGCGAATATCCCATTTTCATCGATCACGGTTACGGCGGCCACATCGTAGATGTAGATGGCAACGACTATATAGACATGCTCTGCGCCTATGGCCCCATCATTCTCGGCTACAACGAACCCGAGATCAACGACGCCGTCAAAGCCCAGATGGATAAAGGTTTCTGCTTCGCTTTGGTTCAGGAAGTGCAGAACCGCCTGCAGGAACGTCTCATTAAACTGATCCCTTCGGCGGAAATGGTCATTTTGGTCAAAACCGGATCAGACGCCACGGGAGTCGCCGTGCGCGTGGCCCGCGGCGCTACCGATAAAAATACCATTTTGCGCTGCGGCTATCACGGCTGGCACGATTGGTGCGTGGAAAACCACGGCGGCGTTCCCGATGCCTTCCGGGACTACACAGTCGAATTTGCCTACGGCAATCTGCCCGAACTCGAAGAGAAATTAGAAGCCCATAAAGACGATGTAGCCGGAATTATCATCACCCCTGTCGGCCATCCCGGTGCAACTCCGGTCATTCCCCCGCCCGAAGGCTATCTCCAGGCCGTGCGCGATTTGGCCGACAAATATGGAGCGGTTTTGATTTTCGACGAAATCCGCACTGGCTTCCGCGTCTCCATGGGAGGCGCTCAGCAGCGCTACGGCGTCACTCCCGACCTATCCTGCTTTGGCAAAGCTCTGGCTAACGGCTACGCCATCAGCGCCGTGGTCGGCAAAGAAAAGTACATGAAGGTCTGCGAAAAGAAAGTCTTCATCTCCAGCACATTCTTCCCCAACTCCCTAGAGATGGTGGCGGCCATGAAGTGCCTGGACATTTTGGAACGCGATCACATCCTGGATCAGATTTGGGAGCGAGGTACCGATTTCTTAGCCCGCCTGAACGATATAGTCAAGCGCACCGGCGTACCCTGCACAGTTTCCGGCATCCCGCCCATGCCCTTCCTGACCTTCGATCACGTGGATGATCAGTACAAAGCACGGCGCACCATGTTCTACACCGGCACTATCCGCCGCGGCCTCTTCGTACAGCCTTACCACCATTGGTATATCTCGGGGCGCCACACCGCCGAAGATATGGACAAAGCTCTGTGGGCTATCGAAGAATCTCTTAAGGCTGTGGCTGAAGCCTATCCCCGCAAAGCTTAGTTTTATCGTCTAACCTCAAAGCGGCTTCGCTGTGCGTCACGGTGAAGCCGTACCATTATTTTCTATAGACTAACCACACAAAGGAAATGTTATGGCCAGAAAAGTTATGATTACCGTGGCCGTCTGCGGCGCGGAGACCACCAGAGAGAACAACCCCGCCCTGCCCTTAACCCCTGAAGAGATCGCCCAGAGCACTTACGAGGCCTATCTCGCCGGCGCCTCCATCTGCCACCTGCACGTGCGCGACGAAAACGGCAACGCCACCCAAGACGTTAAAGTCTTCAAACGCGTGATGGAACTCATTCGGGAAAAGTGCGACATCGTTATCGAATGCAGCACCGGCGGAGCCGCTGGCATGACTGCAGAGGAGCGCCTGCAGCCCATTCAGCTCGACCCCGAAATGGCCAGTTTAGACTGCGGTTCGGTCAACTTCGGCAACGACTATGTGGTCAACGACCTCCCCTTGCTGCGCGAGTTTGCCCAAGCTATGCTCGACCACAAAGTACGCCCAATTATGGAGTGCCTAGACGTCTCCCAAGTTTTCACCAGCAAAATTCTCATCAAAGAAGGCTTAATTAAACCACCCTTCTATTACGGTTTCGGCCTAAACATTCCCGGTGCTTTGCCATATTCTCCCGAGATCGTAGATTACATGGTGCGCAGCACCCCAGAAGGCTCCCAGTGGACTGCGGTGGGCATCGGCGGGCGCGCCAGCCTGCCCTGCTGCCTGATGTCTCTGGCTATGGATAACGGGCACATGCGCGTAGGCTTTGAAGACAACGTCTATTACGCCAAAGGCCGCCTAGCCAAATCTAACGCCGAACTGGTTGAGCGCTGCGCCCGCCTTATCAAAGCTGCTGACTTTGAAGTAGCTACTCCCGCCGACGTGCGCCAAATGTTAGAGCTGCGCCAGGATTAGGCCGGCTTACACATACCTCACCTAAACAGCAGACAGCTAAAGAAGCCTCATAAACGCGCGTTAACGCTCCGAATATGAGGCTTCTTTAGTTATAATCCAGCAGTGCGGCCCGCTGCCGCGATCAGTTCGTCACTTGGAAAATTCCAGCACCTGACCGTCTTCGGGAATGCACACCTTATTCAGCAGTTTTCTGCGCTTAAGGCTGCGGCCCAATGTCGTGCGCGTCAGTGAGGCATGAGCCACATTGTCCATGTGGCTAGCTATAATTTTGGCGTAAGGAGCAGCTTTGACAACTGCCGCCACATCGTCGTCGTTCATAATTAAACGCCCGAAATCCACGCCCTCTGCCGCACAAGCGTTGACCACTATTACCTTGGGCCGGAACTTGTCCAAAGTCCGTTTCACCTTATCGTACCACACCGTATCTCCGGCTAAATAAAGAGTAGGTTCATTTTCGCTCTCCAAAACCACGCCGCAGGCCGAACCGCAATTCGCTTTCAGACCATGCAAAGCTGGAGTCTTAATCAGCCGGGCATCGCCGAATTCCAGGCCTTCCTCACTCAGTACCCGAACATCGGTAAAGCCAGAGATATGAAAGATTTCAGCATCTTCTTCGTTCTGCACGAAGACCGGCAGCAGTTTATCCAAAGGCCCACCCACAGTACCGTCAATATTCATATCTATATGATCGGGATGTATATGAGTAACGATATAGCCATCTACCCCAGCAAGGATGCGCTCTACCGATTCCGGCAAAGGACAGATCGGCATGGAAATATACATTTTAGCCGAATCGTCAACTTTAAAGTCCGTGTATGCCATATAGCCCATAGCATCTTTTGCGGCCAGCCAGGGATCGAGCAGATAAACTTTTCCCGCATAATAAATGCGGGCTGTAGCATTACGGATCTGTTTAAATTGCATATAACCAAGCCCTAATTAATGAGTATAATCGAGAAAGCGCACTTTATCTCCCAAATCATTGGCGACCATATCGCGCATCTTTTTAGCAAAGGGGCAAGGATACCCCATAGGTGTTCCCTTTTGAATACAAGAAGAAAAAGCTATAGTGTCAGCTCCTCTTTCCACCAAATTGCGCGCTCTCCAAAACGCTTTTTTGCCGGGGCATCCCCCGCAGTTAGTAAAGCCGACGATCTCAATGTCCTCGTCGATTCCTGCAAAACAGCCGCTCTTTTGCCGTACTGCGCGGAAGCAGCCTGTTCCCGGACAGTGTTCCTCTGTCTGCCGGCAGCGGATGATGCCTAATTTCATGCTGTTTTCCTCCCCGATAGCCCCAAAACGCCCTAGATTATGCCAAAATACTAATGGCAGCCGTCTTCTCCGCAGTCATGATGTATGCCCAAAAAGCTGAAATATCTGACCATTATCATAAGTTACAGCAATCTTCATATTACTCTTCTCCTTGCCATAATCCTGGCGTTTTCCGGACAGCAGTAACTGTACTGTAAGCTATTCATGTTCCTTTTTTAGATCGTTGATCGCATCCATATAACCGGCAGTAATGATGCCAGCTGGCAAAGCCACCACTGCAATTCCGAAGAACGAGGAAAACATAGTAATAATCCGCCCAGCCATAGTCACGGGATAAATATCGCCATACCCCACAGTCGTAAGAGATACCGTAGCCCAATAAACGGCATCAAAAAATGTTTTAAATGTATCGCCTTCGACATTGAAAACCACCAAAGCCGAAAGCAAAATATATCCTATTGCCAGGGTACAGACTGCCTGGAGAGGCTCTGAAGAATTTTTAATAACTTTAACTACAATAAAAAAACTGCGCGAATAGCGAAAAGCCTTGAAAACGCGCAGTACCCTAAAGGCCTGAAACATGCGCAGACAGCGGAAAAGTTTCAGGCTGCTGTTAAGGACCGTAAGCGTAGGCAAAATCGAAAGCAGATCTATTATAGCCCACATAGTAAACGGATATTTGGCAAAAGACCACCAGGAACGTTTCTCAAAACGATAATCTGCCGTCATCCAGCGCAGCAGATAGTCCAAAATAAATACAATAGTTGTAAATACATCGGTATAATGAAATAGGGGCAGATGTTCTTTAAACGCCAAAGGTATTAAGCTCACGACTATGACCACCATCATCAGCAAATCGTAAGCATAGCTCAGATGATCGCTTTCATGAGCGACTTCGACTATTTCATACAATCTTTTGCGCATATCTCTCACCATAAGGCTAATATCGTTTAGTTAGCAATCAGCTAACCTGCGAACTATCTGACTCCACCTAAAGGATGTAATGTCGTTTAGTTAGCGATCAGCTAACTTGCGAAATTATCTGACTCCCCTAAAGGATGGGAGGGGGAGAAGTCGCGGCTGCGACAGAGGGGACGCCCAAGACTGTTGGTAAGGCTAGGTATATTGCTTAATCGCCTTTCCGACATTTATGAAGTGGTCCGCTACACGCTCGGCGTTGGAAGCTATGGACATATACTGAGAGCCTACATCAGGCGTGCATTCCCCATCATTTAGACGCTGGATATGGCGCAGCGCCATATCTTTGGTCACTTCGTCAATAATCTCTTCAATTTCGTAAGCTTCATCCAAGGCCTGCTTATTTTCATGAACATACGCTTCCATAACTTTGCTGTATAAATTGCGGATCAGCTGCAAAGTATCGTTAATTTCGGCTATAGCCGCGCTGGAAAAGGTCTCGTTTTCCGCTTTCAGCCGTTCGGCATATTCCACGATGTTTTCCGCGTAGTCGCCCACGCGCTCCAAATCGGTAACCGAATGAAAAGCCGTAGCCAGGTAGGCGTGATCGCGGGCGTTGATATTGCGGTTGGAAACTTTAACCAAATAACGCACGATCTCTTTGTTCAAATAGTCCAGCTCTTTTTCGTTGGCCTGAAAACGCTCAATATCTTTAAAATCCAAAGTGCAGACGATATGGCAGGCCAGCGAAAAATTGCGCATCGCGATAGCCGCCATATTGACGATCTCATTTTTGGCCTGCTGCACCGCCACAGCCGGCATATTCAGCATGTGGTCATTGATAAAGAACAGCCGCGGCTGCAACTCTTGGCTGTCCCGTCCCTGAGCCTCCCTGTCGGGAACAAGCTTAATCACAAAATTTACCAGATAATCGGTTAATGGAAATACAAAAATCACCGTCAGCACATTGAAAACGGTGTGAAACATGGCCAGCTGAGTTTGCGGGGCATGGGGGAAAAATCGGCTAAAAATTGTGCCGTATGTCAGTGTGCCCTGAGTCAGGGCCGACAGCCCCATCCCCAACGCCACAAACAGTATGACCCCGCTGACGTTAAAGAACAAATGAATTAAAGAAGTACGCTTAGCGTTAGTGCCGCTAGTAGCACCAGCCATCAAGGAGACCACGCAGGAACCGATATTCGATCCCATGGTCAGATAGATGCCCTGCTCTAAAGATATTAAACTGGCAACTACCATAGTAATAGCCACCGAAGTCATAACCGAAGAACTCTGGATAATCGCGGTCATAATTGCCCCGATGATCACCAGAAGAAAGATATTGCTGATACTGGCTAAATAATTTTTGACCGATTCCAGCTGAGCGAAACATTCCATAGAGCTGCTCATCATGTGCAGACCCACAAAGAGCATACCAAATCCAGCAATTATGCCACCAGCGCGTTTAGTGATATCCGCTTTGGAAAAAGCCGTGATAAAAGCGCCTATTCCGGCCATAGCGGAAAAAATGACCGTCGTGGAGACGGAATTGCCGCCAAACATACCAAGGGCTACAATCTGCCCAGTTACCGTAGTGCCGATATTAGCTCCGTAAATGATCGTAGCTGCCTGAACTAGCGACATAATTCCGGCATTAACGAAACCTATAACCATCACCGTTGTAGCGCCGGAACTCTGAATTGCCGCAGTTCCCACAGTTCCGATAACAACGCCCAGCATTTTGCTCCGCGAAGCCTTCGAAAACAGTTCCTTCAGCTTAGAGCTGCTCACCGCTTCGATATTAGAACTCATCATAGTGCAGGCAGTCAAAAAAATGCCGATCCCCGCGATTAGCGTAAGTATCGCGCTGATGACAGCTGTACTGTCCATTATTTATTATCTCCTAAATTTTCAGCCGACGTCGTTCCCAGCCGCCGCTATCGGCCCACGCGCCCCGCGATGCCTGCCGATGCAGCTGCTCAGTATCATCGCCTAACCTATAATGACTTACAAAGTGGTATTATTGCGTACGTATTCTAAAACCGCCTCAGCCGAACCAACTTTTTCTTCTAAGCGCAAAAAATCTCGCAGTCCCCGGCTATAATCGATGTCTGCGTTGTTAAGCTGGCGCTCCCGCTGCTTATCCAAATCCAAATCGTCGAGTATTTTAAAAGCAACCCATTCGCAAAAGCCCTCTTTAAAAGCCGGCTGGCAGGACAATACGTAAGGCTGATATTCATAATGCCAGCAATGCGCACCTTCGTGCGCCAGCTGTTCCAGGAGATAATAATGGCTCATCCCCTTGAGTACGTAAATATCGTGCACAAAATGACCGCCTTCAACATGAGTACGGCTAAAAGCTTTAATCCAGTTGCTGTTGGTACAACCCTTTTCCTGCAGTTCCGGCAAAGTCATCAGATGAATGCGGGGAACGGTGTCCAGCACAAACTCCGGGCCAAATACCCTAGTGTAAGCATCTTCGACTTCCGCCCAGACTTCATAGGCCTCGTCGGAACTGCAGATCGCCAGGGGACGATGTTTCGCACAGGCATAGCCACCCTCTGGAAGCTCGGGATCATCTACGGGGCAATTGCATTCGGCACAGCGAGGCAGAGAAGTATCGTTATAGCACTTGATACAGCAATAATTGCCGTCATAGTATTCGATATACCCCTGGCGCAAACGCCCGCCGCAGCAACAGCACTTGGGCAAATGGCGCTCTAAACAGCGGCGGCAGACATACTCGTCGTCTAGAACGTGTTTTTTGCCATCAATTACCTTGCGGCAAATAGCACAGCGCTCTCCTGTTGTATTAAACGTACCCGAATTATCAGCTGTGTCCGTGCCCGGAGTTTGGCGGCTTCTCACCGTAAGGTTGATAATATTCTCCAAATGATGCAGCCAGCCGATCCCAGCCCAGACAGGCCGGGCACTGCCCGCTAACAGTATGCAGCTAAGCAGCGCAATTCCCACATAACGAACGCTTTTACACATATATTAGCCTGCCAACATAGCAAAAAAAGATAAGAGCAAAACCTTACAGTTTAATTACCAGTTTAATTACTTCAGTTTAGATACATCAGTTAAGTTACTTATTGGATAGAATAAACTGATCGTTAAATCCGCAGCTCACTCCTGTAATTTTCGTAAAATCGCTATCCAAGGGCTTTTCCGTACCATGTGTTGGGCTGTCACACCACTCCCTATAAATATCCGCCAGCATCCCCTGGTAATACTTGGACGTCGTTTTCGAAGCGTATAAATTCCATAAAAAATTCACCAGGGCCAAGCCTGCGCCCACACAGGGAGACAGTATTTTCAAAATATCTAAATCACGGCCGGGATCGCATTTTTCTAAGAGCAGGGCTGTCCCAAAGCACAGCGCTGTTCCCACAACTAAATAACAGAATGCTTTTACTATAAGACTCGCTAAACTGTTTTGCTTAGATAAACTGGCGATGCGATATTTAAAATATTCCGCTTCCGAGCAGCTGGTTAGCTTTCCGTTTTTCTTTATTAAACGCACATGTACGCCTTCACCGTCCTGCTGCGGCGGCTGCAGGCGCTCTGAAACCTCAAATTTAATGCCGGTGAGCTCTTCAAATTTTCTAAACAGCCCCGCCATATCATAAAGCTGCTGTACCTGCTGAGCTGTAAGAGCTTCTTGTCCTGTATGGCAGGCCGACATAAAATTAAGCAGAGACAGGACCTCAGCTATCCAGGGCAATATCTTGCCCTCACTGTCCTGCATCTCAATAACGTGATGTTTAATACCCCAATCGATAAATAAAACCGCATTGTGCAGAGCTTTTACCGTTTTCGCAGCGGAATCTTTTTGCCCAGCCGCCACCGTTTTCTTCAGTCCTCTGACAGTGCACTGAATGCGCTCGCAAATATAGGAAAAATCGCCATCCTTCTGCGCTTTTTCCATCTGTTCCACCGCTTCGCTGATGTTGTCTTGGATAAAATCATCGAGGTTTAAAGCCGACAAATCCACTATGGCGTCATAAGAACATTTTTCATTCATAAGCTGCAATCATCCTTACTTTTGAATCATCCTTACTTTTGTCGCCACCAAGCCCAATGCCGCTGTTTTACTGCTGCTGACGCGACACGTGGCTGATGTAACTTGTGCGCTTAGGCATGTGGAAATACTGACGGTAATCGTTCTCGGTCATCCCATAGGGATTAGCCGTCAAACTACTGTCTTTGTGCAGGCCCACAGCTTGGAATTCAGCGCCCTTAACCTCGCCGAATCCCAAATGCTCAACCATAAGGCTCTTGTCGGGCATACGCAGGCGCTCGCCACTGTAATCGTTATAAATGGTTTCATCCATAGTGCCCGTAGAGTTGTTGTAGGCATGAGCCAGCTCGTGGGCCAGAATGACCATGGTATTCTGTTCTGACCAGTCGTCAGAAGCGCCAAACTCTATAAAGGCAGGGTTAATTTTGACTATGCTGCCGCTGCCCACATTTCTCCAAAATGACAGTTCACCATTGGCCTGGGGTCGCAAAATAGCATCGCCCGTGGGCAGAAGCTGAGCGCAGTAGCCGTTAGCATCGTCTGTAGAAGTCAGGAAAACTGGGTGCAAAGCGCGCTCCATTCCCTTAAACATAGCCTGCCCCGGTTCAATGGAGGCAAAGGCTTCCAAATTGTCGCGCATATTCGCACGAAAAGCCCGATCAGTGTCAGCCACAAAAAAGTTCAAAGGCACATGTACGGGATTTAAAGTCTTTATATCTTCGTTAGGCTGAGCATTGAGAACCGTATCGTTACCGTACAGCCCAGAAGTCGTGCGAATAGTATCGGAACCTTCCCCACCGTCAACGGTATCGCGCCCTTTGCCAGCAATTATCGTATCAGCATCACCGCCGCCAAATAATTTATCATTGCCAGACAAGCCGAAGATAACGTCTCTGCCTGCACCTCCGTGCACTTCATCGTCGCCGCGGCCGGCATTAATAAAATCATTGCCGTCCCCGCCTTCCACGTAATCATTACCTTTGCCGGCGTAAATTACGTCTCCGCCCGCATTGCCGAAAATTTTGTCGTTGCCGCGCCCGCCTTCAATATAATCGCGGCCCGAGCCTCCATTTATGACATCGTCTCCGTCTTCGCCATAGAGAGAGCTGTTGCCATCAGCTACCGTAATAGTATCGTTGCCGCCGCCAGCATATACCGTGGTATCACCGCCGGAATCGGTTATAATATCATGACCATCCCCAGTGATTATAGTGTCATTGCCAAGACCGCCCTCGACTATTTGAGCTAATACCCCCTTATCGGTAAGAAGCGTCTTAGCCCTCTGCAGCAGTCCGGCGCTTTCATCTTTGCCTTTCGCTATTATCGTATCATCGCCAGCGCCGCCATTGATATTGTTGCTGCCATAATTGTCAATTATCGTATCACTGCCCGAGCCCCCAACGATAATATCATTGCCTTTCCCGCCGGTAATATACATACCCATGGCCATATCGGCCGAAGCTGTAATCGTGTCATTGCCGGCACCGCCGCTGATGTAAATAGCCCGTTTGCCATGGTGCAATTCATCATACGGATCAGCGGGTACTTGAGGGGCAGCGGAATCGTCTTCAGGCTGTTCCCGCCGTACGGTAATGACGTCATCACCCGCGCCGCCGTCTATCATTAAACAGCGCGCTTCTTCAGCGCTTAACTTAGTAGTATGCCCGTTGACGCTGACTTCATAAGAATTATCGTTTTTTTGGCAGATATCAATATTGTCAACGCCATCGGTGCCGGAGATTACCGCCGTCTGCTCAGAAGAAACATAATTGTCCTGCATAACGTTCTGCAGACGCTCTTCATCGCTGCCGAACTTATCGGTTTGCCAGCGCTGCACTTTCGCGGCTGTATCGCTGATTCCACTCAAGATGACGCTCAAGGAACCTGCCTCCTATTATTCGCTGTATTGTTTAAATATCTCAGTATAATGACTTTTTGTCAAGTTAATCATTGCCAGGTTAATTATTTTCCCCCTTTGTCACAGGCTGCTTCTTTCCTTTCTCCCCTCGCGCATCAGCAGACTTAACAAGGTAGCTTTCTGGCCACAGAGAACTTCCTGCCATGCCAATCATATCAGCATCTAGCCTACAAAACCGACTACCAGGGCATATCACCGCTTTCTGCGGTTTTGGCAAAGGCTCTGGCAAGACTACAGCTTTCAGCTGGTTCCAGCAGCTAGCCCATCCGGCAGGCCCTGTGGCTTTGCTGACCATAGGCAGCCATCAATCGTTAAGTGCTTATCGAACCGATAATTACAGGGCAGGAACGTCAGTGCCACATCTGCAGGTTCAGGCAGGAGATATAGCGCTTACAACTTTGCCGCTGGCCAAACAATCGGCGGCAAGTTTTGAAATTATAGGGCTCATTCCAGGGCGCACCCAACAGGGCCGCTTAGTTTTAGGGCGCGCTCACCGCAGCGGCATAGTCAGTTTAACCGGCCCGGAGCATTTCAGTTCTCTCCGCCATGCAGCTGTTCTAATCTGGCGCGAAAAATGGGCGCAATCCATATTCTTAGACGGCGCTGCCAGCCGCCTAACCCAGCTGAGCGCTCTTCCCAGGATACAGTTTGTCTATACGATTATCTTAAGCCCCGAAAACGCAAAAGCTGGGTTAGCTCAGCTAACCCAGCTAGACGAACTCATCCGGCTCCCTCAAGCTAGCCCAAGCACTAGCAGTTCAGCAGCTCAATCCCGCTCAGTCACAGTACAAGGCCCGCTTACCGAGAGTATCGCGGCAGAGTTGCCCGAAAGCGCTGAGGTTATAATTATCGACGACTTCAGCAAGGTTTTTCTCGGCCCTGAACCATGGCACAGATTTGCCCAGCGCTTCAGAGTCAAAGTACGCCGCTCCATCCCCTTGCTGGCAGTTTGGCTGGTTCTGCGCGATCTCAGCGCCAAGGCCGTAGCCGAACAGTTAAATACTTTGCAGATGCCTTTGCTGTTTAATCCTCTAGACAGCAGCCCAAAAGCTGGCACAAGCGCAAAAATTTTGCCAAGTATCAGCTAAATAATATTAGCTAAGCTGTTTGGCATTCTCACTGTCATCGACGCTGTCCAGCTTGCTCCAGTCAATGATGCTGGCAAACTCCTCGCCAAGCATATTCTTGAAATCATTTACCGACAGCTCCTTGTCATCGGTTCCATGCCCCGGTGAAGCTACCCATTGCAGATACAGCAGACGAATTTTCATCAGCAGCGTTTTTCGGGCCGAAAGATACATGCCCAGCGGGACGCCGAAAATCACCGCCAAATTTACAAAACCCACCAAAGCCATATTATTTTTGACAAACTCTGGTTCATGCAAAACGTAAATATCAAACAGAATCAGCAACAGACACAATATGCCGCAGACAATATTCGTAGGCGATTTGACCAGCCATCTCTTGACAAAACCGACGCGCCGAGAACTCATAACCGCTGACCTAAAATATTCTTGATCGCACACGCTATAATCGCTACTGCTGCTTTTGCCATTAATCTTCTCTGCGCGCTCAATACGATGAGAATGAACACCCTCGCCGCCTTTGACATACGGCGGAATGACACGCGGTGCCAAAGCAGCTTCTTTATTCAGCCATTCCATTTGCTTAAACTTCTGCGCTAAGACATAGCACGTTTGCGCTTCTTCGCGGGAAAGATTATTGCCTTCCTGATAGCATTGCGATACGGCGTGCATAATATTTAGGCCGCTAACCGCCCAAGTATGCGGTTCATGCCCGCGAGGAGAAATACCATAATAAGCTTTCTCAAAGAAAGCGCTTAACATACCCCATACCAGAAAATCATTGATGGCATTTAGGATCACAAAAGCTCCGGTTACAGCTTCCTGCCAATGCTGAGGATCTGCTAAATAATGCGGCAGTTTCTGGCTGATCTGCAAAGCCTGCGTCGCCGCGCTGTTAACGATACGATCATACGCGTGACGGGCCATTTCCAAATCACCGTTTTCTTCTTTCCAGGCTACAATCATTTCGTGGGATACTTTGACATGTCCCATAACGTCGCGGAAAACAGCGCCATCGATCAGCGCGTCTTCAACCTTAGCCATATCTTCGCAGACAGCTTGCAGTTCTAAAAATACCGAACCGACTTCCCCAATAGCAGTAGCTTTGTCTATAGTAGCAATTACATCGGTATAAGCGCTGTGATCCATCTGGGTGATAGCAGTTTCTAAAAGCTGAGAGACATCTGGCTTCGGAGCAGCGGGCTTAGCAGTTTCCGGCTTAAGAGGCGCAAACGCGGGCGCGGCAGGTCTAGGATATTCCGGCTTAAGAAGAGCAGGCTGAGACGCGGGCGCGGGAGACGGCGCAGCAGAACGGGGCGCAGCAGCGGGCTGAGACGCGGGCGCAGGAGACGGCGCAGCAGGACGG
>JAUNIO010000033.1 GCA_030535355.1 bacterium | reverse complement strand
ACTTGTATCATGTGCTTGCTTGTACGCGGACATGATCGCAACGATAATTGTATATGAGTTAACATCCCCAATGTCATTAAGTCTTAACTAAATGACATTGGCCCAAGAAGGTGTAAAGAAAATGCAGCACAGCAAACCATCAGGTGAAATTATAACTTCCCTGCTGAGCGGCTTAGCAGGCGTAATCATCGGCGTTATCATCGTCATTACCGTAGTCACGCCGATCCTTAACGACCAGCACACCTCTAAAGTGCAGCCGCCGATGCAGGCCCAGGAAAGCAGCAAGCCAGTGCGTTCTGCCATGTTCGGAAACGCGGTAGCCACAGACACCAAAACAATTCCCGACGCTGTCGCCAAAGTCGCTCCCGCTGTAGTGACCATAGACACCACAACAGTTAGACGCGTATATGAACGCGGTCTCAGAGGGCTTCCTGCCTATAACACTAGAATCATGGAGATACCCAAAGGCATGGGAACCGGCGTAATTGTCAGCACAGATGGCAAGATTGTGACCAACAATCACGTCGTAGAAGGTGCCAATACCATTAACGTAACCCTGAATGATCGCAGGCAATACACGGCTAAAGTTTTAGGCATGGATAAGCTCAACGACATCGCTATTCTCAAGATAACCGATGAGAAGCCTTTTCCCGTGGCTGAGCTGTCCTCTTCGGACAATGTAAGAATAGGTGAATGGGTAGTAACCATAGGCAACCCTTTGGGCGTAGGCCAAACGGTGACCGTTGGCGTTCTTTCAGCCCGCGGACGCCACCTAAGCGATAATTCCGTAGCTCTGCGCGATCTGCTGCAAACCGATGCCGCCATCAACCCCGGCAATTCCGGCGGTCCGCTCGTCAGTGTTCAGGGCCGCGTAATTGGCATAAACACCGCAATCATACCATCAGCGCAAGGCATCGGTTTCGCTATACCTGCGGAATCTGTTAGCAAAATTATCGAAAACCTCAATGCCAACGGGCGTATCATTCACGCCTATTTGGGTGTCGAGTTAGGAGACCTCACTCCCGCCATTAGGCGCTATCTAGAACTTCCCCGCAATGTAAACGGCGTAGTAATCGGCCGTATTGTAAAAAATGGCCCCGCCCACAAGGCAGGCCTGACTATGGGCGACGTCATCATCAGCATAGACGGGCAAGAAACCGCCAGCGCCTATGATTTGCAAGGTATTGTCCGTTCCCTTAAAGTTGGAGATAAAGTGAAGATACGCTATATACGCGACAACCAAGAAGCCGAGATAGAATTAACCCTAGAAGAATCTCCGCTTACGCAAAATGCTATATCTTCTAATCCCAATATCAAAGCGGCTGGTATGGAGCGCTGATCCACAAAAAAACAATAGAAAGGCATTGCCGCATGAACAGTTTTATAACAATCGATCAGCAGGCTTGTATAGGCTGCGGAATGTGCGCCCGTGAATGTTTAGATCATGCTATTGTTCAGCGCGGCGAGCAAATTGTCGCCGATCCTGAAGGCAGATGTATGGAATGCGGTCACTGTATCGCTATATGTCCTGCGCACGCTGTGCACTTGTCAGCCGAGGCCCAAAGCCGCGGCCACCATGAAAGCGACATTCTGGAATACGATGCTAAAACGTTTTCCTTAAACCCTGAGCATTTGCTCAACGCTATAAAATTCCGGCGTTCGGTGCGCTTTTACCTACCCCAGCCTGTGGAAGACGAAAAAATTCAGCAAATTTTAGAAGCAGGACGCTATACTCCCACGGGTGTAAATTCGCAAGGTGTATCTTACATTGTTCTTAAAGAGCACCTAGACGTCGTTCAGGCCCAGCTCATGCGCAATTTCCGCCGTATTGCTAAAGTTGCTGCTTTCGTTGAGCGCTTTATCAAGCTGCCGCTAAAAGCCAGCCGTTACTTAGACAAACCCGACGATTTTTTGTTCCACGGGGCTCCGGCTGTCATTATAACCACCGCTAGCAATCCTATTGACAGCTCTCTGGCAGCCGCCAATATGGAACTCATGGCTGAATCTTTGGGCTTAGGCGTTTTGCACAACGGTATTTTCGTAGGTCTGGCCAACTTCAGTCCCACGGTTAAAAAAATTCTCTGCCTTCCGCGCGGCAAAAAAATCATCAATTGTCTGTGCATAGGATATCCGGCCGTGCGTTTCCGGCGCACTGTTACGCGCAATCCGATAAAAGCGCATTGGTGCTAAGACTGTTGGGGAATCGAGTTCTAGCGTATGTAAAGTGCCAGCTTGTACGCAGGCCTGAACGTAGCGATAATTGTATATAAGTCAACAATAGCTATGTCATTGAGCCATAGCTTAATGACATAGCTATAATATAGGTATGGAAAATAGTGCTCTTATGAGTATTTGTTCACATATAGTCAATATAGACACAGCGCTAATGTGCTAAAATAAATAACAGTCAATAGCATTTATTTGTTTTAGCAATCAAATTTTTTCTTAGGAGAACATGCTTATGTTTATGCCCGGAATTGGCGGTCCTATGGGATTCGGAGGACCATTGGGATTTGGTGGTCCTATGGGATTTGGCGGCCCGCTCGGCAGAGTATCTATGGGGACAACCATGATGGCCGGCGGCCTTATGCTCAACCGCATGATGCTCTACAGCATGGTGATGAACAGCATGATGGGCGTCAGTATGGGAACTCTGGGTGCCCCTCTCATGACTCCTCCCCCCAGTATGGGCAGCTTCATGGGTGGTTATGCCGGCTCTATGATTGGCCAGGGCATCGGCGGCTTCCTGGGCATGGGCTTAGGTATGGCCGGAGGCCCCATGGGCATGTTAGGCGGCGGTATGCTGGGACGGCTTCTCGGTGGCGGCATTGGTATGGGTGTTGGCGCTCATATGGGCCGCAAACACGCCGAAAAAATGCAGCAGCAAGCCGCGCAGCGAGCCGCTCAGCAAGCTAGACAGGCCGAACAGCAAGCCGCACCGCAGCCCAGCGTAAGGACGCAGTCTGCGCCGCAGAATACAGCTGCTGAGGCTGTTCAGCCAGAAGCTCAAACAAAAGCAGCGCCGCAGACGGCGGCTGCCAATTCAACTCAGCCCACCCCCCAAACTGAAGCGGCACATTCAGACACAGCTGCGGAAACGGTTCAGCCCAGCGTTCAGCCCGAAGCTGCCCCTCAGGGAACAGCCGCAGAAACAGCTCAGCCTAGCGCTCAGCCTGAAGCTGCCCCTCAAGGAACAGCCGCAGAGACAGCTCAGCCCAGCGTTCAGCCCGAAGCTGCCCCTCAGGGAACAGCCGCAGAGACAGCTCAGCCCAGCACGGGTACAGAAGCAGGAGCTGCGAGCGGCATAGCATCAAATTCGGAAACAGCGTCTGCGGGCGAAGTCAGCACATCCTGGTATACCCCACCAGCCAAAGATGAAGACGAAGTGCCCAGCTGGCACCGCGAGCCTCCCACTCCGGGCTTACGCAAAGGGCCAGGCCCGCACCGCCGCCGTTTTGATCCCGATGATCCTTGGGCACCCAGAGTGCCTCGCGGGCCTCGCCCCGGCGGACCTCACCGCGGTCCCGGCGGCCCCTTTGGTGGTCCCGGCGGTCCCTTTGGCGGTCCCCATCACGGTCCTGGCGGACCTCCGCCTCGTTGGTAGATAAAATTGATGATTTGGCTCACTGGCGCGAGTCAGTGAGCTTTTTAGTTGTTTACGGAGAATAAGTTATGAAAAACCTACTGGTCACCGAAATGCGCTGCGCCCTATGCCAGAAAAGCTATCAGCCTGACCAAATACGTTACACCTGCCCCGACTGCGGAACAGATGGCATTTTAGAAGTTCTTTACGATTACGGGCAAGCCGCTCCCTCTATGCAGCCCAAGGCCCTGCGCCAAGCCAAGCCAGGTCTTTCCCGCTATGCAGCCATATTGCCTATCGCCAATCCCAGCCATCTGCCACCGCTGCGCGTAGGCGGCACTCCGCTCTACCATCCTCAGCGCTTAGGCCATTTACTGGACTGTCCCAATCTATATGTTAAAGATGATGGGCAAAATCCCACAGGATCATTCAAAGACCGCGCCAGCGCTATATGCGTAGCTTCTGCGCTAGACAACGGCATCGATCTCATTACCGCTGCTTCTACCGGCAATGCCGCTTCCTCACTCTCCGGACTGTGCGCTTCTGTGGGGCTTAAGACCATCATCTTTGTGCCTGAACATGCCCCCCAGGCCAAGGTAACTCAATTGCTCATGTTCGGTGCCACTGTCTTAAAGGTGCGCGGCACCTATGACGATGCTTTTGAGCTTTCCATGCAGGCTACCGCCAAATTCGGCTGGTACAACCGCAATACAGGTTTTAACCCCTTCCTGCTGGAAGGCAAAAAAACCGCCGCCCTCGAGCTCTGGGAAGATTTCGGCTATCGCGTTCCCGAATATGTTGCCGTGGGAGTAGGAGACGGCTGCATCATCGGTGGTCTCTGGAAGGGATTTAAAGATCTGCAGCGCCTGGGCCTCATAGACAAGCTGCCCAAACTAATCGGCGTGCAGGCTGAAGGCTCTTCGGTGCTCAGCAAAGCTTTCAAAAATGGCGATAAAGTCGTAGCTGAACCCGACGCCGACACCTATGCCGATTCTATAAGCGTAGGTATGCCGCGGGCCGCAGCCATAGCTCTAAAAGGCGTGCGCGATTCCGGGGGATTCTTCATTACCGTTCCCGACAGCAAAATTATGGAAGCCCAGGTCATGCTGGCCAAATACAGCGGCGTCTTCGGCGAGCCGGCTGGAGCTACCCCCCTGGCTGGAATACGCCGCTGCTTAGAAGAAAAGCTCATAGATCATCAAGCCGAGATCTGTGTGTTAGTTACCGGCAACGGACTTAAAGATATCAGCGGAGCTATGAAATCCCTCACTGTCAGCGCTTACAGCATAGACCGCGATCCTTCTAAGCTAGAGACCAGCTTAAAGGAATTGCATATAGTCTAAGCGCATTGCCGTAATCCCCCTACAAGATGCCATGGCATTTAGTTAGTGTTTCGCGAACTAATTATCGCTTCCACCGTCTTCCGCGTCGGCGCTGCTTCGTACAGATCAAAGGTGCCTTTCGCGGAAGCGGCTCCCGCTCTACCGTATATGCAGTTGCTGTATTTTGCTTACCTAGATTACATTGCTAAAAGCTAGCGAGGGGGAGATGTCACAGCTGCGACAGAGGGGTGCCCAAAACTATTGGGGAAGTAAGGCTCTCCTGTAAGCAGGGCGCAAACACACAGGATTTTACTTAGTCTTGTGGTAATGGAAGGAGAATATTTTTGCGACTGAGATCTACAGCGTTCATGTTTATTATTATTCTCAGCCGCATACTGACAAGGTAAGGTTGATATGTCTACTCAAACCAGCTTAAAGCTAGACCGCATAGCAGAACAAATGGACGTAGTTCTCACCCAAATTTTCCGGAATTACGTATCTCTAGGCAGCCCCACTAAACTAGGTGGCTTGCGCTTTCTTGACGTAGAATGTTCTAAAACTTTCGCTTTTGAAAAAACGCGCGTCGCCGAAGACGGCAAGGGTACTTTACTGGTTCTCTCCGCTCCCTATGACGGCAAAGCTGAAGATATCCGCCATATCCTTGAAGCGGGACCGCATGGTCAAGAGATCAAGCACATTGAAGTGCGCGCTTCTTCCGACGTAGGCAAAAAAGACAGGCTATTTATTGAAGTGGGTTACTATATTCCCATTTCCGACTGGCTAACCGATGAGGCGATCATAGCCTATGCCCACGAACACAAAAGTGCCAATTCCCACGATGCTCTGATTGGAATTTTAGAAACTCGTCTGCTGCCGATAGCTTCTGAAATTATGAGTTTTCTAATCGAACAGATTCGCATCAACACTAAAAATAAACAGGCTGAACGCGATTAAATCGTTTTCTACCGCCTTGAGGGGGAGGGCTGCAGTTGATCGTTGAGTTTTGGGGAACTCGCTCTTTAATTCCCTTAGCTGCGTCTCTCCCCAGCACATTTGGCGGCAATACATCATGCGTCTGTTTGCGGGAGGCCGATAAAGTATTAGCTATATTTGACTGCGGTACAGGGGTCATTCCACTAGGGCGTACCGCCAATATGTCTTCCGCCGCTAAGACGCATTTTTTTATTTCTAAATTCAGCTGGGATCGCATTCAAGGGCTACTATTTTTAAACCCTCTGTTTAGGCCTAACTTTCAGGCCCATTTCTATGGCCCAAAAGTTGAACCCCATAGCCTTGAAAGCCTGCTGACAGAGCAGATGCGTTCTGAGTTCTTTCCAGTACAATTTCAAGACCTGCCTTGCCAGCGCCATTTCCATTATTACACCTGGGCCTCGGCCCAGCCCAGCCGCATCCAGACAGCCGATCTGCCAGACGCTAACATAGCTGCGCTTAAGTTACATCAGCATCAGCCGATAAGCGCTTTTAAATGGAAGCAGCAAAACACATCTTTAGCCTATGCCGTACATATTGATTGGAATAGCCCCTACCCTGCGCTGGATGCTTTAGCCGATTTTCTTAGAGACCTGCAGCTGCTCATCACCAATCTTCCCGACACAAAACTAGCCTGGCAGAATTTTTGGCGCTATCAGCAGTTAGCCCACCCTTTGACCACAATTTTCAGCGATTTTTCCCCGTTTGCTAGCGATGCTGATATTGTTGCCGCTCTGCAGCAGGCTCAGGCGCAGATTGGCAGCTTTAACAGCCGGGGAACCCTTAGCGCTGCCCATGCCAGACAAAAAGTGCAGCTATGAATTAGAATAAATCGCGGATAGTTCTGATATAGCCGTCAAACACTGTAATAGTTTGGAACCCGACTACCAGCCCTACCAAAAGCAGAATCATGACCGGGACTATTTGCAAAAAGCGCTTGCGCTGAGTTCCCGCTTCGTCCAGCAAATAATTAGCGGCTTTAGAGGCCATGGGGCCTAACTGACCGGTTTCTTCACCAGTCGATATCATAGCCACAATATGAGATGAAAAAATCTGTGACTGCGCCATCGCATACGATAATTTGACACCGTCGCTAATCTGTTCAGATAGCTGTTTTAGACTGTCAGCTAACACTATATTACCGCAGGAAGCGGCTGCTATAGCTACACTTTGGTCAGCCAGCACGCCGGAATCGACTAAGCGGGCAAAACACTCCATAAAATGTCCCTGCGCTTCTTGGCGCCGCATTTTCCCCCAGACCGGCAAAACATTACCAAAAGAACACATGACAAGGCCTATGCCATCGCTCAGACGAGATAAACGCCCCAGAAGCCAAACCACAAACGCGACACCATACAAAAGCACCAAAAAGCCCCCGACGGTAAATAAATACTGTTTCAGGCTATTGGCAAAGAAGATAGGTAGAGCTGGAATAAGCACTGCTGCATGTATCAAAATAATAGGATAAGTCAGCTGCGTGCGCAGCTCGCTGTAGCGCTGCTGTTCGGTTTCCAGCATATTGGCTAAATCCAGTAAATTGCCATCGAGGTCGCCGCTGAGCTCGCCGGCCTGAATCATGGCTATTTCAAAAGCACTAAAATAAGCTGGATAACGCATCCATATCTCATGCAAGGGCAGGCCTTCGCGCAGCGACTCTTGTATATCACGCTGCACAGAAGCAGAAAGTTCCGTGGTCGCCAATTCCAAAGCTCGCGGCATATTCATGCCAGCTCCCACCGAAGCTGCCAGATTGCGGTATAAGGCTGCTTTCTTTTGGCGGCTGAGTCCGAAAACTATTTCCTGCAATCCCATGGCATAAGGACGCATGATGACCTATCCTCCTTATCGAGAATCTGTAGATATGACAACAGTCAGCCGCATCGGATCAAACCATTTTTTCGCTACGACGTGCAGCTGTAAGGGTGTAATATCGCGGTAAATGCTAGGCACATCATTTACGTATTTATCATCTAAACCATAATAATCAGCTGTGCACAGCATTCTGGCTTTAGCCGCCGGGCTGGCGGCCTGCAGCAGCATCTGGTTTTCCAAAGCCACCTTAGCCCGCTCTATTTCTTCTTCACTTGGACCTGGTTCTACTAAACGAGCCATTTCCTGCTTCACTATGGCCAAGGCCCGTTCCGATTTGCCAGAATGCAAGCGCATAGCTGCGATCCATGGCGACGGGCCTAGGGAAGGGAGAATGCGGCTAGTAACGCCATTGCCAAGATGCTCAATGTGCGTTACGCGCAAAGGCAAACGCGACAAATGCGCATTGCTGGCCAAAATTTGATTTAAAAGGCTAAAAGCATCGTAATCTGGGTCCTGACGGCCAGGCCCCAGCTGCGCGATCAGCATTAGTTCGCCGCCATCCTGCTGGATAACCCAACGTTTGCCCTTCTGAGTTCTTGGAGCTTCAGGAACAGTAAAAGGCCCAGAACAAGCCGGATTGCTCCAGTCCCCCAAACGCGAGCGTATTTTCGCAAAGACGATCTCCGAACGCAGGCCTCCGCTAAAGCACAGACCCACACGAGCCGGATATATACAGCCGCGCAAATGCTGTAGCGCCTCATCTCTGGTATAAGAAGCGGCCGCAGCACTGTTGCCGCCATAAAAACGGCCCAACACGTGGCCTGAAGGATAAAGTTTTTCCATGAGCAAGGCAGCGGCGCGATCTTCTGCGGAATTCTCTCTCTGCCTCAGTTCGGTTACCAGCTGCTCACGCCACTTTTCCACGCTATCACCATCTGGTTCAGAATAGCGCAGCGCACTGCACAAAATATCTAAAAACCTATGCACATCTTCGCGCAGACAGGAACCGCTGACGAGTATATATTGCCGATCGCATTTAAAGCTCAGAGTCATACCCCGTTCGCTCAATTCCTCGGAATACAGACGTCCTGAAAGCGGATCTGTGCCCTTAGACAGCAGTCCCGCCGCGAAACAGGTCAAACCAGGCCGACCGGGCGGATCGCAAAGCGAGCCTCCCTCGATATACCCACGCAAATAGACCATAGGCTGCTGAATATCAGGACTGGCAGCAAGATGAAGGCCATTTGTAGTTACACAGCGTTCTATGGGCTCGCTGACAAACGCTTCATCTGGCCTGGGCCCATAAGTGCGCGGCTGCGGCCCACCCAACTCCGAAACATAAATAGCTTTGGCAGTATGCAGCGCCAAGCGTTTATTATATGCGCCAATCTGCTGAGGTGTAAAGGAGCGCACCTGACGCGGGAAATCAATTAATTGCCGTAAATTTCCTCTATACTGAGCTTTCGCCAGCATCTGTGCTCTCTGGGAAGGCTCCTGCCAGCGCTTATAAAAATTGGCCAGGGTGCGCTTCCTGGCCGCCTCCAACTCGGGATAAGACGGAATAGTGTCCACAGACGCCTGCCAAGCGTCTTGCAACAATGCTCTTACCTCCTGCGGGCTAACCTGCTCACTTACTCCAACCGCCCACAAAGCATAATTACCCTGACAATCTGGTTCCAACAAAGTAACTTTATCTTGCCAGCCAGCCTCTTTGATCATTCTGCCCCAGCGTGAAGCAGATCCGCGCCAATTCAAAGCTTCTGTCAGAGCATAGATCGGCAAATCGCGCTGTTCGGGAGCGATCATCCACAGTACCGCTCCAGGCAATTCTGTTCCCTGCCCCACAATTATATCCTGATTGACAGCTTCCGCTCTAGGCCGCTTCTCAGCTGGCACTTCAGGAGAACAAGGCAAACTGCCAGCAGGAGCAGATGCAAACAGCTGCTGGATCTTTGCGTCCAAAGCCTCCTCATTAAAACCGCCTGCTACCGCCAACACTGCGCGATCTAGTTGATAATAACGGCTATAAAATTCCCTGGCTTCAGTTTCGCTTATCTTGGCGATATCCTCAGCCAGGCCCTCGGGCATAGAGCCAGCGGCAACGGCTGAGGCAGGCAAAGCTCTGCGAGCCTGCGCTTTAATAGAACGCCATGAATTGCGCTGTAAATTCTGCAGCTCATCTGCCAGCAAAACCTTTTCCTGCTTCAGACTTTCCGCATTGACCTCTAAACCTTGAAATCTATCCGCTGCCATTTCCAGGGCTTGGGAACCCGCAGACGCAGGCACAAAATCCCAAAATAGCACATAATCAGCAGCGGTCAGCGCACCGCGGCGGGCCCCCAGCTTTTCCCACTCCACAGCAGATTTACCAGCAGAATAAGCGGGGGTAGCACGGTAAACCAAATGCTCCGCCAAATGAGCCATGCCACTGCGCTGCTGGGGATCGCGGTCTGCTCCAGCAGGAACCAACAAAGCGATCCCTATTCCAGCACATCCGGGTATACGCTGCTGCACGACCGTAAGACCGCTGGGCAAACGGCTACATTTAACAGGCGCACTCTCGGTAAAGGAAGACGCTGGCAGTTCCTGAGCCATTCCCGGCTGCACACTGGCCGGCCCCATCAGGTAAGCCACCCCAAGCGCGGCTCCCAAGCAGCTAGCTAAAGCATGTTTCAGCTTCTGCCTTACAATCATCTTCCCTCCGCAGCGCTGCCGCCTGGCCACCTACTCAACGATAACGATATTGCCAGTTGCGGGTACTTCCAGAACCTTAAAATCGTCGAGATAATCGATGAACACATCGCGGGTAAAATCGTAGCGATCTATTATTTTGCCCTTGCTCAGCGCTGAAAAGCCATCGCCGCCACCGCACAAAAACTCTGTAGTAGCTAAGATATACGTTTTTGCAGGATCGAGCGGCTGACCGCCGATTTTCACATCGGTAGCTATTTTTTTGCTTTTATCAAATTTGCAGGTAATGCCAGCAGTCTGCAGAGGTCCATGCTCAGATTTAGCGGCCTGATCTAGCAGTTCCTGAATGTATTTGCCCTGAATCTCCATACGGCAGACCTGATCGTCAAAAGGCAAAAATTGATAGACAGCACCTCTTGTAACTTTGCCAGCTGACATGGAATCGACGCGGATGCCCCCGTAATTATACACAGCAATGTCTGATTCTGTTTTGACCCGCAAAGCTTCGCACATAGCGTTGCCTAAAGAACTGTCAGCCTCACCGGCAGCGCATTTTTTCAGCAGTTCTCCGCCCAGCTCGCCGACCACGACTTCCATCTGCGGGCGAATTTTGGCATCATATTTCTTAAGAATAGCGCTGACTTCTGGATCATCCTCAATATTGGCTTCTTTATCAACCTTTATTAGGCGGCCATTAAAGCCCACAATTTTATAGTTAAAGGGGCTGATCAGCATCTCTTCGACGCCTACGTTGCGTGCATATTTGCCGGTCTGCACAATCCAGGTATGCCCCCCGACGTTGACGGGATCGTCGAGCTGAGTGTGCGAATGGCCGCCGACAATCAGGTCTATCTCTGGAACGTTAGCCGCTAACTGTTTATCGTTATCAAAGCCGTTGTGGGTCAGCGCAACTATCACCTGAGCCCCATCAGCGCGCATCTTTGGCAAATATTTGCGCACGGTTTCGCTGGGATTGGCAAACACCAACCCGTCGGTATTGCCCTTCTTGACAAATTTAGGGGTTGCTTCGTCTAAAATACCAATAATGCCCAATTTTATACCGTTGACTTCGACTATGCGATAGGGATCGAAAAACAGTTCACCGGTCTTAGCGTCATATACATTAGCCAATACAAAAGGATAGCCGGCCGCTTTAGTCATATCCTTCATGGCCTGCACACCCCAGTCGAATTCGTGATTGCCTATAGTGCCCACCGCAGGCTTCATAGCCGCAATGCTGGCGAAGGTAGGAGCGCCCTGAAATGTATTGGATACAGCTGTACCCTGGGCTACGTCTCCGGCATCCAGATAAATGACCTCTTTGGGATTGCTGGCGCGCAGTTTGTTGACAATCGTAGCCACACGCACCAATCCGCCACGGCCTTTGTCGTCCGGGGCGACATTGCCGTGAACATCGTTGGTATGCACAATAATGACTTTACGGGGCTGAAAATCGTTGTTGGTGCTGGGTTTTGCCTGTACGGGAATTGCCCCGCCCGCGATCACCAGAACCGCTGCTCCCAAAGCCAATGTATGAGCTACTCTTGTATAAAACATGTCGTCGTCACTCCTTCTGCTGCGCCACACAGCGCCAATGCTGATCAACAGCCTCGTATCTGATTCGCATCTGATTCGTATCTCATAGTTCACATAGTAGCTAATCGCTAACTAAATGATATTACGTTAAGGCCAGATAACAATGAATCAAATGTCAAAAATTCTTAAATTAGCAACTTATTCCTTCTAGACCAATACTGCTCTGAATTCGGTAAAATAGGAATATATTTGCTCTGCCTATTGAATTCACGGCTGCACTATTTTACCCAGTATCACACGCCGGCTGGCACCTGTAGCTGCAGGCACATTGGCCGGGCGCCCCCCCAGCGCTTCATGTCCGAGCAGCGCAAAAGCCACACACTCGCGCGCCTGGGCAGGAATTCCCAGTTCTTCCAAACGATGCAGTTTAATCCTAGAAGGCAACGCGCTCAGCAGCTCCTGCCAGAGCACGGGATTATCAACGCCGCCTCCGGCAGCATACATCTCGACCTTCCCCGCCGTATAGCGCTCAGCATGTCTGGCTATAGATTTGGCCGTAAACGCCAAAGCTGTGCGCACCAGATCGGAAGCCGTTCCTCTGGGCAGCATACTCGCTGCCAGTTCGCGCCCAAATTCTTCGCGGCCTGTAGATTTAGGGGCCGGAAGAGCCAAATAGGGATGATGCATCAGATCCGCCAGCAGTTCAGGGATCACCTTGCCCTGAGCCGCCACAGCCCCATCTTTATCGTAGTAACTGCCCGCAGTTAGATACATTAAAGCGTCGGAAAGCGCATTTCCCGGGCCAGTGTCACAGGCGATAATGTCACCTTTAGCAGGAATGACGGTAATATTGGCCATTCCTCCAATATTAAGCGCTATGCGATCCGAGCGCCCGTCGTGAAACAGCAGATAATCGGCATAGGGCACCAAAGGTGCTCCCTGACCTCCAGCGGCCAAGTCTTGGGGACGAAAATCCCCGACAGTCAGACAGCCAGTGCGCTCCGCAATCAGCGCAGCCTCACCTATTTGTAAAGTTCCCCGCACCTGAAACCCCAAATACTCCTCACCATACGGCAGATGGCAAACTGTTTGCCCATGAGATGCTATCAAATCGGCCTTTTGCTCACCCATAACCTGCAAAGCAGCCTGAGCAAAGAGTTCTCCCAGCAGCCAGTGCATTTTAGTAATTTCACTGGGAGAACCGTGGTCGGTAAAAATATCTTGAAGACGCTGCCGCACTCTTTCGGGCATGGGCAGAGAGATAAAATTGATTAAAACAGGATGTTCGCCCATCTCTACTAAGGCAGCATCTATAGCATCGGCAGAAGTACCTGACATAATGCCTACCACGCGCGGCTTTGGCAGACTGCGGTAACGTGTAATTAAGTCCATGGTTTTTCCTTTATACCAATGCCATATAGCTTGTGAACGGCAAACAGCACTGATAACATTTGCGTTAAATGTGTGCTAAATATATTATATAATCATCATAAATTTCATTCAGTTTCCAAGAATAAACCGATGTCATTTAGTTAAGCCCCAATGTAGCCGCGAAATCTCCCCCTTTAATCCTTTAGGGGGAGTCAGATAGTTCGCAAGTTAGCTGATCGCTAACTAAATGATATTACTAATTTAATAAAGGAGCCTATCATGCGATTCTATAGCGAAGTTTCTCATTCGGCCATATTCCTCGATCGCGATGGAACCATTAACGAAGATGTAGAATACTTAAGAAGGCCAGAGGACCTTCGGCTCCTGCCCCATGCCGGTGAAGCCCTGCGGGAACTTCAGAGATATTTCACTCTGATAGTGATCACCAATCAATCGGGCATAGCCCGCGGGTATTTAAGCGAACAGCAGCTCCAGATTATCCACCAGCGTTTAGACGCTATGCTCGCGGTTTACGGTGTTCATATCAGCAAATATTATTACTGCCCTCACCATCCCGACTGCCACGGTTCACCTTACGGCATCAGCTGTCAGTGCCGCAAACCGCAGACCCTGCTCTATCGCCAAGCTATTCGGGACTTCGGTTTAGACGCCATGTCCTCTTGGGCGATCGGCGACAAGATTAGAGACTGCAGCGGTGCCGTGCAGCTGGGCTGCCGGGGAATCCTGCTCAGCGGCGCTCCCGAATCCAGCCCGGGATTAAAAGAGCAGTATCCTTGCCTGCAGACCGCCAGGGACCTCCAGGAAGCCGCGGATATTATTATCCGCAGTCTCCCTAGCGACGGTGCCTGCCCTACTCCGCCACAAGCGTTTTCTCTCCCTCCCATCCTTTAGGGGAAGTCAGATAGTTCGCAAGTTAGCTGATCGTAAACTAACGATATTAGCTCTGAGGGGAATTTTGCACTGTTTGCATATTAGCTAAACTCTAACTAAAAAATATTAAATAAAAAATAAAGCAGGGATTAGATTAAAGGTACAGAACAGGCTAGAGAAATTGGCAGATGTTACGATCTGCCGATTTTTACAGTTATAATATGTCTTAACGACACACGGAAGAATTCCGTGATTTTTATTATGTCTGCATCTAGCAGTCTGGTTTGAAAGACTAGCTCCAGCAGATCAGAAATGGTAAAAATATGAGACAACTTGTTTTATTAGAACCGGGCAGACTCACTCTGCGCGATGTTGAGCCTCCCAAAGCCGCTGCTGGCGAGTTAATTGTGCGCATTGAAGCAGCTTTGACTTGCGGCACCGATCTGAAAACGTACAGACGCGGTCATCCCAAATGGCCCACTCCGACCCCGTTCGGCCATGAGTTTTCCGGCATAATTCACGAAGTCGGCGCAGGCGTAAGCCAATTTAAAGCCGGCCAAGAAGTGATGGTGGCTCCCACTGCCCCTTGCGGAAAATGCCAGCATTGTCTGCGCGGCTATGGAAACCTGTGCGATTACACCATGTCCACTATGATGCTGGGCGCGTATGCCGAATACATTCGAGTCCCTGCCCACATCGTTAAAACCAACGTTTATCTAAAACCGCAGCGGCTGAGCTTCTTAGAAGGGGCAGCGTTAGAGCCGCTGTCCTGCGTTGTCTATGGAGACGAGCAGCTAAACATTAACGAAAACGACACCGTCGTCATCATCGGGGCCGGTCCCATCGGCTTGTTATACCTAATGGTCACCAGACTGCGCAAAGCCGGCTGCATTATTATGGTAGGACGCCGCAATCTGCGCTTGGCCGCAGCCCGCTCCTTGGGTGCTGACATCGTCATCGACTGCGCTAATACCGATTACCGCGCGGAGATTATGCGCCTCACCAACGGGCGCGGTGCCGACGTAGTTATCGAATGTACCGGATCGCCCGAAGTTTGGGAACATTCGATCGCTTTAGCCTGCCGCGGCGGGCAAGTCATGCTGTTTGGCGGATGCCGCCCCGGCTCTCAGGTACATCTGCCCATGAATCGCGTTCTGATGGACGGGATCACCATTAAAGGCGCTTTCCACTATACTCCCTCAGCCGCTAAACGCGCCCAGAGCCTGTTAGCGGAGGGCAGTTTGGATGTCAAACAATTAATTACTGATACCCACGGTCTGACAGAATATAAGACCATCTTTGAACGCTTAGACAGCGGCGAAGTTATTAAACTCGGCGTCGATCCGCGCGGATAATATCAGCTTCCCCATAAATGCGTCTGAAGCGCTTGGCTAATCTCAGCAATTGTAGGCTGAGGTTGGCTTTTTTTTATGATGCTGCAGGGTATTTGCCACGGGGCAACGTGCTGAGTAAGGTAAGCAAACTTTTTGGGAAGATACAGGCCCACGACCGGGCGGTGCATAGCAGCGGCCACGTGCACAGCCCCCGTGTCAGGAGAAAACACGCAGGAAGCCATGCCGATCACTTTCGCCCAGCGTTTCAGGGATAGATTGCCTATCATAACCACATCAGATTCGATTTTTTCCGGCAGAGGCTGGCTGCCGTCCAGCAGATAAGGCTGCAGCCCTTTTTCCGCCATAGCTTGGCGCACTCCCGCCACTATTTGGGCGCGTTCTTCATACGGGCCGTAGGTCAGGGCCACTTTGCCGCCCCTAGCGCAGGCGATCACAGCCCGGGCCAGCTCAGCCACGTCGGCGCAGTTCCACACCGTATCTGGCGTGTCCTGAGCGCGGTCTGTTAGCAGCCTCTCCTGAATGTGCATGAGAACAACAGGCTTTCCCCAAACTGCCTGAAAACGTTCTGCCCAAGCCTCATCCTCAGCGCTGAACCCCAGCTCTAAAGATAAATCAGCACATTCCAATCCCATGAAACGGGCCAGCTGTGCGGTACGCTCAGTCTCATGCAAGACCTTAGTCTGGCCTGGCCCGGGAGCCTTAAACCAGCAGGGCATGATGTGGGTCAGCCAAAAACGCGAAAGCGTCAGACGCAGAAACCGCTCCACGCGTACCCCGGCTACTCGTATGGGAGCACCGGAATAGGAGCAAGTTTTATAATCCAGACTCTGAGCTGCCAGCCCCACAGCCAAATCCACGCCCCACTCGCGTATATCCCTCAAAGTCTGCCTATGTTTAGCCATATCATCGTAAGTGTGATAATAATAGCGATGCACATACGGTAATTCACGAAGAGCTTCAGCAGTATAAGGGGACAGCGCCATCAGAGCTATTTCCGCATCTGGCAAACTCTGATGCAGAGCGCGGAAAAATGGCATAGATAAAATCATATCTCCCAGATGATCCGTGCGCGTTACCAAAATATGGCGAATGCGCTCTTTTTGCTCTAAGATATTTAAAGGCGGGCTGGGATAAGAGGCAAAATGCAGCATCAAAAACCTCGCGGATTTATAAGTAAAGCACCAGTCTTCCAGAATTTTTTGACTTGCGGAGCCACGGCAATTCTGACTTAGACTGGTGCTAAGTTAAGGTATGAAACCCTTTAATCTCCGAAGGAAATGCCCATTTCCCGCGCGGTCTTAATCGTATCTCCGTCCAGCTGCACGGTCTTCATGCGGCTGACACACTGAGCTAACGGCACATAGCGCACGATGGGAGGATCCAAAGCGACCATTACGCCGCTCATGCCCTCTTCGATAGCGCGCACCGCCGCCGCGCCAAAGCGCAGAGAGGTAATGCGGTCTTCGGCACAGGGAGAGCCGCCGCGCAGCAAATGTCCCAGAATGACACTGCGGGTTTCGTAACCGGTCAGCTCAGCGATCTGATGGGCAATGGTATCTCCTGCCCCGCCTAAGCGCTCCAAACGGCCTATTTCGTTGCCCATTACGAAGCGGTTGCCATCTTTGGGAATAGCACCTTCGGCAACAACCACGATGCTATATGCGCATTTTTCTCTGTCGTGACGGTCGCGCAGCTTAGCAACGATGCTGTCAATATCGTAGGGAATCTCCGGAATTACGATGACATCAGCAGTGGCAGCCAGGCCGGAGTGCAAAGCGATCCATCCCGCATAGCGGCCCATAACCTCGACCACCATAATGCGCCCATGAGCAGCGGCCGTAGAATGTAAGCGATCCAGACATTCCGTAGCAAAAGAAACCGCCGTTTCAAAGCCGAAGGTCACCACCGTGCCTTCCAAGTCATTGTCAATAGTTTTGGGCACACCAACTATGCGCAGGCCGCGCTTAAATAGCTCGTTGGCAATGCCCAGGGAACCGTCACCGCCTACAGATATGACCGTATCTATGCCCAAGTCTATAATTTTATCGATGAGTTCATCGCCGCGATCAACTTCTTCCCAAGTTCCATCTTCTCGCTGTATAGGATAATGCAGAGGGTTGCCCTTGTTGGTGGTACCTAAAATAGTGCCGCCCAAATGGGTAATGCCGCGCACGGAATCGCGGGTAAGCTGAAATACGCCTTTGCCGCCGTAATTTTCAGGATTGAGAATACCATTAAAGCCGTCGCGGATGCCAAAAACTTCCCAGCCTCTCTGCAAAGCGCACACCGTAGCCGCGCGAATAACGGCATTAAGACCGGGGGCATCGCCTCCGCCGGTGCTAATGGCAATGCGCCGTTTCGTAAACAGGGGCATGCGTTTTAAACGGCCGTTCTTGTTGCTATCGCTGGTTTTGACGCTATCCTCGGCAGGCTGCTGGGACTTAGTCTCATCACTTTTTTTACTCAAAATATTTCCCTCCATAGGCGTTTGGAATACACCGTTTTTCCGATTCGCATTGAAACACTTTTTACCTGTAGGCATTGCGCAGAGCAGAAACGAAGTGTATTATATTTCTCAGCTGCCTTATGAATTATTTTACCATGCCGCAGCTGACATATCTTCATCAGCTCTGCCAAGATCAAACGGCATACAGGAGAGAAAGACGCCATGAGCGATAAACCCAAAGTCAGTTTCCAACCTGCCCAGCGTTTGGAGATACGCTATACCGGCAACATTATGGGCGATCTTGAGCATTTGCCCAAGCTGGGCACCGTCATAAAAAATGAGCGCAAAGCCAATCCCCATATGCTGCTTTTAGACACGGGCAACTTCAGCGGCCCCAATAAACCCGGCCCGCATAAAGGAAAGCCTCATATCGAGGTTATGAATCACTTAAAATACGATGCCGCCGTTCCCGGTAGGGCTGAGACTAAAAACAGCGCCGATTTGCGCAATATGGGACGCCTAGCGAATTTTCCCTTCCTAGCCTCTAACTGGCGCGGCATAGGTGAAGGCAATTATTACGAGCGCCGCTTACTGCTGAAGCGCGGAGAATTGTCTGTCGCCGTTTTGGGACTGGCTTGGCCGGAGCCTCCCCAAGATACGGAGGTCATTCCCCCAGAACAGGCCATCAGGGAAGCGCTCACCGATCTAGACACCGACAGCACGGTCATCGTCGTTTTATCGCAGCTGGGCTACATGGCCGATCGAGCTTTAGCGACAAACATTCACCAGACGATGATCATCATGAGCGGAGTGAGCAGCCCCGGTTTTGAACAGCAAACTATGATGGGGTCTAGTCTGATGGTTCCTGTCGCTCCCGGGCCTGAAAGCTTAGGGGCGCTGGGAATCGATTTATCCGGACGAGTGGAAATCGGCAAACAAAATAAGCCATAACGGAACTCAAACAAGCTACACCCACATCAAGCACTTCAATCATGCCGCTGAGACCCAGGCCGCTCAGCGGCATATTATTTAATTTCGCGCTGCTCCCACTGCAGGCTTTGCGGACAGCTTTTTGCTAAAACGTCTCTGTCTCCCACAACTACGGTCAGCAAATCCTGAGGACGGAAAAGGCGTTGGGAGACCTCGCCTACTTCTTCTCGCGTGACCTCTCTATAATTACTCAGCAGAGTTTCATAATAATCGCTTGGCCAGCCGATTACTTCCAGCTGCATCAGATTCCTGAGCGATTCTTCCGTATCGGCAAAAGCCATATAGGTCGAATTAACTAAGGATTCCCGGGCCTGTTCCAGTTCTTCAGGGCTCACCAGGCTGCTGCGCATATTTTCCATCTCCGCCGCGACACAATCCATTACCTTTTGGGAAGCATCAGTGCGAGTCTGCACGCTGACGATGACTCTGCCCCTCCGGCGCAGAGTTAAATCCACACCGGAATATATGCTATACGCCAAGCCTTCCCGGGTGCGCACTTTATCCATCAGACGCGAGGAAAACCCGCCTGCCCCGAAGATATAGTTAGCTATTTTAATGGCAGGCAGCTGCGCATCATAGCGGTCCACCCCCAGAGATCCCATACAGATACAGCTCTGGCTGCTCTCGCGAGCGATAAGATGCGTTCCATAATTGGCCTGCCCCTTTAAAGCGGGGATATTGGGGAGCGCATGACAGCAGTTAGGCCAAGCAACAAAACGCTCTTCTAAAAGCTCTATCAGCTGAGCCGTTTCAAAATCGCCGCTGGCCGCCAGAAAACAATGTCCAGGGTCCCAGACCATCTCGTGCCAGCAACGAATATCCGCCGCCGTAAAAGCCTCTATGTCTTCCCAATTGTCGTCCCATCCCTGAGGGTCATCGCCATAGAGCAGATAGCCAAATTCGCGGCTGGCAACTTCGGTAGGATCGTCATTGCGGCGCCGCAGAGCTTCCCGCCACTGCTCTTTAATAATATCCAGTTTGCCGTTATCAAAACGCGGCTGGGTGACAGCTTCCAGCAGCAAGTCTATAGCTACTGGTAATTTTTCCGCAAGTCCCCAGCAAGACAGGGCGGTTGTCTCCAAACGGGCCTGTCCCTGTAACGTTAGCCCGTGAAAATCTAAAAGTTCGTCAAACTCTTCAGGGGCATGGCGTTCAGTGCCCCCGAGGCGCAGCAAAGCTTGCGCGACAGACGCCAAACGTTTGCGCCTGCGCTCTTCGTGCAGTGTTCCCCCCCTGGCTCTAAAGTCCAGATTGAAAAGAGGCAGACTTTTATCGGGAAAAGTATATAGAACTAACCCATTGGACAGGACTGTACGCCCCACATCTTCGCCGATCCTAGGGATACGCCACTGCAAATCGGGAAAGCGCATGCGCTCGATCAGCTGACGCCCCTTAGAGATTTTGCCTTTAGTATCAGTCATCGCAATTATCCTATATTCCCGCTTTGGTTTTCCACTTTGGTCACAATTTCCCCAACACTGCGCTGCCCGTCTTGCAGATACTGCCGCAAAACCCTGGGGATATCGCTGGCGGTAACCGCCATATAACGATCCAAATCGTCGAACTGTTCCCACCCTCCGCGAAATGCTTCAGCTTCAGCTAAAGAGCTGGCTAAATCTGCCGGTGAGCGCAGAGATTCCAGCCAGTCCACGCGCAGTCTAGTATATACGCGCTCCATTTCCATTTCCGTAGGGCCATCGTTAACTAAGCCGCTGATTTCTCGATATGCTGCTTTTTCCAGTTCTGCAGATGTATGCTCAGCCTGGGGATACAAGTTTAGCAGCAGCGCGTTATCCCAAGCCCGCGAGCGCTGATCAATACTGGCATAGTAGGCCAGTCCGCTTTCCACTAAGTTGCGATAAAAGCGAGAATTGCGGCTGCCTGACAATATCTCACAGGCTACATCCAAAGCGTACTGATCGTCATGCCCAGGCTTAGGGCCGGGATAGCCAATCAGCAGATGGGGACTAGCCGCATACGGTATAACTACCCGCCTTTCACCGATCTGGACTCCCCGGTCAGCAAAACGCAGCGGAGGCGCTGAACGGGCAGGAATATCGCTAAAGTAACGCTCAAGAGTACACCAAACCTCTTGTTCGTCCAAGTCTCCAACTAGGCAAACGACCAAATTAGCAGGCGCATAATACTCGGCGAAGTAACGCTGCACGGCTTCACGGGTTAATGTCTGCAAATCGCGGGGCCATCCCACGATAGGCGCTTCGTATGGAGAACCCAAATTTAACAGTGCGTTAACCTGTTCGTAAAGCGTACCGTCGGGATCATTGTCCACGCGCAAACGCCGCTCTTCCTGCACAACTTCACGCTCTGCGTAAAACTCTCTAAACACTGGAGTGCGCAGGCGATCAGCTTCTAGAAACGCCCACAATTCCAACTTATTTTTGGGCAGAGTGACATAATACCGGGTACCGTCACAGCCCGTGCCTGCGTTCAGCCCCACTCCGCCATGGCGCTGGTAAATAGTCCACATCTCATTGGGAACAGACAAGGGCTTTAATTCTGCTTCTAAACTGCTTATTTGGGAAGTTAAGCGCTCTACGCATTCTTTCTGGCCGCCGGCATAGCAGGTGCGCAATTTTGCCTGCTCCTGCAGACGCTCTTGCGCTAAGCTGTCAATCTGCTGCAGCAGGGGTACTTCAGCGGAATAATCCAAAGTTCCCAGAAGTTCAGTTCCCTTGAACATGAGGTGCTCTAAGAAATGAGAAACACCGGTAAGGCCAGGGCCTTCATTGACACTGCCTACCCGGGAGGTTATGCAGGCGGAAAAGAGAGGCGCTTGGGGACGATAACAAAAAATTGCGGTTAAACCGTTGGCTAAAACGCGTTTCTGACAGTTACTGACTATATTGTTCACCTTGCGCCTTTCTATACAAACATTTTTTTCTCCCCCTAACAAAACTTCAATATCATTTATTAAGACTCAATGACCTCGAACTTGAAGGATATAAAGCGGCGCTTCCAAAAGAACCTGCATAAACTGCCCGGTGTGCATCTCCACCTGCCACAGGCCTGTCTGTCACAGTTATGAAAAGGATATGTCACGCCCGCCAGGCATTGTGAAATTATTAAAACTTTTGAGGTTCCCCATGCAAACCTTAGCCAATATCATTTGGTTCCTCTTTGGCGGTCTCGTCGGCGGCTTGTCCTGGATAGCCGCAGGATGTATTATGTATCTAACCATAATCGGCATACCCGTAGGCAATCAGTGCTTTAAGCTAGCCAAGCTGGCTTTTTTTCCTTTTGGGAAAGAGATTGTCTATGAGGGAGGCAATGTTTCCCTCTTTATCAACGCCATTTGGATCATTCTCTGCGGCTGGGAACTGGCCCTAGGATATGCAACTTTAGCATTATCTTACTTTATTACCATAATCGGCATTCCCGTCGGCTATCAATGTTTAAAACTGGCTCAGCTTTCCCTCATGCCTTTCGGGGCCCAAGTTAAAGAATCTCAATAAAATCCAGCGCCAAGGTTACATTCAGCGTGCCCAGTGCGTCTCGCCCCAGATTCTCAACCCAGCTTATAATCGGGAACAAGGCACCCCATAGCTGTAGGAACTGCCACCCACATACACATATCAGCACAAATAAAGCTAACATCAATAAACAAGCATATATAGAGTTAGGTAAATCATGTCCATAGGAAGACCTGAAGTTAAAAAATTCATCATAGCGGAAGTCCCCATTGAAAAAGCCTTTGATGCTTGGACCGAAGGTAATCATTTAGCCCAATGGTACTGCGATAAAGTCAGCGGCTGGCCCGGGCTAGGCAGCAAAATAACCATGACCTGGGAACGCTTCGGATATAATTCCAAATATATTATTTCTGAGATAAAACCGCCCACAAAAATCGTCTATAAGGCCATAATTCCTGGGCTGGGTACCCAAACCATTACGGTATCTATCCGCAATTACGGCATGGGATCGCGTATTGAAGTCGTTGAAACGGGCCCTGGAGCCGAAGGAGCTGAAGGCGCTGGCGACGCCAATTCCGGCTGGATGATGTCCATGGCGGCTCTGAAAATTTACCTAGAAAAATATTGGGGCAGACACCGCCGCAATTTTTTTGCCCTAACAGGCTCAGGTTACGAAAAGAAACAGCTCATGCGCTATTATCAGAGCGAAGATGGTCTGGCCAGCTGGCTCACCGATTCGGGGACTATTCCGGACGATATTGGCGAGCCGGTAAATTTAGTGCTGCGCACCGGCAAAACCGTCACCGGCAAGGTCCTGGTCGTCACCGATCATGAACTGATCATCAGCTGGGATGAGATACAAGGCTACATCGAGATGAAATCTTTTGAGGTCAACAGTGACCGCAAAGCCATCTGCATCCGCGGTTCCAGTTTTGATGAGAATTTAAGCGCTGATGCGCTTAAAGAAATTGAAGGCGAAATGAGCAAAGCCCTAGGGCGCCTACACGACGCGCTGTTAGCGGAAAACTCTTAGCCAGCACAGCCAATTTTCCCAACTGTCTTGCCCCATCTGTCGCATTCGCGACTTCTCCCCCTCCCATCCTTTAGGGGCAATGTCATCTAGTTAAGGCTCAATGACATTGGAAATGTTTACTCATATACAACTATCGCTACGTTTATGCCCGGGTACAAGCTAGCCTACAACATAAGCTAAACCTCGATTCCCCAACAGTCTTGGGCACCCCCTCTGTCGCAGTCGCGACTTCTCCCCCTCCCATCCTTTAGGGGGAGTCAGATAGTTTCGCAGGTTAGCTAATCGCTAACTAAATGATATTACCTTTAGGGGGAGTCAGATTGTTCGCAAGTTAACTGATCGCTAACTAAACGATGTTAAACTATTTGCCAACCAACTCTATCAAATAGTCAGCGGTGATAACTTCCGGCAGAATCTGCGGCACCGGCGGCGTTTCACCATTATAGTACACGTAAAGCGGCACGCCGCTGCGCCCAAAGCGCTCCAGAGCTTTAGTGATTTCCGGATCGTAATTGGTCCAGTCGGCTTTCAGCAATAAAACGCCATGCTCTGCAAAAGCGTCAAGCACCCGTTTTTGCTGCAGCACAGCGCGTTCGTTGACTTGGCAGGTCAAACACCAAGAAGCCCCAAAATCGATAAAAATTTTCCGTCCTGCAGCGGCAGCCTGTTCCGCCGCCTGTGCCGTCCAAGGCTGCCAGGGACCGAGCGTTTCCGTCTTGGCCGTGCTCCCAAGCTCAGTTTCCTTGCCAACAGAAATAGTGCGCTGAATCTGAGCGTAATAAACGTATCCGCCGAAAAGCCAGCCTCCTAAAGCCAAGCCCAAAGCTAGACCGCAAATTCCCCGCGCTCCGTATTGCCCCCAGCGCCCATACAGCCAGACTGCCGCGCCCAAAGCGACCCAGCCAGCCAGCATAGCGGCGCTGACATAAGGACCGGCCTGCACGTCGGCGACCCAGGCGAAATAGACAGCGGTCAGCAGCAGAGGGAAAGCTAACGCTTGGCGCAGCACCACCATCCAGCCGCCAGGGCGCGGCAAAAGACGCTGCCAAGCCGGCCAAAAAGCCAGCACAAGCAGCGGCAGTGCCAAACCGCACCCCAAAGCGGTAAATATCAGCAGATTTTCATACCAGGGAACCGTTAAAGCATATCCCAGCGCCGCGCCCATAAACGGCGCTGTACAGGGAGTAGCTACCACTACAGCCAAAACGCCGCTGATAAAAGAACTGCGCGCCTGCGATCCCCCGTCGCCCAAACGGGTCAGGCTCAATCCTATTTCATAGAATCCCAGCAGATTGAAGGCCAAGGCCACAAATACATAAGCCGCGCTGATAACAAAATAAGGCGACTGCATCTGAAACCCCCAGCCGATCTGCTGCCCCAGGCCGCGCAGGACATTCAGCAGCAGAGCCGCCAGCCAAAAAGATACGATAACCCCGGCGCTGTAAGCCCAAGCCCGGCGGCGCTGAGCTGATAAATCGGCCTGACTGGTCTGCACTAGTTCCAAGGCCTTAATAGACAATACCGGAAAAACACAGGGCATAAGATTGAGGATTATTCCGCCTAAAAACGCCAATCCAACAGCTGCGGCCAGCCCTCCTGACAGTTCAGAGGGCAGATGTGAGGGTAACTTAGCCTGGGATACATCCTGGGTACCGGAAACTTTGTCCGCAGACGTATTCCCAGTAAATGTGTCTCCAGTAACTGAAAGAGCTATTTTAACCGACGCCCGGCCAGGAACGCACTGCTGCCCACACACCAGCCAGCTGGGATGCGCTTCTATCAGTAGCTGTTCTCCTGCGGGCGCGGTGTCAGCTATGCGCAAAACTGCGGAGACTTCGGCTTTACCGCTGTAGAGATTGCATTTAAAACCATCCTGCTCGGCGGCTTGCGCAACGGGCCAAGTCTCTTCAGTTATTACAGCTCCTGCCGGCAGCTGCCAGCCAGCCTGGGTGGGTTTACCGATCTCTCCGGGATCGGGAGCGTAAATATGGTAACCAGGAGCGATAGTAAAGAGCAAGCGCAGGCGGCAGCTTTCTCCTGGACGCAGGGTTTCTCTGTCAGAGGTTAGGCTGACTTGCACTAGCTCTGTCTCAGCTGCGCTCTCCTGGGCATATCCCAGAGTATTTCCGCAAAAAGCTGCCAGCACAAATATCAGCATAAACAGCGATTTGCGGGGGGCTACCATTTTTGTTCGGTTAAGTAAAGCTGCCATAATCGTCTTTCCTATTTCAGCGTTATCTTGCGTTATCTCATCTTGCCGCCTCTAGCTGCCTCTAGTTTAGCAAACCTTGTACCTAAAAAGCAACAAGACATCTGCCCGGACCAGCAGCACTTTTGTTATCTAGATAACATTACAGTTCACACAAAGCAGGTTACCTCTAAGCAAACTAGAAAGCATCGGTTTATGGATCCATTCGAGTTTTCTATTTCTCCATATTTTAATGACGTTATCCGCGCCGCTCAGATCGTAGACTGCGACCCTACTCAAGAAGAGAATATGAGCGATTTCGCGGAACAGCTGCAGTTTATAACTAAATTCGCCCAGTATTTGGCTAACCAGTTTTATGAAGCCTTAAAAATACGGCCCAATACCGACCTCACCAAAAAAGCCCCGGCGCGGTTTGAAGCTTCGCTGAAAGATTTTACAGCCGCTATCAATCTGCTCAACAATTATCGGCACAGCTTAAATCGCGAGGAGCTTCTCCAAGGCATTGCCCAAGGGCGCACATCTTTAAAAAACATGTTCGGCATTTTTGAAGACATGCGCAAAGAAGAAGAAGCCTTCCCGCAGTTTTCCGAATCTCCCTACATTCAGGAATTAGTGCGCGTAGCTACAGGAGTTGCCAAGCAGCAATATCCTCCCGAAACGCTTAAATCAAAGCTCAATTGGATGCAGGAACGCTATGAGGAATTCTGCAAAGATTTCCAGGATCTCAAGAACAGCCCCCACGAAAGCGACGAAGTCGATACGCTGATTCCCGCTGCTGAAAAAGCTTTGGAGCACATGGGCGTAGGCTTAAACATGATGTCCCGCTTTTTCAGAGACCGCGACCGCACCAATCTAAAAGAGGGATGTGCCATTTTACTGCAGTCGAGTGAGCGGCTTATGAAGGTACAAAAGCGCCTCATGTCGGTTTCCGTAGCTCAGCCAGCAGCCTGTCCTAAATGCGGAGTCATCAATCCCGGCGGTTCCAAGACCTGCAAAGAATGCGGGGCTATCATGCCCGAGGTCGTAGGCTTGTCCAAACAGACCATAGAACTGCGCGAACAGCAGGCCGGACGCCCTTCTTATACGTATTTATCCCGCTTAGAAGGTGCTGTAGAAGGCCGTCTGCAGAACTACCTTTCCGATGCTGAATTAAAAGAACAGGTTGAAGCTTTCGCCAAACGCGCCGAAAAAGGCCGTCACGATTTCGAACAGATCGCTCTGCCGGACAGCTATCCCGACGAAGAAACGCAAACCGTGATCGAGCGCTCCCACCAGCTCATGGATGCTGGTACCCGTAAAATATTGGAAGGCGTTGGCCAGCTGCGCAATTTCTTTGTCAGCGAGGATCGCGACGACTTGGTAAAAGGCTTAGAAACCATCTACTCTGGAGCTGACGATATAACCGCCAGTCAGGAATTCAGCCAAACGGCCGGTCTAGATGACGGTAAAGTCTAGACAAAGATATTGCTTAGATGAAGATGATATTTAGGAGTACTCATGAATATTTGCCCTAAGTGCCAAACTCAAGTTCAATCGGATGCCTGCTTTTGCGAAGCCTGCGGCTGGCCGCTGGACAAGCCCTACCCACCCGCAAGCGGAGAGTCTCAGGAAGAGATTCCCCAGCCAGGATCTCTTAAAGAGCGCTTAGCTATTCTTTCAGGCCCGCTGCGCCAGCTCAAAGCCAAATGGCCTAAAAAGAGTTCAAACGCCAATTCCGATTCCAAGAATAATTCTGCAGAATCCGAATACCAGGCTGACTCCTGCACGAACTCTAATCGATCCAGCAAATTGCTGACGCTGTTGCTGTCTATTGCCGTGGGCGTGGGCCTCATCGCTTTTTGGGTGTGGCTGCTGATGCGCAAAACTGGAGAGCGCTTAGTCCGCCTTTTCTTTTAATTTTTTCTTAAAACGCTTTTTCCAGGCGCTCATCCTGGATAGGCGTTTTGTTTGCTGAAAAGATACAACTATATTTTAATGTTATTTTACCCCGTTGGAGGTCAACCGTGCATATTTTAGGCACTATCGTCGTGCGCCCCGTACTTCCGGAGCGCATCGCCCGTTTACAGGAACTATCCCGCAACTTGTGGTGGTGCTGGACTCCCCGCGCCACTTCCCTATTTGCCCGCTTGGGCGGTGCCCTTTGGGATGAGTTAAATCACAATCCCGTAGCTCTCTTGAGCCGCATCGATCAAGCTGAAATGGAGAAAGCAGCCAGCGATCCCAGTTTCCTGCAAGACTACGATCAGGTTATGGGCGAATTCGATGCCTACATGCATCCTGAAACCACGCGTTTCCAAACCACATTCCCTCAGCATAAAGACAAAATAATCGCCTATTTCTCAGCAGAATTCGGTTTACACGAAAGCCTCCCCATTTATTCTGGAGGTTTGGGCATTCTCTCCGGCGATCACATGAAGACCGCGTCAGATATGGGCATTCCCATCGTAGGTATCGGATTAATGTACAACCAGGGATACTTCATGCAGCGCCTCAACGGAGACGGCTGGCAGGAAGCCATCTACAACACGGTGTGCGCCGACAATCTGCCTTTGGAAAAAGCCCTCGACGCCAAAGGCAATGAAATTATCGTGCATATCGAAATGCCGGGGCGTGACGTAGCAGCCCGCGTTTGGCTGGTACAGGTAGGCCGCAACAAGCTGTACTTGCTGGACACTCAAGTAGATGGCAACTCCTTAGAAGACCGCAACCTTTCCGCTAAACTGTACGGCGGAGACAACAGTATGCGCATTGCTCAGGAAAAGATTTTGGGTATTGGCGGCGTGCGCGCTCTGCGGCAGCTCGGTCTCAATCCTTGGGTCTGGCACATGAACGAAGGCCATTCCGCCTTCCTGACCATCGAACTCATGCGCGAAATGGTAGAAGGATATAAGCTCACCTGGCGCGAGGCTATCGAAGTGATTACCCCCAGCGTCTGCTTTACCACTCATACCCCCGTGCCCGCCGGTCAGGATGCTTTCAGCGCCGATCTCATCGAACAGCATTTCTATTCCTTCTTTACGCGTTTGGGCATGAACCGCCACGAATTCATGCGCTTAGGCCAAAAGCCCGGCGACCCCAACGGTCCTTTCAATCTCACCATGCTGGCTCTGAAGCTTTCCAGCCACCGCAACGGTGTCAGCAAACTGCACGGCGCGGTTTCCCGCCACCTCTGGCGCGAAGTTTGGCCCGAACTGGCCAAAGCGGAGATTCCCATCACCCACGTCACCAACGGTGTACACACCGGAACCTGGATTGCCCCAGAGCTTTCAGCGCTCTACGATCGGCACATCGGCACTCGCTGGCACACGCATCCCGACGACAAATCGCTGTGGAACGCCGCTAACATTCCCGACTCCGAGCTTTGGGCCGCTCACCAGCATCTCAAAGTCAAGATGATCGAACATGCGCGCTTAAGAGCCCGCAAACGGATGCAGCGCAACGGCTATCCTTTAGATCGCGTCAACGATACCGCCAACTGGCTCTCCCCTGACGTGCTGACTATCGGTTTTGCCCGCCGTTTCGCGACTTATAAACGCGCCATTCTGCTTTTCAGCGATTTGGAACGCCTCAAAAAAATCATGTTCCAGCCCGGACGGCAGGTTAACTTCGTCTTCGCCGGCAAGGCTCACCCCGCCGACGATCCCGGCAAACGCTTCATTCAGCGCATTCATGAACTCAGCGAAATGCCCGAATTCCGCGGTCACATCGTGCTCTTGGAAGACTACGACATCAATTTGGCCCGCCATTTGGTACAGGGCGTCGATGTCTGGCTCAACAATCCCCGCCGCCCCCTGGAAGCTTCGGGTACTTCCGGTGAAAAAGCAGCCATCAACGGTGTTCCCAACTTCAGCGTTCTCGACGGCTGGTGGGCTGAAGGATACGACGGCAGCAATGGCTGGGCTATCGGCACAGAAAACGAATTTGCCAATGAAGCCGAACAGGACGCTACCGATGCCACTTCTATCTATACCAATTTAGAAGACAACATCGTACCCCTGTACTATGATCGCGATGAACAGGGAATTCCGCATGGCTGGACTGAGCGCATGATGAACTCCATCCGCACTCTGCTCCCCAACTACTGCACCCACCGCATGCTGCACGATTACAATCACACCATGTACATTCCCGCTGGCGAATATGGTGACCGCATGAAAGCTAACCACTTCGCCCAGGCCCGCACTTTAGCGTCCTGGCTCAACAGTCTGGAATACAATTGGGGCGAAGTGCGCCTAGAAGCGGAAATGGATCGCGTCAGCGAAATCAGCAAGGGTCAGGAAGTGGGAATGCGCGTGCGCGCCTATCTCGGCAAACTTCAGCCCGAAGACGTGCGCGTAGAGCTTTTTGCCGGTCCCGTCAAAAACGGCGACATTTACGATCCCGTTACCGTGGAGCTCAATTACAGCGGCTACCGCGATGGAGCGCATCACTACGAAGGCACCATTATCCCTAAGCACACCGGCACTTTCGGCTGCGCTATCCGCGCTCTGCCCGTGCATCCCTCTCTGGAACGCAACGTGGTTACCAACTTCGTGCGCTGGGCTAACTAATTAATTATATTATATAAATAAAGATAATCCCCGCGCGGGTGTTTCTCGCTGCGGGGATTGCTTTTTCCTTGAGCGCATCGTCTGCCGAATATTATTTATCAAGCTCAGCGAGCTCTTTATCGCTGGGTATCCAATAGTTATTCGGATAATCCGGATTAATAAAAACATCGACCTCATCGCCGATATTCAATGGTCTCGGCGCTTTCTTTATCACAACCTTATACTTAATATCCTTATACGTATAACAAAGACGCTTCTGACAGTCACTCCAGCCTGCAGAGCCGAAGGAGACGACCGCATTTTCCACCTTTCCCTTAAGGCGATGGCTGCACTGCGCTTTCTCTATAGCACGCCAAACATACATAAAAGCCGCTATTATACCTCCAATAAACAGAACCGGTACAGCAGCGACTATGATCATCATTAATATATCTTCAACAGACATATCCGCCAGCATACTCCTTTTTCTATATTCGCAGGTTAACGAATCGCTAACGGCATTACGATTCCCATGATGGGTAATATCATTTAGTTAGCGATCAGCTAAATTGCGAAACTATCTGACTCCCCCTAAAGGATGGGAGGGGGAGAAGTCGCGAATGCGACAGAGGGGGTGCCCAAGACTGTTGGGGAATCTAGGTCTAGCGTATGTTATATGCTAGCTTGTACGCGGGCATAAACGTAACGATAATTGTATATGAGTCAATATTTCCAATGTCATCGAGCCTTAACTAAATTACATTGTTTTTCTATATTCGCAGGTTAACTAATCGCTAAACGGCATTATTATTCCCACGAAGGGGGCTCAGGTATTCGTTCCAAGGTCAGCAGCCGAGGTCCCAATGCTAAGAGAGCCAAAAGCAGCCAAATAGCCACTCCTGCCGCGAGAAAAGCCAGTCCCAGTCTCTTTTTTACCCGCGCTTCGCTGGGTATCCAAAAGACCTCGGGATGCGCCTCGTCGATGTAGATATCGGCTTCATCGCCGGCTTTAAAACGCTTGAATACGGTAGAGTAAGAAGTTTCGGCGTTATACTCCTTGTCGTTGTAAGTATAGCTGAAACGCGGCTTCCAGGTATACATCTTGCCGCCGCGGTATCCGCCGCCACAGGACACGCGCTTAAAATCGGCTACTTTTCCCCTGAGCAAACAGCGGCAGCGTTTCTGTTTCCCGTCGCGCCTGAGCAAGAACACCCCAATAGCGACAAAAATCCCGCCGAAGAAAAAGAAAATTAGGCAGAAGAACAAATATGCGTCTGTATAATCCACGTCAGCAGCCCTTTGTCTGGTTAGCCAACTCTATAACTCTATCTTGCATCCTAGAATCTAAGCCATACACAACAGCGCCTCTCTTTTTCAGGCTAAGAGAGGCGCTGCTGTATATGGCAATATGTCTGAATTAATAGCGGGTGCGCTGTTCAAATCCCAGCAAACTGCGCAGACCATTTTCGGTCAGCAAATCGGGATTGTTGTCGATGTTGGCATTCTGCAAGCCTACCGCCTGCCATTCCAGCCCCTTGGCACTGCCTGCAGCTCCGTCGGCAACTTTCTTGCCGGTAGCCTGATCGTAATAGTTCTGATCCATATTGCCTATAGCCGCATTGTAGGAGTGGCACAGTTCGTGGAACATGCCGATAACCGGTGCGCGCAATCCCCAAGAAGAGGACCCGGAATTGATATAAATCTTCGAGAGGTTGTAATGCACAAAGGAATCGCTGCCCTGAGTGGGATCGCTATTCAGGCCCGCATAAGTCCCGCAGCTATTGCCTCCTGTGACAGTGTCAATAGTCACGGAATGACCGGTCTTAGCGATCTCGCTGAACAGCTTCTGCCCATTGAGCACACTCGACAAAAATTCCAAATCGGATTTTATGCGGGCTGTTTCGTACTTATCACCAGTGACGTAGAAGTTGCTGGGAATATTCATATCTTTGACGGTGGTCACGGTGTCGCCGTCGGCCTTATCAGCTAAAGTGTCATTACCGGAAGTAATGATGCTGTCGCTGCCGTCACCGCCATAAACGGTATCTGTGCCCTTACCGCCCACTACTACATCATTGTCGGCACCGCCATATAATTTATCATTGCCTACGCCACCGACGAGATTGTCGTTGCCAGAACCGCCGAACAGCGTGTCATCACCTTCGCCGCCATCTAAATAGTCTTTACCAGCTCCGCCGCTGAGCACATCATTGCCGCCCAAGCCGTAGATCACGTCATAGCCAGCACCGCCGCTCAGATAATCGCTGGCGTTGCCGCCTTCAATGTAATCGCGGCCGGCACCGCCGTAAATAACATTAGCATAGGCATTTTTGCCGCTGCTGTCCACAGCGTCGCTGTGAGCGATCAGAACATCGTCGCCATCTTCGCCGTAAATCTTATTAAAGCCAGCGTCATCGGTGATGCGATCCATGCCTTTGCCACCTTTGAGCACATCATTACCCTGGCCGCCCACAATAGTATCGTTGCCGGAACCGCCCTGGATAGTGTCGTCTCCAGCGCCGCCCATAATCACCAAATCGTTGATGACAGCGGCATCGACGGTAATCTGATCGTTGCCTGCGCCGCCGTAAATAATCAGACGCTGGGCCTGATCGGCAGTCAGCTCGTATTTTTGGCCGTTGACATCTACGCTGAGACCGCCATTAGTGCCAGCGGTGACGTTGATATTGTCGTTTTGATTCGAACCGCCCAAGACCAGAATATCATTAACGCTGACGCCACGGGCATCGGCCAAAGCGGCTTTCATATCCGCTAAACTCATATCGCCGTCGGTCTGAACGCCGGCTCCGCCCACCTGATAAGGTGAGTCGCTGGAAAGAACCTTAGCTGTAACACCGCTATCTACGAGCTGAGAAGCCGTATTGCTCAGAGCGACACTATCATCAGCTGACTGCGCCTGAGACTGAGCGGGGGAAGTAAATACTGATGGAGTGAAGCCTCCCACCTGCTGAGCGGGCGCGGCTGTTCCTACTGTATTGGCAGTTCCAGAAGTTCCAAACATCCCCAGCGAGCGAGTCAGAGGATTGTCCATGGGATTCTGTAGGAAGCGAGCCATTATGCTGTCAGTGCTGCCTGCGGAATTGACGGGATTGGCATTAAAAACGCTGATCGAGCTACTGTCCATGCTATTAAATGCAGGAGCGCTGACTGCAGGAGCGCCGCTAACATTGGCAAACGCCTGCGATCCCATCATAGCTCTCGCCGCCGCTGTGCCCTGCTGTGTAGCGGCTAACGCTGCAGACATACCATCTATTTTGCTCTTGCCGGATATTGCATCTGCCATTATTTCACATCCCCCGTTCTTATATTCTCACATTCAGTCTTATACCAAACCACTAAGATTACCCATTAATATTATATACTATAATATACCGTCATCTTAGTGGCCAGTCTAGGTATGACCGACAATAAAAACATAATTTATCTTATTGTTCCTGAGAGGGACGGGGAGCGATTAAGCCTGGGCCTTCTTTGCTGCAAAAATCCACGCCTGTGCGTTTCTTGGCGCGTTCCAGCATGATGTGCGACCAATAATTGGCCTGTTCCCAGACTTCCTCCTCGTTGATATTGACGAGATGGCCATTTTCCACGACCACATTGCCATTCACGACATTAAAATCCACTATGTGAGAATCGCCGCACATAACCACCGCTGCCACTGGATCGCTCAAAGCTCCAGCATAGCCCAAACGGCGCAGCGAAATACCGATTATGTCAGCACCTTTACCGACTTCTAGGCTGCCCAAATCTTTATAGCCCAGTACTCTGGCACCTCCGTTGGTAGCCAAACGCAAAGCCTTTTCGGCGTTCATGGCATCAACGCCGCAGCACAGGCGATGCAGCAGATAGCAGGTGCGCACTTCACCCAACATATCTGAGGAATCGTTGCTGGCACTGCCATCTACGCCTAAGCCCACATTGACTCCGGCCTCGAGCATTTCCGGAATGGGAGCATGGCCGGAAGCCAGCATCATATTTGAAGCGGGACAGTGAGACACGCAGGTGCCCGTTTCCGCAGCGCGTTTAATCTCATCGCTATTGAGATACACCGCGTGAGCGTACCAAATATCCGGCCCTACCCAGCCCAAACTTTCCATAAGGTCATAAGGGCGTTTGCCGAACATTTTCAGACAAAAAGCATCTTCATCTTTGGTTTCCGCTAAATGAGTATGGCAGCGCACTCCGTATTTGCGCGCTAAAATTGCCGATTCGCGCAAGAGTTCAGGGGTAACGGAGAAGGGAGAACACGGTGCCAGAGCGATTTTAACCATCGCTAAAGGATCGGGATCGTGATACTGCTTAATCACCCGCTCACAATCGCGCAAAATGGTTTCTTCATTCTGAACGACATCATTGGGCGGCAGACCGCCTTTGTCTTTGCCCATGGACATAGAGCCGCGGGTGGGCTGGAAGCGTATGCCCAATTTTTTGGCCGCTTTTATCTGCTCATCAAAGAAATTAGCGGGAGCGTTCTGGGGATACAGATAGGAATGATCGGTTGTAGTCGTACATCCGGTCAGCAGCAGCTCACCTAACCCAGCTAAGTTGCTCCAATACAGAGCGTCTGCGGTAAGCTCCCGCCAAATTTCATAGAGATGGACCAGCCAGGGGAACAGCTCCGCCTCCTGCACGCGGGGCACGTTGCGGGTCAGCACCTGAAACAGATGATGGTGACAGTTGACCATGCCCGGCATGACCAGCATATCTTTGGCGTCGATAACGCGATCCACATTTTCAGCCTTCAAGTTCTGGCCAATGGCGCTGATGCGGTTATCTTTGACTAATATATCGCAATTTTCAAAGCGCCGGTTTTGAGCGTCAAAGGTAGCAATCAAAGCGGCGTTTTTAATTAACAAAGTACTCATAAATTCTAAATTTCTCGCCATTCAGCAAAAAGCCTTTACCGATATACACATTATCGCATAACGCTAAAGCTGTATAATTTGCTATATAACTTTGGCGTTAGGCCAGCCAATTGACATTGAAGCAGTCCCGTTAAGTTAGCGATCAGCTAACTTGCGAAACTATCTGACTCCCCC
>JAUNIO010000032.1 GCA_030535355.1 bacterium | reverse complement strand
TTCAAACGCCCAGGCACCAATCGAGGACACACTATTTGGGATGGTCACTGACTTTAAACCACTGCATCCAGAAAACGCACAGGAATCAATCGAGATCACACCCTCCGGGATGGTCATAGAAGTCAAACTCCTGCAGCCATAAAACGCAGAGTCACCAATCGAGGTCACGCCACCCGGGATGGTCACGGACTTTAAACCACTGCATCCAGAAAACACCGCATTACCGACAGCAGTTATTTGGTATAAAGCGCCTCTATATTCAAAAGTCGCGGGGATTACCAACTCTTTGACGACAGCGCCATCTTTTGATATAGATTTGGTTCCGTCACCTTCTTCTGTTTTGGAATAGCCTAACATGCTCAAAGTTTGATCATCGAGAGCAACTGCGAACTGAGCAATCACGGCTATCTTCTGAGTGGCCGTCTGACCGCCAAACGCGGCTGTAATAGTAACCGTACCCACATCTAAACCTTTAACCTTGCCGCCAGTTACCGTGGCCTTCGCCGTATCACTGGAAGTCCAAGCCGCCTGCTGGGTCACATTCTGACTGCTGCCGTCGCTATAAGTTGCCTGAGCGGTTAATCTGATAGTAGAACCAGCGATAACGCTCACGGCATCGGTGTCAATGCTCAGAGAAGTCACCACCGCTTCAGAAACGGTGATCTGCTGAGTAGCGCTCTTGCCGCCAAAGCTGGCGGTGATCGTGGCATTACCTGCGGCTATACCCTTCACCGTGCCCTTATCCACGCTGGCAATAGCGCCATCGCTGGAGGTCCAGGCTGCCGCCGCGCTCACATCGGCGTTAGAGCCGTCGCTGTAAGTGGCCAGAGCTTTTAAGCTGACCGTATTGCCCGCCACTACGCTAGAGGCATCGGCCTCGATAACCAAGGCCGTCACCTCGGCTTCGGAAACGCTGATCTCTTTGGTCGCGGATTTGCCGCCGAACTCAGCCGTAATGGTGACATTACCCGCGCTCAGGCCCTTTACCGCGCCCTGGTTCACCATGGCCTTCGCCGTATCGCTGGAACTCCAGGCCACCTTCACCGTAACGTCGGCGCTGCTGCCGTCGCTGTAAGAAGCTTTAGCTGTCAAATTAATAGTATTGCCCGCTATTACTCTGGTGGCATCGCCTTCAATGGTAACTGCGGTTACCACCGCCTCGATCACAGCGATCTGCTGCGTGGCCGTCTTGCCGCCGAACTCAGCCGTAATGGCAACATTACCCGCCGCCAAACCCTTCACCGCGCCGCCAGAGACCGTGGCCTTCGCCGTGTCGCTGGAAGTCCAAGCCGCAGTGGCGGTGACTTCGGCACTCGTGCCGTCGCTGTAGCCCGCAGTCGCAGTTAGGTTAATGGTATTGCCCGCCATCACGCTGACGGATTCCGCGTCTATGCTCAAAGAAGTTACTTCGGCATCGCTCACGCTAATCTGCTGGGTCGCAGACTTGCCCCCGAAGCTGGCGGTGATCGTGACATTGCCCGCGGCTAAACCCTTCACCACGCCCTTATCCACGCTGGCGATAGCGCCATCGCTCGAGGTCCAGGCTGCCGCTGCGCTCACATCAGCATTAGAGCCATCGCTGTAAGTGGCTAGAGCTTTTAGCACAACCGTATTGCCAATTACCACGCTGGAAGCATCCGCTTCAATAGCCAAGGCTGTCAATTCGGGTTCGGTAACTGCCACTTTAATGTTCGCCTGGCAATTTTCCAGACTAGCGGTTATCACAGCGTTACCGGCAGCTAAACCGTGGACGCGTCCGGGCACAGACGAACCTTCAGATTCCACAATGGCTACAGAAGCATTGCTCGTGCTGAACAAACAGCTTGCGGTCACATCGCGGCTGGAACCGTCACTGTAAGTCCCCTCGACGCTGAGAGATGCTGTCAAACCAGCAATCACCTCAATACTGTCTTGAGTAAAGGCAATGCTGACCAACTTAGCTTCTTTCACTTCTACGGCGCAGGAAGAGGAAAATTCCCCAAAGACCGCAGTAATCGTAGCTTTTCCGGCTTTTAAACCGCGTATTACTGCTTTCGGCTGCGCACCGCCGTTCTCTTCCACGGATACCGAAGCCACAGAAGTGTCAGAGCTGAACCACTTAACCTTACCGTTTACATTAACGCTAGTGCCATCGCCATATCCCGCCGTGGCCTCAATAGCCTCAGAAGTATTGGGAAGAAGCTGCAAAACCGCGCGATCTAAATTCAAAGAGACGAGTTCCGGTGCGGAGACTACCGTTTGAAACTGGGCGACTACCTGACCGTCGCTAGAGATAGCTTTTACAGTAGCGGTGCCAGGTTTTAGCGCGGTGATATGGCCATCGGCATCTACGCTGACGATTCCCTCAGGCTCACAGACCCATTTAATTTCAGAGGTTATATCTGCGCTCGTGCCGTCGCTCATTTGCGCTATAACGTGCAAAGGCTCGGAAGCGCCGCTGATAATGGGCAGCACATCCTGTATCTCATGCCCTCCCGCATCGACACTGTATCCCAGAGGAACGGCATCGCTCACCGTTACGCTCACATAGGCGCTCAGCCCTCCCTCGGCAGAAGCGCCAATTTGCGTCTCGCCCAAAGATGCACCGGAGACCAAACCATCTTTTACGCTGGCGATAGTAATATCAGCGCTCGACCAAGTCACCCGATTGGTAATATCGGAGGTAGTTCCGTCTTTATATGTGCCTAACGCCTGCAGCTGCACGGTCATGCCCTGCGGCACCCGCGCCTTTTTAGGGGTAATGTCCAAACGCACCAAATCACTCGAAGCACCGCCGCCAGAGTGGTGGTACGGTCTATTCTCACTGTCGGAACATCCAACCATGTTGCCCAACAGCGCGATCAACAGCAGACAAACTAAAGATTCAAATTTTACAGCAACCTTAGACACTGACAATGGAACACCTTATAAAATAACCATAGATAATCCATTATAACACAAATGTATCATTTTTTTCAAAAATGTTAAATTAAAAATATTTTATAATATTAAAAATACCAAGACCGCAAAGCTGCTAAGCCTTCGGTACTCCCGCAGAGAAACTAGCAGGAAACAATTTAGCCCGCTTTCCAACGTCACCGCCAGAAAACAGGCTAAACAGCGCTGTTTATCGCATTATAAAAACAGTTTACAGAGGAATATTGCCGTGCTTCTTAGGCACGTTCAAAGCGCATTTGCCCTTGAGATTGGCCAAAGCCTTAATCAAAGCGCTGCGCGTTTCCTCGGGCTTAATAACCTCGGTAATATATCCCCTTGAAGCCGCCACATAAGGATTCAGGAAACGATCCTCATACTGCTGCTTGCAGTACTGGCGCATCATATCCGGGTCTTCCGCGGCCTCAATTTTGCGCTTAAAAGCGATATTAACAGCTCCATCCGCTCCCATAACCGCAATTTCAGCGATAGGCCAGGCGAATACGTAATCGGCGCCCATGGCCTGAGAGTTCATAGCGATATAAGCGCCGCCATAAGCTTTGCGCATAATTAAGCTGACCTTGGGCACGGTAGCTTCGGAATAGGCGAAGAGAATTTTCGCGCCGTGGCGGATAATGCCGCTGTGCTCCTGGCCAGTGCCCGGCAAGAAAGCGGGCACATCGACCAAGGTGACCAAAGGCACGTTAAAACAGTCGCAGCAGCGCACGAAGCGGGCGATCTTATCGGAAGCATTGACGTCGAGGGAACCAGCCAAATTAGCGCACTGGTTAGCGACTATGCCCACCGCCTGGCCATCCAGACGGGCAAAACCTACTACGGCGTTGCGGGCAAAATCTTTCTGCACTTCCATAAAGGAATCGGGATCAGCTAAGCAGTTGATGACGTCTTTGACATCATACGAAGCTCTGGAACTGTCGGGAACGATCTCCTGCAGCTTATAGGACAGATCGGGAACGCTGATCGACTTATCGGCCTGAGGAGGCTGTTCAGCAAAGCTGCTGGGCAGATAAGAGAGCAGCCGGCGCACTCCCTGCAGGCAGTCCTTTTCATTGTCGTAAGTAAAATGAGAAACGCCGCTCTTCGTAGCGTGAATATCCGCTCCGCCCAGCTCCTCTACGGTGACTTCTTCGAACAGCACGGTCTTCACCACATTGGGCCCAGTGATGAACATCTTAGACGTATTGCGCACCATGAAGATATAGTCGCAGATAGCCGGAGCATAACAGGCGCCGCCAGAGCAGGGGCCTAAAATGACCGCGATCTGCGGAATCACTCCAGAGGCTTTGGTGTGGCGCAGGAACATGCCGCCGTAACCGCTCAGCGAGTGAATACCCTCTTCGATGCGGGCCCCGCCGCTGTCATTAATGCAAATGATAGGGCAGCGGTTCTCCAAAGCTAAATCTTGTACATGCAAAATTTTCTGAGCATGAGCTTCGCCTAAAGTGCCCCCGATGACCGTAAAGTCTTCGCTGCTGACGAATACGCGGCGCCCTTCAATAGTTCCGTAGCCGACCACCACACCGTCACCGGTACAGTGGCGTTTGTCCAGGTCAAAATCGTCTATGCGCGATTCTACCAGCGTATCGATTTCCACAAAAGAACCCGGGTCCAGCACTACGTCTATACGCTCGCGGGCCGTCATTTTGCCCTGTTTATGCTGTTTTTCAATGCGGGCAGCGCCTCCGCCGTCTTGAGCTTTCTGGCGGCGTTTTTCCAGGTCTTTAATCGCGCGATCCCAACTCATAATTTCTATTACACTCCTTAATAATGTCAAACAGCAAAGCTAATACAAGTCGTTTGCCTTTTGTCCTGCTTTGCCTAATATCTTGACCTTTTAGCCAGAGTACTTTATGATTTTTTCATTATGCCGGAATTACCAGAAGTCGAAACCATCCGCCGCGGCTTGGAACCCGTCCTGCCAGGGCGCAGAATCAGTAAAGTCACCATCAATTTCCCCAAAATGACCGTCTCCCACACGGGCCGCGCCCTCGCCGAAGAGATTGACGGGCAAGCGTACACCCAAGTCCGGCGCCTAGGCAAAATACTCATCCTCGATTTGGAGTGCACCACGCTTTTGATACGCCTAGGCATGACCGGGCAGCTCACCTTCCGCGACCCCCAGAAAAGCGATGATAAAGCTTTCGCCATCCACCCCATCACCGGCCTGCAGCGCGCCGTCCAGCACGCTCCCGACAAACACACTCACATCGTCATCGAGCACAGCGATGAGACTATGCTCTGCTACCGCGATGTGCGCCGTTTCGGGCACTGGATCGCCTATGACCGCGATAAGGCTGAACAGGCCCCGGAGCTGCTGGCTTTAGGGCCAGATCCCCTGGCCTGTCCCGATCTGCTGGAATCCCATCTTCTGAAAGCTCTGGCCAAAACCTCAAGAAACATCAAAACGGTTCTGCTAGATCAAAGCATCATCTGCGGTTTGGGCAACATCTACGCCGATGAAGCACTCTTCGGCAGCCATATCTGCCCTAGCCGCCCCGCCAGCTCCTTAACGCCTTCAGAAATCGCTGCTTTGGCAGCCTTTATTCCCCCCATGCTGCTTACATCCATCGCCAACCGCGGCACCACCTTCTCCGATTACCGCGATAGCTCTGGCCAGCCAGGCAGCAATCAGAACTGCCTGCAGGTCTATGGCCGCTATGGCCAGGAATGCTATCGCTGCGGGACCGTTCTGGAAAAGTGCACCTTAGGCGGGCGCACCACAACCTGGTGCCCCCACTGCCAGCAATAATTGCAGGCCAGCTGCCCTACGGAAAGGCACAGCAAAAATAAACGCAAATGCTAGCGGCTGCTGAGTGCTACGCAAAGACTTGGGTAAAAAATCATAATTAATTCAGTGTATCCCAAATTAAAATGCCGCTGGCATCTTTTGATCAGCGGCATTTTTACTTATTTAAAGCGTTCAAGCAAAGCGTTAAAGCAATATTTCTATTTCTTTACGCACAGCTTTCTAATCATATCCACGGGGATGATCAAGAACGCTAAACCGATGGCAGTCAGCAGCGTCTTCATGTCCAGCATAGTGGTGCTGAAAACTTTGCCGCCGACTTGAATAATGATGGTCTGGAGAATGAAGATCGAACCCATCACCCAGACGAAGCGCATATTCTCGCCGATATGCTCAAAGACGTTGAGCCGCTCAGAACGGGTGTTCAGACTGTTGAAGATGATCGCGTAGATGAAGAAGGCAAACATAAAGGTCTTCTCATACAAAGCCACATCTGCACAATTGGACGGCGTTACCCAAGTGGTAATTCCCCCCACGTTTTCCAGAATCAAGATAGCCCCGGCCGTAATGAACAAAGCACAAACGCCAATAGCCGACTTGATATACCCAGTCAGAATATCATCGGTGCGCTTTACCGGCGGTTCCTGCATATAACGGTCCAAAATGGGCTCGCCGCCGAAGGCCATAGCCGCCAAAGTGTCCATAATCAGGTTGATCCAGAGAATCTGTACGATCGAGAAAGGTTCTGTCCAGCCCAAAATAGGCGCTAAAACATTGATCAGCAGTGTACTGACGTTTACGGTCAGCTGGAAGATGAGGAACTTGCCAACCGACTTGGCCATGGTGCGGCTGTTGAGCACGCAATCCTTGATGGAGGTCAAGCTGTTGTTGAGAATGACCACGTCGCCGGCTTCCTGAGCCACCGCCGTACCGTCTCCCATAGCGAAGCCGATATCGGCCTGTTTGAGCGCGGGGGCGTCGTTGACGCCGTCTCCAGTCATACCGCAGACGTTGTCGATCTTCTGAGACATGGAAACCAAGCGCTTCTTATCCAAAGGCTTGGCGCGGCTTACCACTTTGAGGTGAGGCAGCTCTTTCTTCAGCTCGTCATCAGACATAGCCTCGAGCTTCTCGTGAGTCAAAACGATGTCTTCTTTTTCATTGCTCAGAATACCGGCCTCTTTGGCGATAGCTACCGCAGTTTCCTCAGCGTCGCCGGTGACCATGACCACCTGAATACCGGCGGAATTGAGGATATTCACGGTCTCCACAGCATCGGTGCGCACGTTGTCGCGCAGGCACAGAACCGCCAGCAGTATTTTCTGCTCTTTAGTGAACTTGGCCACGGAGAGCAGCTTCATGGTGCGCTTAGCCTGAGCCAGCATGGCTTCTTCCAGCGCTTTCTTATTAGCTACAGTGAACTCTTTCAGCTCGCCGTTCGGCAAAGCGTAGTGGGTCAGCTGATCGATGAGATTTTCAGTGGCGCCTTTCCAATAGATGGTGCCGTCTTTCATCTCCACCGTAGCGCATTTCTTTTCCGAATCGAAACCGCTGATGTCTTTAACTTGATCGGTATCGGCCTTATCGGGGTCATAACCGTGCTCCAACGCGTAGGTCAAAAGAGCGCGGTCCATATTGTTGCTGCCGATGGCCTTACCTTCCGAAGACACTTTGGCCAAGTTATTTAAAGTGATAGCGGCAAAAAATTCGGTAGTTTTAATAGACTGCTCGATTGTGCCCTCACCGGTGAGAAATTCCACCAGAGAAAGGTTGCCCTGCGTAATAGTACCGGTCTTATCACTGAAGAGCACATTCATATAGGCCGAGTCGGAGAAAGCCGCTTTATGGCTAACCAAGATGTTCTTTTTGTACATCGATTCGGTATTCATGGACTGCACCAAGCTGTTCATCATGGGCAGGCCTTCAGGCACAGCCATGATCACGATGGCAGCCATCAGCATGATGGCGTTGGCCACCAAAGCGACGATATGCGCCGTATCTTTTACAAAGCCCACAGGAGGATGAACCAAAGTCATGACCACGAGCAGAATACCGGCCAAAGCCGCGGCAGTAACACCCAGTTTGCCGATGCCTTTAGCCACAGCTTCCAGCTTCAGGCTGGAAGTATCCTGACGCTCTTCTTCCTCGTCATCGGTCAGAGCCTTGTTGATCTTGCCTAGCTCGGAATCATCGCCGATTACCGTAGCTACCACATAGGCTTCGCCCGCGGTCACCACCGAACCCATGAAGACCTTATGCGCGGAACCGTATTCCGTCGATTCGGCTTCCTCCATATCGGCCGCTGCTTCCTTGTTTTCATCGCGGGATTCGCCATTGAGAGCAGCCTGGGAAACCTTGACATGGCCTTCGAAGAGCAGACCGTCCACGGGGACTTTATCGCCGGCCTGAATGAGCACGGTGTCGCCCTTGACAATCTCGCTGGTCAAAATATTGACCAGCTTGCCGTTGCGCATAACTTTGGCGTAAGTTTTGCTGTACTCTTCCTGCAGAGCCTCGCTGCGGGAACTATTTCTGTACTCCGACAGAGTGCTGAAGCCGGTCGCCAAAGCAATGGCCATGACAATGCTGATAATTTCTACGACATCGCCGCCGCCTTCACCATCAAAAGCAGAATTAAAATACCCCAAAATGGCCAGGGCGATCTTCAGCAGCAAAGCGCCGCAGAGTACCTTGATCCAAATATCGTCGAAAGCGCCGAGGAACATAGACCACAGCGATTCCGGCTCTTTTTTGGCCAGGGCATTGGTACCGAATTTGCTTTTGCTCTCAGCGGCCTGACTGTCGCTTAGACCCTGCATCAGCGCTTCTTTATTCATAAGCGCTTCATTGTCCAAATTGCTCATGCTTCTTACTTCTCAACTTTAATTTATAAAAAAAGGAACTACATTATATAGCTCCTTTTCGCCAAATAAATATACCAGTTTATTCAAATCTCCTGCTAAGCTCGGTCAGGTTACCGTCTGTAGTGCCCTGGCCTATAGCATTGAATCTCCACTCGCCATCCTGCCTAGTCACCTCACCGAAAATCATAGCCGTCATGTTGGTATAGTCTTCGTTGAGGTCGTATTTGCATATCTCGCGGTTATTGCTGGCATTAATCAAGCGTATATAAGCATTGCGGATCATGCCGAAATGCTGTTTTTTCGTCTTAGCATTAAAAATATTGACCACAATGACAATCTTATCGTACTCCGCAGGCAGCTTATTGAGCTCGATAATAATCTGCTCGTTATCGCCATCACCTGCGCCGGTAAGATTATCGCCCATGTGCCGCACTGCCCCAGAACGATGCTTTAAATTGCCATAATACACGATGTCCCGGCGGGCCATCAGACGGCCGTTCTGCAGCAGCAAAGCTGAAGCGTCGCAGTCAATGGAAATAGGAGGAATCGCGATGGAGAAAAGAGAGGCCCAAAAGCCCTTCTTTGTCGGAGACTTGCCGACTTCATCCCAGCCCAAAGCCGCAATAATTTTAGTTAGGCTTACATTTTCTTTGGAAAGATTAACTTTTTGGCCTTTTTTTAAGCTAACTGACATGCTGAAACCTTTCTTTTATTTGCGTCCGGGCACCCAGTTTAGCCCCCAATTAAACGCGCTGTCCAACTCTTTATGCTTATTATAAAACATAATAAGTTTTTCAACGCTAAACGTTTGATCATCTTGATTCATAAACAGGGCTAAAGCGCACATTTTTTTAGTAGAATTGAATTCGTCCATCTTGACAATAATGTCTTCAGCCCCCGGATACTTAATTGTCACCGTAGCATCGGCTTGCTGCCAGTTAGCCACGCCCTCATAAATGTATGTAAAGACCAGAACACGCCTTATTTCAGCGATCTTGTTGCCGTCAATGCGCAAATTTTCTCCTGTAGCTACAGCTCCAGTGCGATCATCGCCATCGAGCGCGATATACGGAGGCTGCCGCAACGAGCCAAAGGACTTGCCCAGAGCCTGCACTACACCCTTGCGGCCATTTTTAAGCTCGTAAAGACAGCCTAAATCCAGGTCAATGCCCTGCTGAGCAATGTCGCCAAAAAAAAGTCGCCCCAAAAGACTCCTATTTGCAGATGTCTTCCAATTCAGATTGATGAGTATCTCGCCCAATCCAGCCGCTTTTTTAACTAAACTGACTTTCTCACCCTTTTTTAGGCTTATAGCCATAAATTACTCCTTGCTCAGCAGATACTGTTTTTTCAAAGTTTTTCCGGCATGCAGCTTCCTCGTGTCCAATCTCAAGAAAGCTGCATTGGGTTTAGCCAAAAGAGAGATTATTCGACATTAATACCGTAACTGTTGCATAAAGCCGCTAATCCACCCTGATAGCCGCTGCCTATAGCATTAAATTTCCATTCATTTCCGCTTCTGTATAGCTCACCGAAAACCACGGCAGTTTCAATGGAAAAATCTTCGCCTAAATCGTAGCGTAGCAATTCTTCGCCGGTAGATTCATTGTAAATGCGCATATACGCGTTGCTGACCTGGCCGAAATTCTGGCGTCTCTTTTCCGATTCGTAAATGGTTACCGTAAAGATAACCTTAGTGTAATTGGCCGGGACCTTGGAAAGATCAATTTTGATCACTTCGTCGTCGCCTTCTCCGGACCCAGTACGGTTATCGCCCATGTGCTCTACAGCGCCGCTTTCATGTTTCAGATTGCCATAGAAGATGAAATCTTTCTGGCTAGCGACTTTACCGGACTCGGTTACCAGAAACGCCGAAGCGTCCAAATCGAAGTCACCGCCGGTATCGAAAGCGTTGACGTCCCATCCCAGACCGGCTATGACTTTGGTAAGGCCGGGATTGTTCTTGGTTAAACTGACTTTTTCGCCCTTTTTCAAACTGATAGGCATCCGCGCAGACCTCCTGATTATGCGCCGCCGCTTTCCGCGCCCAGCGCCGCTACTATTGTATTGCGGCCAAGACCGATCGTGCAGCTTCCATACTGCAGCAACCGCCCTGTTCCGCCAAATTTTGACTTTTTGGCTTTTCGATAGTTTGCAGGTTAGCCGATCGCTAACTAAATTATATTGCTCATTATTTATGGCCCTTAGCCCATTGCAGCCCCCAATGGTAAACTTCGTCCAGCTGCTTGTGCCCGGTATAAAAGTTCATCAGCTTTTCCACACTGAACGTCTGATTGTTCTGATTCACAAATATAGCCAAAGCGCACATTCTTTCCTCAGAATTGTAATTATCCATTTTAAGGATGAGATCATCGGCCCCGGGGTATTGAATGGTTACCGTGGCATCAGCCTGATGCCAGTTGACTGCGCCGTCATAAATATATGTAAACACTATAACGCGCTTAATTTCAGCGATTTTATTGCCGTTGATGCGAAGGTTTTCCCCCGTTTCAACAGCTCCCGTACGGTCATCACCGTCAAGCGCAATATATGGAGATTCCCTATATGAGCCAAAAGCTTTGCCTAAAGCCTGAATAATGCCTTTCTCGCCATTATTCAGTTCATACAGACAGCCCAGGTCTAAATCAATACCAGAACTAAAGCTGGAAAGCATACGGCTTAGAAACCCCTGATTCTTAGGGCGGGCATTCCAGTTCAGATTGATGAGAATCTCACCCAATCCATCCCCTTTTTTGCTTAAATTAAATTTTTCGCCTTTTTTTAAGCTGATAGCCATAGGCTTCTCCTTATTCCGCGCTTAATAAAGCACCCTTCCCTTCTCTGCCAATGTCATTTAGTTAAGACTCAATGACATTGGAAATGTTGACTCATATACAATTATCGCCACGTTCATGCCTGCGTATAAGCTAGAGCATAACACAAGCTAAACCTCGATTCCCCAACAGTCTTGGGCACCCCCTCTGTCGCAGTCGCGACTTCTCCCCCTCCCATCCTTTAGGGGGAGTCAGATAGTTCGCTAGTTAGCGAATTGCTAACTAAATGATATAACCTTCTCTGCGTATATATTTATACGCAGAGAAGTAGGCAACTGTTCAGAATCAGCTATTCGATCTCTACGCCAAAACTGTTGCATAAAGCAGCTAAACCGCCCTGATAGCCACAGCCAATGGCATTAAATTTCCACTCGGTGCCAACCCGGTATAGCTCGCCGAAGACCACCGCAGTCTCGATGGAGAAATCCTCGCACAAATCGTAGCGCAGCAGCTCCTCCCCGGTAGTTTCATTATAGATGCGCATGTAAGCGTTGTTGACCTGGCCGAAATTCTGCCGTCTCTTTTCCGCTTCGTAAATGGTTGCCGTAAAGATGACCTTGGTATAATTGGCCGGCACTTTGCTCAGATCGATTTTAATCTGCTCATCGTCGCCTGCTCCGGCTCCAGTGCGGTTATCACCCATATGCTCAACCGCGCCGCTGGGATGCTGCTTGTTGCCGTAAAAAATAAAGTCCTTTTGATCAGCTACTCTGCCGCTTTCGGTTACCACAAATGCAGCGGCGTCCAAGTCGAAATCACCGCCGGTATCGTAAGCGTTGGTATCCCAGCCTAGACCAGCCACGACTTTGGTAAGCCCAGGATTACTTTTAGTTAAGCTGACTTTTTCACCCTTTTTCAAACTGATAGGCATCAGAATATACCTCCAAACTGGTGCCGCTGTAGCTGCGGCACCGCTGCCATATTTACACTGAAGGTTATTAAGCGACTTCGATCCCGTAATGGCCGCACAAAGCCGCTAAACCGCCCTGAAAACCGCTGCCGATGGCGTTAAATTTCCACTCGCCTAAATTGCGGTACAGTTCTCCAACAACCACCGCAGTCTCAATGGAGAAATCCTCTCCCAAGTCATAGTGAATCAATTCCGTATCATTGGACATATCGACCAAGCGGATAAACGCATTAGAAACCTGACCGAAATTCTGACGTCTCTTATCGGCATCGTAAATGGTGACCGTAAAGGCAATTCTATCGACATTGGAAGGAACTTTTGTCAGATCAATCATAATCTGCTCGTCATCGCCGTCACCCGAACCGGTTAGGTTATCGCCCATGTGCTCCACAGCACCGCTCTCATGCTTCAGATTGCCGTAAAATATGAATTCCTTTTCGGTGGGGCATTTGCCGGTCGAACCCAGCATAAAAGCCGAAGCGTCCAAGTCGAAATCCGCGCCAGAATCAAACTCATTGACATCCCAGCCTAAGCCAACCATAACTTTTTTCAAACCGGGATTGCGCTTGGTGAGGTCAACTTTCTGACCTTTGGACAAATTGATAGGCATAATATTTTCCTCCGTAATTCGATGCTATCCCGGAAATTTGGGACAGCATCGCCAGCAAATAGATAAAATGTTAGTATTCGCCAAAAATAACTGAATTACTTTTTAGCTTTGGGCATGTGATAATTCTTGTTGAATTCTTCTTTCAAGGCTTCCAGCCTGACTTTATCTTCCTCGCGTTTCTTGCGGGTTTCTTCTTCGATAAGTTTGGTTTCCTGAATGCCTGTGGAAATGGTGCGCCACGTCTGTTCCAGAGTCTCAACCTGAATGGAACTGCCGGCGGCCATTCTCATGGTCTGTTTCATAGTATCTACACTGTTTTGGGCATTCTTAATCAGCATTTCGTTGGTCTTCTTATCCAATGCAGACAGCGATTCGGCCTGAATCTTCTGGCGCTTGAGCAGCATGGCCTGAGCCAGAGCCTGTTTAAAGATCGGCAGAGTCACCACAAACGCGGAATTGATCTTGCGCACTAAGTTGTAATTGCTAAATTCCATAGTTTTAATCATAGGGATGGACTGCATAGCTACATTTTCGGCTACGCGCAGGTCTTGGGTGCGCTGTTCCATCATAACCAGCGCCTGGTTTAACTGAGTCAGCTCAAACTGAATGGACTGATCGCCGGTCGTTTCCAGGTCTTTATTTCTCTGCTCGATATAAGCTTTGATTTCCTGGCAGGCCTGTTCGCCGGCTAAAATATATTTGACCAGTTCATGATAGTAATTGACGTTGGCATCGAACATGGTGGACAGCTTGCGGTTGGACTGCTTAATCTCCGACTCATAACCTTTGAGCTGCACGTAAATCTTATCGATTTCCTCACCCATAGTATGGTATTTGTTGAGCAGCTTCTCCAGCTGTTTTTTGGCCAGCCCCAAAATCTTTCCCAAGAATCCCGGTTCGGCTTTGATCTCTTCAATGTCGAATTTGTCCATGATTTTAGCGAGAGTGCGCAGCATGTCGCTGGAGGCATCCAACTGGGAAAGGTTCATGCCATTTAAGACTATATCAGAGGCTTTGGATATTTCATCGGCAATTTCCGCGCCAAAAGTCACGATCGATTCTAAATTGTGTACTTCGATGGTGCTGACAATTTTATCAACTTCCTCGGAGTTCACCAATTCAGCGTTCATTTTTTCGCGATCGGCTACAATGTCGTATTTTTCCACTACAGCCAGAGCATTATCCGTTGCTGTGGCTGCAGATGCCGCAGGAGCAGCCGTTGCCGTCGCTGTCGGTTTCTTAAAATCAATACCCATGTCATTTACCTCTTCCAAATAGTTTCTCGCGCCACGAAAGCTTTAAAGGAAGCCGTTTCAGTTCCGGCACCTGCAAATCGTACAGGTATTCGCCCAGCTGATGCTCTTCCATTAAATTAATATTATTAAAATGCTGTTCCACGTTTTGATACCCGGTCGGCACGAAGAACACAATGTCAAAGCCAACCAAGTTCAAGAAAGCCACCAAAATTGAGTCTTCTAGTGAAATTACTGTCTCATTTGCGTTAACATAGATTAATTTAGGATTTTTCTTGGTAAAATCAAAATTCTGAATTAATCTAAGTATGTCTTTGGGCAAATTGAGCACGGTAGCAATCACCGTATATTCTGTGCCATTTTCGCCAATACCGCGAATAAGCCTCTGCTCAATCATAATCTCCAATTTTTCCAGTATAAAATCCTGCATTTCTTCGCGCAGAATTTTATAAGGAAAACGTGGGTGCGCCTTCATTACGCTTTTCAGCAGCTTGCCGTTTTTATAAAAATCGGCCGCATACGCTTTCATAGGATTGGGAGAACCAGGCGCTATATAAGGAGCTTTGCTGATTACTATTGTGTCATCGACTATTAATTCGCGAACGGAATGCCAATAGTTTTTCACATCACCGTCTTTGACGCCGGATACTTTGGCAAAAATTACCGGCATGGTCACCACATCGTCAGCAGTAGCAAAATTGGGCCGATACTTCAGTTCCTGGTCCCAGAGAATTTTAATCTCCTCGTACATGGTCTGCAGATTGACCACATTGGCCTTGCTGTGCTGTTTTGCCCTATACATTCCCGTATCCTGATACAATATGCTATTCAGCTCCTGCTCGGCATGAAAGGCCACCGTACCGATTTTCGTCTGAATATTCATATCGGGATATTCGTTTATATTCAGGCTTTCCGGATTATTGACTTCATACAGCAATTTATCATCCAGACAGCACTTTTTATTGAGATTGGGGCATAAAATTAAAACGTCAACGGGAAGCTTGGCCAAAAAGCGCAGGAACACCGCCTCATTTTCATTTTGGCAGCCTCCCATATAGAAGAAGCAGGCAATCTCTGGCTTTTTCCAATTGCCAAAAAGACTGGGCATATAGCGTTTCAGCCAGCATATAAGATAAATAGCCCGGTTGGCCAGTTTATTGAGATTGCTGCCTGTACGCTGCGCTTCCTCTAAAACCACATCGACGAAGGCTTTGTGCATAATTCTGTACAAGTCGGCATTGGCTGTGTATTTTATATTGGAGGACAGCTCCTGAACCAGCTGCTCGAGCTGGGTATAATTTTTGCGGGAAACATTGGCAATTTCATCCGGGGTGGGTTTAGGAATTTCCCCGCTAACTATGACTAACTGGCGTTTAGAATTTTTAATTTCCTGCTGCAGCTGAAATAATTCAGTAGCATAAAAGTTTTTATCTTCTACGCCGTTGATGCGGCAAAAACAGTTATAGAAAAAGCGCTCATCATCGCCCCTGGCCAAAACGCTGGTTCTGATATCGTCAAAAACCTTGCCGCTTATCCAGGCATTGGTGCAGGGCAAAAGCGACGGTGCCGATCCGTAAAGCCGTTCAGTCACTACAGCCTTCTTTAAATATTCCCGCATAGTTTTGAGGTTATATCCTGGGGGGAAAGGCTTCATATCCTTAAGCTGCAGTACCTCAGACAGGGCCGATTGGGGATCGAGCTTTAGATAATTCTGTTCTCCATCATGCTGGATCAGCACCACATCGCAGCCTGCATTGGAAAGAATAGAGATGAGCATCAGCTCATAACTGCTGATATTTCCCTCATAGAGTATTTTGGGGATACTATTGGCCCCCAGCTGGCTGACCACCCGTTCAAATTTGTAATACAGCCAGCACATAAACTTAATATAAGAATTTTTTATCATACTCTCCGTTTTGCCCGATTTGTGCAGGTTGTTTAGAGAGTCATAGATGGACGAAGCCACCATCTGGCGCTGAAAATCGTCCATGCGCGGCAGCCACTTTTTCAGACTGACCGAAACAAAGTCCAAGCTAAGGGTAAATTTAGGCCCCATGATCTCATTATAATAAGCCAAATTCTTCTCATCGGGGTTGGGAATTTTTCCCTCGAGAATCACCCCGGTACGGCGGGACAAATCATAATACTTTTTTAAAAATTCATTGATTTCATCATTGTAGCCATTAATGCGATAAAAATACACGCCTTTAGGCTGACGGTCTTTCAATTCTGCAAAAAAATCGTCGAGACTGTGAATTTTTTGGTGCTGCAGCATGCAACTATCCTAGCCTTTAGTCCTGAAGTATGATTAAAATCGTTTCAGCGCCAGTACGCTTAACTTAGGAAAATTAGCTGTTAGAGAGCGCTTTTCCTTTATGTTATCCCCAGTCGTCAAAAGCAAAGGTTAAGACCTGCGAATCGGCAATATATATCAAATTGGTATATACAATTTATCCAATATGGATAAATAAGGCAGTGGGCATAAATCATTTCAACTTAGAACAGATATAGCGTGGCAAGCATAGTCAAAACCATACCTCAGCGCATTAAACAGGCCAGGCTAGAAGCCGGGCTGACCTTATTGCAATTGGCCGAACGTATCCACCTTTCCGGAGCTATGAGCGTAGCCCGTTACGAATCGGGACAGCGCCGCGTCAGCCTAGAGATGCTCGAACATATAGCCGCAGCAACCGGCAAAGAGCTGAGCTGGTTTTTCCGCGGTCCCTGCTCTGAAGAATTTCAGGAAGACAGCAGCGTCAGGGCTGCCATCGAATTAAAACTGCAGCAGGCCTGCCAGCGCCTTAGCACTGCAGGCTGTAGGCGTCTTTTAGAGTTTGCCGATCTTTTGCAGGCGCGTTATTGGCGCAGTGGGCCATCTGTTTCAGACTCTGCCCAGGATTCCTTGGCCGCCCAAGAATCGGACGGGCCAGCAGCCCAAAACGTGCGTTCTTTGGCTGCTGACTCATCCATAGACTATGTCTGAGCCCCCAGGAATAAATATTTTCACTATTTTAGATTATAGGCTGCCGCCTAAAGCAGCTGTTTAGACTTAGCTTAGATACCTTTGACCAGCAAATAACAGCTGTGCGGTATCATTTGCAGATTTTGGCCGCGTATAGGCGCATCGCTGCCCACGGAGCTGATCAGTACCTGCCATTCGCCCTCAGGCAGCACGAAATTGATAGGCCGGCTTTCACTGCTCATGGCTAACAGAAAATCCCTCTGCGTTTTGGCGTCGCGCAAACGGATACCCAGACAGTTGTCCCCGATGATATCTAATTCATTATCGGCAATGGCACGGCCATGGCGATCACACCAGCTAATACTGCCCCCGCTTCCCACTGCGAATTCGCTTTGGCGAAATACGGGATTTTCCCGGCGAATCTGCAGCAAACGGGCGGTAAAGTCTTGCAGCTCCCGTCTAGACGCAGTATCCGCCCAAGGCAGGTAAGAGATTTCATTGTCCTGGCAATAGGCGTTATTATTGCCCCGCTGGGTGCGCCCCATCTCATCGCCGCCTAATATCATGGGAACACCCTGGGAAAAAGCTATGCTCATCAGCATATTGCGCACTTGGCGCTGCCGCAGGGCGTTCACGCCTCTGTCTGGCGTTTCTCCCTCACACCCAGAATTCCAGCTAAAATTATCGTTACTGCCGTCCCGGTTGCCTTCGCCGTTGCTTTCGTTGTGCTTAACGTTATAGCTGACGATATCTTTTAACGTAAATCCATCATGGCAGGTAACAAAATTGATGCTGGCGCGGGGAGAACGCTTAGCGTAGCGATCAGGCGAACCCGCCATTTTACGGGCCAGCGCCCCGACCTGCCCGCGATCTCCGCGCCAAAAACGCCGCAGCGTATCGCGCCACTCCCCGTTCCACTCGCTCCAGGAAGCGGGATAATTGCCTATTTGATACCCTCCTGCCGCACAATCCCAAGGCTCAGCTATCAGTTTAACTTTAGAAAGCACGGGATCAGCCTCGAGCGCCTGAAAAAACGGAGCATTTATATCGTAAGCGTTGTCTTCGCCCACGCGCCCCAGCACGCTGGCCAAATCAAAGCGAAAGCCATCGACGTGCATATCTTCCACCCAATAGCGCAGACTGTCCAGCACCATCTGCAAAGCAGCGCCCTGGCGCAGATCAAAACTGTTGCCGCATCCGGTATAATCTTGGAATTTATAACTGCTGCGCTTATCCATTTTATAATAAGTGCGGCAGTCTATACCCTTCCAGGAAACCATAGCCCCCGCTGCCCCAGCTTCACCGCTATGGTTGTAAACAACGTCAAGAATCACCTCGATCCCAGCGGCGTGCAGATTTTTCACCATCTGCCTAAATTCAGCGCGGCTGTCTGAACCAGCGCTAAAACGCGGATCGGGAATGAACAGATTTACAGGATTATACCCCCAATAATTACTTAGGCCATTTTTAGCCAAGTGCGGCTCGCTCAGACACAGGTAAACAGGCAGCAGTTCCACTGCCGTTACCCCCAGTTTTTTTAGATGAGCAATAGAAGCAGGGCAGCCCAGGCCGGCATAAGTTCCGCGCAGTTTTTCCGGAACACCTGGATTAAGCCTGCTAAAACCTTTGACGTGAACTTCATAAATGACCGTATCTTCCCAAGGAATCTCCGGACGGCGGTCTCCCTGCCAGTCGTAAGGCTCAGCCGCAACTGCAGCTTTAACCATATACGGTGCGCTATCGCGCTGGTCAGGGCTGTTCTTATCGCCGACAGCGCTGTAGGGATATAGCACTTCGCTGAACTGAGCGGGGCCGTTTACCTGTTTTGCATAAGGGTCCAAAAGCAATTTTTGGGAGTTGAAATACCACCCCTGTTCGGGGGCAAATTTTCCGTCCACGCGATAGCCGTACAGCTGCCCGGGCTTAATGCCCTTAATATAACCGCTCCACACCCCCTGGCTATCCTGAACGAGAGCATAGCGATCTTTTTCAGTTTTTCCATCACCGAACAGACAAAGAGTTACAGCCTGAGCATCGCGGGAGTATATGGCAAAATTAACGCCCTGACCGTCAAAATGAGCTCCTAAAGGTGCTTTGTGCCCCGGTTCAGCCGATTTTATCTGCATATTCTCCTCACTCCAAGCCCAGCCGCTTAATCCGGCCAGCATTATTGCAGCAACCGTTACAGTTATACCGTCAAAACGCATATTGGTCCCCCATGAAAAAACCAATGTCATTTAGTTAAGGCTCGATGACATTGGGAATGTTGACTCATATACAACTATCGCCACGTTCAGGCCTGTGTATAAGCTAGAGCATGACACAAGCTAAACCTCGATTCCCCAACAGTCTTGCCCCCCTCTGTCGCATTCGCGACTTCTCCCCCTCCCATCCTTTAGCAATGTCATTTAGTTAGTGTTTCGCGAACAAGTTATCATTTGCACCGTCTTCCGTCGTCCTGGCGTTGCGGCAGTTCTGCTAAGCGCAGCATCTGAGCGTAGCGAAGCAGCGTAGCGGGCAGAAGCTGACGCAAAAAAGCCAGGCGGCTGAGGGCTAAACGAAGTGATGATTCGCTTGATCTAACTGCATGTACAGATGCTAGACTTTGCTTAACTAAACGATATTGCATCCTTTAGGGGGAGTCAGATAGTTCGCAAGTTAGCTGATCGCTAACTTAACAGGACTGATTAAAAAGCGGCAAACTTTCGTTTGACGCCAGCTAAACATAGTGCCGATTCGCATTGCAGATCGGCACCAAGTGAAAACATATTATTTTGTTTTTATTCGGCAGAGTTCAAAAGATTAAACGCTGATGATCAGCGGTTCATGGTTATAACTAATCCTCGTAATCGCCATAATCCTCATCAGCAGAATCATTGCCATATTCTTGCTGAGATTTCTTTTCCATCTCCTGAAGCATCTTAATCGCCTGCTGAGCATGCTCATTGCCGGCTTTAGCCGACTTGGTCAGATACTCTAAAGCCTTTTTAATATCAGTTTTCACGCCTTTGCCGTTAGCGTACATATCGGCTAAAATCACCATAGCGTCGGTATTGCCAGCGTCAGCAGCCTCATTGAGATAGTTAAGAGCTTTTGCGTAATCCTGCTTCACGCCTTCACCACTGTAATACAGTATTCCCAGCAGGCCTAAAGCTTCGGGATCTCCCTGTTCAGCTAAATCCAGCAGATTGTCAAATTCCTCGTCGGTAAGTTCCATTTTTTCATCTTGGCTGGAAGCTGCCAATAAGGTCGGCGCATCAGCAGCACTCGAAGGGTTCTCTGCATAAGCCGTTAAGGAAAACGCAGCCATTAAAGCCAAAGACAAGGCTGCATTGCGCCAATTAAACAATTTAGACATATTCTAATTTAACCTCCAGTGATACCCGATATAATCCTTGCCATATTATATTTTCCACCTTATCTGCCTTCTTCCTTTATTCATTGCCAATGTATGGCAAAACAGTTGGCCCACCCCCTCTGTCACAGCCGCGACATCTCCCCCCTCCCATCCTTTAGGGGGAGTCATATAGTTCGCAAGTTAGCTGATCGCTAACTAAATGATATTAGGGCCTAGGCTAGGCAAGGAGTTTTGCAGCATAATATAAATAAAAACGGCATGAATATCGATGCAGTCACCCTTAAAGCACTGACTATAGAGCTCTCTGGCCTGCTGGCAGGCGGCATAATTCAAAAGATCTCCCATCTCAACAGCACCGATTTGCTTTGGCAAATCCGCCAGCCCGGACAGACTTACCGCCTGCTCGTGCAATTAGGCCACGGACAGACCAGTCTGCGTCTCACCGAACAGGACATGCCTCCCGCCCAAGTGCCATCCCCTTTGGTCATGCAGCTGCGCAAGCACCTGCAGGGACAGCGCCTGCTAACTATAGAACAGCCCAGCTTAGCCCGCACCGTATATTTACAAACAGCCCGCAACACCGTAGTCTTCGAATTGAGCGGCCGGCGCAACAACGCCGTACTGCTCAACGATCAGCAAATCATTATGGGAAAAATGCTCCCCGAGCCCGCTAAAGCCGCCTTATGGATTGTAGGCCAGCGTTTTCAGCCGCAAAAAGATTACGCTCAGCCTGACGTCTTAGCCTCCGATATGAGTGAGCTGCGCCAAGGTCTGATAGAAGTTTTGGGCCAGCCTGCACTGCAGGCACTGACCCGCGGCCTTTTCGGTCTCCCCCCCTGGCAAGCTGAAGCGATATGCCGGGCCGTGGCTATACAGCCCAATGCCGAGCTTAACTTCGCCCAGCTCGATCTCATACTGCAAAGCCTCAATATCTGGCGCCAGCGGCTGATCAGCGGCCCATACGATCCCGTCGTGCTGGCGAACGGAAAAGTTTCTCCCTGGTCACTAGGATCGGACAGCGAAGAGAGCTATGCCAGCATCTCCCAGGCTTTAAGCGCCGAGCGCAAGCTGCCCGGCTTAGACGAACTGCGCACAGAACTGCTGCGCCAAATCACAAAAATGCAGCGCAAGCGCGCCAGCACTCTGGAGAAAATGCGGGAGCAGCAGCGGGCAGCCCAGCAAAATGAAAAGCTGATGGAATATGGCAATCTTATCTTGGCCTATATGGGACAGATCGCTCCCCGTGCCGATCATCTTGACGCTTACAATGCCCAAGGCGAACTGGTTACTGTAAAACTCGATCCTAATCTGAGTGCCAGCGACAATGCCCAGCGCTATTTTAAAGAGTACAAACGCCTGAAACGAGCGCAGACTTCAGCGCTCGAGCCCATGGACAAGATAGCTCAAGAGCTGGATTTTATAGCAGATATGGAACTGGCAGCCCAGCAGGCAGAGACTATTCAGGAATTGGAAGAAATTAAGGCTATCTGGACTCAGGAATTTTTTCCCCAAGAAGCGGCAGCCAAACGCAGCAAACGCATCAACGCCCCGGCCTTGGGACCGCGCACTTTCAGCTATCGCGGCTTCACTATCCTGGTTGGGCGCAATCCAGGGCAAAACGACACTATCAGCACCAAAATCGCTGTAGCGGGTGACGTCTGGCTGCACACCCAAAAAGTGCCGGGAGCTCACGTGATCATTAAAGCCGCAGGGAAGCAGCCAGATATGGACACAGTTGCGGCAGCCGCCCATTTAGCGGCCAAACACAGCCATGCCAAATTGGATCACCGCGTCGAAGTCATTTACACAGATGCCAAATATGTGCACAAGATAAAGGGAAGTCAGCCCGGGCGGGTAATAGTTAAAGTCATCAAAACTATCGTGGCTTCACCTCATGCGATAATAGAAGGACTCACTGAGGAAACAAAACATCATGAAGATAGCTAAATATTTAGTGCTGCCTATAGCTTTGCTGGTGCTGGGTGCCTGTACCCCCAAGCCCCAAGGCAGAGCTATAGGAGATGATATACCCGCCAGCACTACCCTGCCATATATTAAAGGCGTAGGCATATCTATGCTCAATCAGACGGCAACCTCGCCTGCAGGCCAAACTATCAGCTTAATACCCTCCAATAAATACCGTCTGACCGTGCTTTCTCTGTGGTGTCCTTCTTGCTTTAACGGTTCTAACGCTCAGCTTCAGGAACTGATAAAACTACATCAGGCTTACGCGGACCGCGGGGTGCGCATCATCGTAATCGCCTACGATACGCCAAGCAAAGAACTAAGCGAAGCTATAAAAAATATGGGAATCGCCTTCGAGATGGGCACTGGTAACCGCACTCTTTTCGAAGCTTTGCAGATGAAATCAATTCCCACCACCTATTATATGGACAGCGCCGGAACTGTCATCAAACGAGTCGAAGGCTTTGAAGCCTTCGAAGAGATGAATGAAGATATTGAAGAGCTCGTAAAAAATTACGCCACCGAAGAGGTCAGCCCCGAAGATAACGAAGCCGTTTCCGCGCCCAGCCCCTTATCCTCCAGCCCTCTAGTCACCAGCTCACCCAGCTCAAGCTCATCCAGCTCACTTAATATTTCTCAGTCAGAAGCATCCCCCCATAGCACAGAACAGCCCAACTTATAAAAGCAGAACAGGCTCCCCCACAGCCTGCGCTGCTTAATCCGTTGGGTAACTGTCCAATGTCATTTGGTTAAGGCTCAATGTCGTTAACTTAAGGCTCAACGACATTGGAAATGTTATTCATATACTATTATCGCCACGTTCATGCCTGCGTATAAGCTAGAGCATAACACAAGCTAAACCTCGATTCCCCAACAGTCTTGGGCACCCCCCTCTGTCGCATCCGCAACTTCTCCCCCTCCCATCCTTTAGGGGGAGTCAGACAGTTCGCTAGTTAGCTAATCGCTAACTAAATGATATGAGGTAACTGTCAAATATGCTTGTTACGGCGTTTAGCGACGCGTTAATCGCATGACGAACGCCGTCCCATCCCGCAAGAGCTGAGCAGAATAATCACTGCTTAGAGCGGCAGGATTTCAAGGCTTCCAAAGCCGTCTGTCCCGAGCGCAGAGAAGCGCGGCGCAGCTGCTTATTGCAGCGCTCGACGCGCGCCGAAGCATCCGGAGTGCGGTCTTTATTTAAGATAATTATGGCTTCGGTTAAACGGCTCAACGCAGATGTTTCATTGATGAGCGCTCTATGCGCATCCTGCAGAGGCTTAGCCACTTTTTGCTGACTGAGAGAATTTTTCAACTCAGCTAAAGAAGTTTGTATGGCTTGAGCTTCCTGCAGAGAGAATCTCTTGCCATTGGCTAAAGCTGATGACATTTCCAGCAAATGCTGGCTATGAATACACATCTGTTTCTGCGCAGGAATAGCTATAGTCTGCCATTCGTAATACTGCCGCGCCGCCGACTTAGGCAGCTGAATACCAGCTTGCGCCCACTTATCTTTAGCCCCCAGCCATTTAACTATCACTTGGCGGGTCATTTCTCCGTTCTGTTCTTGGAAAGCCCGCAAAGCGGGACGCTCAATTTTGCCGGTCTGCAGCAGCTTTTCCATCTTAATCAATATTTCTCGCCGTTTTTCCCAAAGCTGCAGAGCCACTCGGGCCAATTCATTGGGATGTAGGCGCTGGTACTGCTGCAAATCCCCGCTCAGGCTCTCAGCCTGCTGACGGCACTGGGCTACTGTTTTCTGAGCAGCAGCAAAAGAGCTGCGGCCATATAGACAGTCTTCTACAGCCTGACCAGCTTCTAAAAGCCTGAGTTCTTGATAAAATACCAAAGAGCTGACCTCTATGTCGTCCTGCAGGGCCTGCGCAGGATTGCTGACAATCACTGTGCTCACACCTGGTTTAGTTTCGGTAATCTCACCCTTGGGTTTAGCTTCTGCATCAGGAGCAGCTCCCCACACAGCGGCTGCCGCCATAAGCGCAACTATATATCTGGCACCCTGTTTCATGGATGTATTCTCCTCTGCATCAATATTGCTAAGCGCTGTCAAGAGGCTGTCTAGGGCAGCACTGAATTAGTCAGTCCTGCCCTAACTGTCTAAGCGCGCAGCTTGCCGTCCAGTTCGCGCTCAACTGCCTTAATACAGCGGTTAACTGTTTTCTGAATCTCAGCATCGGTAAGCGTAGCCTCAAAAGACTGCAAAACCATGCGGAAGGCCAGGCTCTTTTTGCCAGCCCCTAAAGCTAGCGAACGGAACACGTCAAAGCAGGTCACGCTTTGCACTAATTTTCCGCCCATCTTGCGCAAAACAGCCACCACATCACCGGCCAAAACCTTTTCATCTACAACGAAAGCTAAATCGCGCTCCACTGTGGGTAAAGTCGAAAAAGGCTCAAAATAAGCGCTGTCCTTCATATCGAGCATAAGCTCCAAATTCAGCTCCGCGGCAATAAGTGGGTTATCTATCTCCAGGCTATTCCAGAGACGAGGATGCAGCTCACCGATCCAGCCTAAAACCGTGCCATCTTCCAGAACAATATCCGCACTGCGTCCGGGATGCAGGAAGGGGCGTTCTACCGGCTTAAAGGAAAAATCGCGGTGAGCAATGGCCGAGATATGTTCGATAATGCCCTTAAGGGCGAAGAAATCCGCCCCGGCATAGCTCAAAGCTATACCCAAATGGCGCTGTTCGTCAGCTGTGCCATCCTCTTTGGGCAGATAGACACGGCTGATCTCAAAGATGCGCATATCTTCATTGCGGTTATTGTGGTTGCGCACCACAACTTCGCCAAGCGCAGGATACAAATAAGTGCGCAGGCAGCGCTGCTCTTCGCTGAGCGGGTTGAAAATCGTCAGAGTTTCACCAGGGACAAAGTACTTTTCCCCCAATTCTCGGCTGTGCAGAGAAGGGGTTATCACCTCAGTGAGCCCCAAATACGCCGCTAGACGACGCATCAAGTCATCGGTGTTATCGCTGTTGGGCACATTGTTATGCCCATTCTCCGGCAGCGTATTGGGCAGGTTGTCATAACCGTAAAAACGGGCGATCTCTTCAATTAAATCGACTTCCTCGGCAATATCCTGGCGATAGTCTGGCACAGTCACGGTCAAAAGACCTTCGCCGTTATCCTCAACGCCAAAGCCCAAAAGCTGCAAATAATGCGCGGTTTTTTCATGTGGTATTTCCACGCCCAGCACTGCGGTTACCTTAGCGCTGCGCAGCTGAACCTTCTGCTGCTCCGGAGTGGGAATTCCCTGTTCAACACAGCCGGGCACGAGTTTGCCAGCATATTTGGCCAGCAGATAAGCGGCACGGCGGCTGCCCAAATCCGCTCTGGCTATGTTAAGCCCCTTTTCAAAACGTTTAGAGGATTCCGTGCGCAGGCCTAAGCGCAGAGAAGCACGGCGCACCGAACCGCAGTCAAAGCTGGCCGATTCAAGAACTAAACGGCGGGTATTCTCGGTAATTTCACTATTGAGGCCGCCCATGACTCCGGCTACACCGATAATTTTTTCAGGGTCGGCGATAACGATAGCGTTCTCGGGCAGCTCGCGCTGTTCCCCGTCCAAAGTGTCCAATTTCTCCCCCGCCTGAGCGCGGCGTACCACAATTGTATCCCGAGCAACCTGATCGCGGTCAAAAGCGTGCAAAGGCTGGCCTGTTTCCAGCATGACATAATTGGTAATATCTACCACATTATTAACGCCCCGCATACCAGCGGCTTCTAAGCGGCGGACCATCCAGGAAGGTGCCGGAGCTATTGTGACGTCGTCGATATAACGGGCTATATAGCGCGGGCAAGCCTCTGTGTCTTTAATCTCCACACTTCCTGCATTGTCAGGCTGCTCATGACTAGCTTCGCTCACCGGAGGCATGTGCAAAGGGCGTTCCAGCTTAGCTGCCAATTCTCTGGCAATTCCCAATATGCTCAGCTGATCGGGACGGTTAGCAAAAGATTCCAATACCAAAACGTCTTCATTAATGGGCAAAACCTCGTCTATGGGCTGGCCCAAAGGTATCTCCTGAGCATCGGGAAGCTGAACTTGCAGGTCCAATATCCCTTCGCGAAGTTCTTCTGGCACCAAACTCAAATCGTAGCCCACCGAATCGGCCCCACAAAACATACCTTCAGAGACTACACCGCGCATTTTGCTCTTTTTAATCTTTGTGCCGTCAGCTAAGACCGAACCGTGTGTGGCCACCGCCGTAAATTGCCCTGCGCGGACATTAAACGCTGCCGTCACTATCTGCAGAGTACGGCCCTTGTCCAATTCCACTTGGCAGACGCGCAGGCGATCGGCATCGGGATGCGGCTCGACGCTGTTAATCTTACAGGTCAGCACACCGTGAACTTCCGGCCCCTGGCGCTCCACATTCTCCACCGGAATACCGATCTGCTGCAGCAATTCGGCCACTTCATTAACGTTTTCCTGCAAATCCACGTATTCTTTTAGCCAACTATAGGGAACTAACATTTGTTACCACCTTAATTTCTTTTCCCAAGTTCATCTATAAAGGTTGATCTTGTATAAACAAACGACTGACAGACTGTTCAGCGCTCTTAGAACTGGCGCGAGAAGCGAGCGTCTCCCTCAAAAAGCAAGCGAATATCGGCAATTCCGCAGCTCAGCATGGCTATACGCTCAACCCCCATACCAAAGGCGAACCCCGTATAGCGCTCCGGATCGTAGCCGACGCCTTTGAGTACCTTAGGATGCACCATGCCCGCTCCCATAATTTCTATCCAGCCGCTGTTCTTGCAGACGCGGCACCCTTTGCCATTGCATACAAAACAGTCAACCATCACTTCTGCTGAAGGTTCCGTAAACGGAAAATAGGAGGGATTAAAGCGGGTTTTGCGCTGATGGCCACCCATACGGCGGGCAAACAGGTCTAAAGTCCCCTTCAGATCGGAAAAGGTCACGTTTTTATCGACGAGCAGGCCTTCAACCTGATGGAACTCCCAAAAATGCGTGGAATCCACGGCATCGCGGCGGTAGCATTTGCCGGGAACGATAACGCGCACAGGAGGATCGTATTTCTCCATGATATGCACCTGCATGGGCGATGTATGGCTGCGCATCAGCAGCCCCTCGCGCAGGAAAAAGGAATCCCACATTTCGCGGCTGGGATGATTGGCGGGAATATTCAGCGCTTCAAAATTATAATAATCGGTCTCCACTTCGGGACCCTGCACCACAGAATAGCCCAGGCTTTTAAATGTATCTTTGATGCGATCCAGCGCCTGGTTAAGAATATGAATTCTCCCGGGATTCTGCCAATGGCCGGGCATGGTCACATCGATCTTTTCCGACTGAAGACGAACCTCCATAACGCTGTTCTTCAGCTGTTCCAGGCGTTCGTTGAGCAACCCCTCTAAGTGTGCCTTGACTTCATTGGCCAAACTGCCCACTTTTGGGCGTTCTTCGGCAGATAAACCGCCTAAACCGCGCAAAATAGCATTGAGACTGCCGTTTTTCCGGCTGAATAATTTAAGGCGCAGATCGTTCAGCTTGTCAGCGCTGGCAGCGCGAATCTCAGCTTCGGCTTCAGAGCGCAATTGGGCTAACTGCTCTAAAATAGACATGAAAGCATCTCCAGAATTTTGTAAAACCCGAACGCCGCCGGGTTTAAAGTTTTCAATTAGACAAAATGTTTATTTCAAGATAATCCATGGTAATCCTGGAATTCCGGCCAAGGATTTCTGGCACAGTACCAGAGGCCAGAAAAATAGCAGGGTTCCTCTTATTCCCAAAACAGACTTGGTTTTCTGTGCTTATCAAATATGAATAGCACTGTCCACAGCAGCATCAGACAAGGCAGCAGATCGCCTATGCGCATATACAGAGTCATATCCTGGTGGGCATAGACCGTATCCGTCAAAGCAGTGCATTCCTCAATTTTCGATTCCTGCAGCACCTGGCCCAGTGGGGTAATGAAACCAGAAATGCCTGTGTTGCCGATCTGCATTGTATAACGGCCCGTCTCAACAGCGCGCAGAATCGCCATATCAAAATGCGCCGCCAATTCCGCGCTATGCCCAAACCATCCGTCATTGGTGGGAATAACCAAAACCTCAGCACCATTGCGCACCTGAGCGCGCGGCAAAGTAGCCGTCATCGATTCAAAACAGATCAGCACTCCGAATTTTCCGTAATCGGTCTGAATGGTATTGTTGCCCTTGCCTTCGGCGAAGCGCATAATCTGATCCAGAATGCGCCAGTCGGGCCAATATTTTTCCAAAGGCAAAAACTCACCAAAAGGCACTAAATGGTGCTTATCGTAAGTGTCCTGGAGATGGCCGTGAGGGTTAAAAGCGTACATGCGGTTGAGCTTGCGGTTTTCTTTATCGCGGGCCACAGCGCCGATAAAACACCACACGCCCAATTTGGAAATTCTGCGGCGGATACGGTTCTTAATCGAACGTTTTTTAGTGAAATTAGAATAGGGTACCGAAGTCTCCGGCCAAATAACTACCTGACTGCCGCTGCTAACAGCAGTCTGGCTCAGTTCAAACAGCTGATTTAAAAATAGCGGAGCTTTATCTGGGTCAAATTTTTCATTCTGAGGTGCCGAAGGCTGTACCAGTCCCACCACTATTGGGCTGGAGTTCTCTTCCTGGTATGTTTTCCAGCGCACTATGCCGAACACCAGAGTAAGACAAAGCAAAACTACAGATATACCCAGCGGAATATGAGAGGGGTGACTGGAACGCCAAAACTGCCAGGTCAGGCCTTCACGGCTGGCAGAACGCCTCCGCTGCAGAGTATGCCAGCACCAATCGGCAAGAGAAGCGTTGACGAAAGCGATTACAAAACTAAGCGTCCAAGGGCCAAACAGAGAATTTATCTGCAGCAGCCAGGGATGCCGTGCCTGCGTGTTGGCTAACATGCCCAAAGTAAAACCCACCGAACCGCTGGCCTGAATAAATTCCTGAGCACTCCAAGCACAGGCCACAGTCAGCGCATAGACAGCGCTGTTACGGGGGCGCATGACGCCAAAAAGCCACCCCAGCAAAACTATCCAGAATGATTTGATTAGCCCGGCTGTGACCGGCGCGATAAGCCCAAAGCGAATCAGCCAGTACATGGCTAAACTCAGATAGAGCCATCCCAGTATCAGCCCTAAACACGCGCCCCGTTTAGCTCCCTGAGTGCGCACAGCTAAAAGAAAAGGCACTAGCGCCACCCAGGCCAGGCAAGATATGCGCCAAGGAGGAATGGCCATCAGCAGCAAGGCTACGGACAGCAGAGTCAGCAGCAAAGCCAGACCTATTTTCATCTGAGGACGCTCAGCTGTTTCCTGTAAAGCTTCAGTTAAAGCTTCAGGGGAAGCCTCAGTGGAAGCTTCAGGAGAAGTATTATTGGCAGTCGTCATAATATGTATCCTACGAAGAGTGTTCTAGTTTATTAAGATATTAAGAATAAATATTAATGAAATGTTAGCATACCCAGCCAGCCCCTATGCTTCTTTTTGCCAGCAGCATACCCTTTATTGAGTCAAGACTATGGCCGTAGCTATCTGTCTGTCTCAATACCTATCTCAAGCAAAGTTAGCTATTCACCAATGCCATTTAGTTAAGGCTCGATGACATTGGAGATGTTAACTCATATACAATTATCGTTACGTTTATGCCTGCTTATAAGCTGGAGCATAACACACACTAGACCTCGATTTCCCAACAGTCTTGGGCACCCCCTCTGTCGCAGCCGCGACATCTCCCCCTCCCATCCTTCCTATTTTGTCAAGCCAGAAATATAGATATTTCAAGCTTTAGGGGGAGTCAGATAGTTCGCAGGTTAGCTGATCGCTAACTAAATGATATTAAGCTATTCACGAATTGGTATATAATATGCTAAAATAATAAGCTGAAAATAATGGTCAGCCAGCGATCTGGGAAAGGTTTATAAAATGCGAAAAACAGCTATTTCCGGCTTTATTCTATCTGCCTTCTTATTGGGTTCAGCTCTGCTTACGGAAGGCTGCGCTTCACACGTAGGCGACACGGCAACCGATGGCTGGAATGGCGACAATTCCTTTATTCATTTTAAATTATCGGTTAATCCCAGCGGTTCTATCGACCACAGCGGCAATGGCTACTACGTCATTTTGCTCAATGCCAACGGCGAAGAAATCGAGGTTACCGATACCGATACCTTTACCGATTTTATCAAATACGACGGCGTTAACTTTGACTGGTACACCCGCCAGGCCAATCAGCCCAATCCCGGCTGGACTTTCGCCATGGCCGGAAGCCTCAACACGGAAGGAACAGTATCCAGCGATGGCCGTTCCATAGATATAGCCTTCAATTTAGCCGATTCCGGCTCGATGTTAAGTCAATATATCGTATCGCGCAAATTTACCGCCCACGCTATTACCACTGACACTTATCAGGATTCGATCTTAGGGCGGGTTATCGATGTCATGGGCGACAGCCTCAATGGCAACTCTCTGCAAACCGTAATGGTCAGCAAATTGCAGGGCGCTATATCACCATTCCCTTCTTATTATCCCCATGACCGCTTAAACGACTGGATTACTCATTCCGATTTGGACACTAACTTCCCTTATGTAAATTACGATATTGAGAAGCTGGAGATTACCGCTTCGCGCCCAGACGCAGCCGAGTAAGGCACAGTAAGTCAGCAGGCAAGTGAAGGGTAAGCGAAGGATAAGCGGATCAGCTACACCACTGCATCAAATCGCCCCAAAACGATGGCCAGGAGATAGCGCTCCAACGAGCATCTTCGATTATGGTTTCCCGCGCTGGAGACGCTGCCAAAGCTGCAGCTGCCAGACTCATTTCCAAACGATGATCGCCGTGGGTGCAAACTTGCCCGCTCTGCCAGCGAGTCGGTCCGTGCACTGTCCAGCCGTCTTTCCGTTCCCGAATATCCACACCTAAGCGCAACAGTTCCCGCACCGTAGAGCTAAGGCGATCGCTTTCCTTGCAGCGCAGTTCTTCAGCACCTCTAAGTTCAGTAGTCCCTTGAGCTGAAGCTGCCATGACCGCCAGCAGGATAAGCTCATCAACACACCCGGGGATCTCCTCCGGCTCAATTACCGTACCTCGCAGCCCGTTGTATTCTGCCTGCAAATCGCCCCAAGGTTCTCCCATTTCTACCCCGCGCACTTTCCAGGTAACCGCAGCTCCCATGCGCCGCAATATGCGGTAAAAGCCCAAGCGAGTAGGATTGAGATTAACTCCGCTCACGGTAATACGCGATCCCGGCACGGTTGCGGCTATACCTACAGGGTACGCCGCAGCCGAAAGATCACCCGCGATATTCATGCGAAAACCGTCCCATTGCGCTGGACCCTCAACCTGCACTGTCCCCGAATGGCTGTGCACCCCAACCCCTAGAGAACTCAGCAGACGTTCGGTATGATCGCGGCATCCGGCACCAGCGCTAATAACCGTCATCCCTTCCGCCTGAGTTCCCGCCAGCAACAGGCAGGATTTAACCTGTGCACTAGCCATGGGCAGCTCCCATTGTATGGCCCGCAGGCAAGAGCGAGAATTCAGTAAAAGCGGAGCGGTATAATCAGCAGTACAGCTTATATCAGCCCCCATAAAACACAGCGGTTCAACGATACGCCGCATAGGGCGGGCATTTAGACTGCTATCTCCCGTCAAGGTATAGCAGCCATTTCCGCCAGCCAAAGCTCCTGCCAGCAGCCGCATAGATGTCCCGGAATTTCCACAGTCCAAAGGCAGCGGTCCGGGACAGCGCTTGTTTTCCCAGCCTTGCACCGATAGATTATTCCAAGGACCACTAAACTTAGCCCCCAGCTGCTGAATAATACTATAAGTTGAACGCACATCCCAAGAATCCAGTAAGCCGCTAAGCCGCGAAGGAGTCCGCGCCATAGCGGCCAGCAGCAAAGCCCGGTGGCTCAGAGATTTGTCGCCAGGGACGGCCAGCGTCCCAGTTAAGGGATGCTGCAAAGGGCATACAATACGAGGTCCCGACTGATTTTTGGCCCAAATATTGCCTACCATTACAATTCCCAGCAGACGTGCAGCGATACTTTTTGAGCAGCATCTTTAAGCGCATAGACCACACGCATCGCCTTAAAGAACTCCGGCCTGCTCCATAACTGCCCGCAAAGCGGAGATCTGTTCCGGCGTAGCCTCGATTAAAGGGCGGCGCAGCCCGCCGACGGGAAATCCCTGCAGTGCCAAAGCGGCTTTGGGCAGAATGGGATTAGTAGCTGCAAACAGACCGATGCACAGCGGATAAAGCTTAGTATGCCAGTCCTGGGCTTCAGCGATACGCCCTTCGGCATAAGCCCGCATCATGGCAGCCAGCTGCGGCCCTGCTACATGAGAAGCCACACTGATCACCCCATATACGCCGACAGACATCATAGGCAAAGTGAGATTGTCTTCACCGCTGTATAATTCCACGGCATGGCCCGGACGCACCCAGCGCTGATATTGACCTAAAGGCTGATACTCATAGCCGGAAGAGTGCAACAGGACCTGCAAAGCGCAAATAGGTTCCAGAGACAAGGCCTCTTTTACAGCTACGATATTGGGAATTTTGGCCAGCTCTGCCAGCGTTTCGGGTTTGATTTCAATACCGGTGCGCCCTGGAATGTTATATACTATAATAGGCAAATCGACCGCTTCGGCTATGCTGCGAAAATGCTCTAAAAGGCCGCTCTGAGGAGGTTTATTGTAGTACGGGGCTACAACGAGCAAGCCATCGGCTCCCCTCTCTTTAGCCTGCAGAGAAAAAGCAATCGAGGCCTGAGTGCTGTTGGAACCAGTTCCGGCTACAACGGGTATATTGCCTACTTCCTCTTTAATCTCGCTAAAAAGCCGCAATTTTTCTTCGGCAGTCAGCGTGGGCGATTCTCCCGTGGTACCGCAGACCACTAAAGTTTCTGTAGCATTATCCACCAAACGGCGGGCCAGTTGGCGGGCACGCCGGTAATCGACATCACCATTATCCTTAAAGGGCGTAACCATGGCCGTCAGCAGACGGCCAAATCCCGGAGCACTCATGCTCATTTCTCCTTATTTCTGCAGTGCTTCTAGCTCTTTGCTCGATCTAGAGATAGCTAACAAAAAACCTATGGGCAGCCCTATCATTAAAAAGGCCAACGATAGAACTATACACAGATAGGGACGCGAATCTTCCCAAGAGACGAAACTGACCGCCGCTGAAGCATCGGGCAGGCGTATCCACGGATTATAACTGACAATCATAGCCAAAAGAATACAGATAAATGCCGTGAAAGACGCTCCGGCCAGCCCCTTCAGGCCTAGAACTATCCAGGGTTTAGCTATCTTATCATAAGATATATAGCGCTTCATTAAATACCATATACCCAGAAAAAGCAGCGATATAACAAAAAACGCAAAAGCCATAGAGCTAATTTCTCGTTAGAACAGGGTGTTCCTATAGGGCTATGTCATTTAGGTAAGCAAAGGATAACATTTGCACATACAGATAAAGCGCATCACCGCTTCCTTAGGCCTCAGTCACCTGGCGTTTTTGCGTCAGCTTCTGCCCGCTACGCTGCTTCGCTACGCTCAGATGCTACGCTTAGCAGAACTGCCGCAACGCCAGGGCGACGGAAGACGTCACAAACGATAACTTATTCGCGAAACACTAACAAATGACATTACTTTTAAGGGGAGTCAGACTATGCGCAGCCATTTATCATGGGCACCTTTTTCCGCACAGCGGCCAACAATATGCCCGGCTACGCGCAGGCTGTCCAATTCCGCCAGCAGCGCTTCTAATTTAGAAGCAGCCACAGCTATGAGAAGCCCGCCAGAAGTTTGAGCATCAGCCAGCAGAGCTAGGCAATCGTCGCTGACATCAGACGCTATATCTAAATAAGGAGCGACATATTGCCGGTTGGCAAAAGATCCATTGGGATAATATCCTTTTTGATAAGCCTCCATAGTCTCTGGCAAAAACGGCACTTGGGAAGCCTTGATCTCTATGCTCACATCAGACGCTTTCGCCATTTCCAAAGCATGCCCCAACAGTCCATAACCGGTTATATCTGTCGCGCCGATGACTCCGGATTTTACCATGGCCAGAGAAGCCTCGCGATTTAAAGTTTCCATAGAACTGAGCAGCGCTTCCTGGGCTTCAGCGGAGATATCGCCTGCGCGCAGCGCAGTATTGAGCACCCCAGTGCCCAGCGGTTTGGTCAGCACCAAAACGTCTCCGGCTTGCGCCCCGCCCTTCGCAATAATACGGCGCGGATTTATTGTACCTGTCACGGCCAGACCGAATTTAGGCTCATCGTCTTCCACGGTATGGCCGCCCGCTAAAACCGCTCCGGCTTCCAAAACCTTTTCCAGACCGCCCTGCAAAATTTCACTCAAAAGCTCTGTGCCATACTTTTTAGTAGGGAAACAGGTAATGTTCATAGCGCTGAGCGGTACACCGCCCATAGCATAGACATCGGAAAGAGAGTTCGCGGCAGCAATGCGCCCATAGCGCCGCGGCTCATCTACTACGGGCGGAAAGAAATCTACTGTCTGCACTAACGCCAGATCAGCGGAGATGCTCACGACTACAGCGTCATCTGCCGACTGGTGGCCCGCCAGAACGCGGGAATCGGCTGGCAGCGGCAGTGAGCGCAGCACTTCTTCAATGTCCTTAGCGCGGATTTTAGCGGCACATCCAGCACAGCGGCATAATTCGGTTAAACGCACTGGTTCAGAAGAAGGCATAGAATTAATTTCACAGGAAGATGACATTATCATTATGACCTCTATAACCCGCCAGATGGTTTGAGACACTTCCCCAAATGGTTTGAAACAGCTTTAA
>JAUNIO010000031.1 GCA_030535355.1 bacterium | reverse complement strand
CGACAGAGGGGGTGCCCAAGACTGTTGGGGAATCGAGGTTTAGCTTATGTTATAGTATAGACGGCTCTGGCCATTCTGCGGTATTCCAAGTCATGCGCCGTATCCCGGAGACTTTTCAAATAATCGGCAAAGGCGATTAGTACGTTGAGCTGCTGTCTGTTCTTCAGCTGCCGTTCCTCTAATTCCGGAGTGCGCTGCTGGCGGCGCAGAACCATTCGTACGCGCAGTTTCGTCTTCGTTTCGCTAGCTTTTAATCGGCAGGAAAAAGGCCGAACCCTGTGTCCTGCGCTGCGCCAGATCTGTCTGCTCTGAGCCAAAGCGGGATATAATAAGTGCGCCGTACTGATTATTATCTGTTATATAATCTATTGTACAAAGATCTTTTTTTGTAGTATCTGTCATAATAAAAGAACAGCGTGTGCCTGGTTAAGAATAAAACAGGTCCCACCAGGGCAATGAAGCATATAGGTATGAATAAATAATTAAATAAAAACGATAAGGATGCGTCTGTAATCAGAGGTCCGTCAATACACATCATAATACCGCAGCCGGCACACAGCGTCAAGAAAAGAAGAAGCAGAAAATAGACCGGAAAATTAGGTGAACCTGTGAATTTCGCCGGCAAAAGCCGTGCCGCTTGATTATTGGTGCCGGAGTTGGGATTAAGTTTGCGGATTTGCTCTGCGTTGACCGCGCGCATTTCGCTGATTTGTTTTATCCTACTTAGAGGCAGGCTGAAAGGCTGGCTTTGTTCGTTACCGGTACTAACGTAAAACACACCTGTCTGCTGGCGTCCCAGAGCATTGCTCAACAAATCTGCGGCCATCCCGAGATATTCCCGGTTATAAGACGAACTTTGCTGTTCCTGTAAGAACGCGGCCAAAACGCAGATAACGGCAGCGCGTTTTCGGATGATTATCTGTATGTCTGTTCTGTAGGATAAGACGGTACTGCCAAGATGCATAACTGCATTGTATACATTTTGCAGAATCTGCAGCCTTGCTTTTTCATCGTCTGCAGGAAGCCAATCCTCTATGTTCTGCATGTTGCTGTCCAGCATATCCAGCAGGGAATGCCCATAGGAAGCGCCGCCGCCGATGATGCTGCAGTTCATCAGCCAGCTGTTGATTTGGCAGACATCGCGAAAGATCATAAATTCCAGCTTATGCTCCAGCGGATAAACATGTTGGCCGAGCTGTTCCAAGGCTGTATTCCATCTCATTTGCCGCATGAATTTCCAAGCCTTTTGAAGCGCGGCTTTTTCTCCGTTTCCGTCAGTACCGCGCTGCGGGGCCGCAGCGGCGCGGTATTCGTCGAATCTCATCTCTAAGTCGGTAAAGACGGTCCGACAGGTTTGACAGTGAAACAGGCGGCGGTTGTCTGAGGCTGATTTTAAACTGCCTGGAACGGACAGTTCGCTGCTTCCGCAATATATACAATAATTTGCTGCCATCGCTGTCGGTCTTTCATTACCTATATTATTCTAAGCGCCACGGTGGGCGTAGTTAAGGCGCAGAGCCAGCTTGCCGCCCTGTCCGCGGAAACCCACGTGCCGCAGGTAATCCTTGGCCTGGGCGTTGGGAGTGCTGACGTTCACCAGTTTTGATCCGGTGTCTTCCATGTGGGAGTAGGCGTAGCGTCCCACGGAGCAGTCGCGGTAGGCGGGGATGCTGTAATCCGCGGTCAGATGGAGAAGTTCTCCCTCCTGAATGCCCACCTGCAGCCCGGCGATTTCATCGTCAGATAGGATGAAGCGCACGAAATTTTGTTTAGGGTCTTCGGGCCGGAACTGCGGGTAGTATTTGGCGATGTCGGAGGCGTGCTTTTTGACAAAAGCTTTATAGACTCCGTCGCTGACGCAGGAATCGACCACGGAATAATTGTGCTTATGGCTTCCCAGAAGACGGGCCAGAATAACCAGATCCAAAGCACAGGTGAAGGCGTTGCAGATTGTGGTGGGATAGGCGTGCATAGAATAGCAGTAAAAAACGAGAATCAGGCAGCCGACGGCATTGATTAGGCGCTGGCGGGCCGATGAGGCAGACAGAAAGGAGAGGATGGCGATTGCCGACCCTGCATATCCTATAAGGTTTAACGACCCGTTGATGTCCATGACAGCCTCGCGGCGATAGGCGGCGCTTTAATACCGCAGTTATTTCGGTCGGCGGTGTCCGGCGCTGCTTATGCGTTTTGTTATTCCGGCCAATAATTATACAAGTTTGCCTGTATAAGTCAAATGGCGGAGCCGAGTTCAGGCTGTCCGGCCGGCGCGCGGCAGCTCCTTGATCATGAGTGTCTGACCGGCTTGGCGGAGGCGGGGTCCGCATTAAGCGGGGAACGCTGCCGCGGGTGCCTATAAAGCTGCGGGACTGCTGAGCAAGTCCGTTTTTGCTTCTTTTATATCAGCGATTATTTGTTTTTATAATAATCGACCGCTTTTGTGATTATAACAACAAAAAATATTAAAACGTATATCAGGTACAATCCGTCGCCAATCAGATTTACCCATCTGTCAAGGTTTAATTTCCACACCGAGCGCACGAAAGAAGTATTGGTGATGCTTAAATAACAGAAAACACCTAAGGCCAGCAATAATACGAACGTAAGTAATGCGGCTGCGACGGTGCGAAACGGGAAGTTGGCAAGAGAACGCCGAGGCAGCCGTTTTTTGAGGGAAACACCTTGGCGGCCGAGGCTTTCGCCTTTGTCGGCGCCGGAATTGAAATCGGACTGAGGGGCGCAGGCCTGCGTTATCTGTTCTATTCTGCTGAATTTGGCCAGACAGTTTTGACATTGAAATGTACGGCAGACCTGTTCCGCCTGCTTGTCTTCGTTTACGCAGATAACGCTTTCGCTTCCGCAATGTGTGCAGTGTTCGTCCGCCATGACTTTTGTCTCGCCTGGTGCATAAAGTATGGATGCAATAATATATGATTATAGCATGAGCGGCGGCGAAGTCCTTTTTCCAAGCTTATTTTCAGCTTGTTTCCTTTTCTGCCTTTCTTCCCAGGCGAGGCGCTTTTCCTCCATTTTCTTTAAGTCTTCTTCGGTATATTCGTCCCATTCGTCATCGGAAAAGTCGATTAAACGGCCTTCTTTGTCATAGATGCCTATGTTCATGGGGTCGAGCATCCACTTTTTGACCTTCAGCGGCAGGGCGTCGAAATCGCAGCCTTTGATGGTTTTGGCTTTTCTGATCGAGTCGGTGACGGGAAATTCCTTATCCAGTTCTTTTATGTAAATTTAGTTCTGCGCGCGCTGCATCTCGGCGAATTCTTCCCGGTGCCGCGTATAATACTCGGAATTGCTCAGCGTCTCAATTATTATGTCTGCGCTGTATTTTTTCTTCCAGAGCCGGGATGTTCCGATTTGAGCAATCCTGCCGTTGGAAATGACTGTAAAACCGCCCGCATAAAGGTGTATATCGACTTTGGACGCGGCGATGAGTATCTTGTCCAATAAGGGGTACTCGTCGGTCTCCAAAGTCATATCTTCTGAAGCGAGAATGAGTTTAATGATGTTTTTAATCTGTGATAATTTATCTGCTTCGATGCTGCAGTATGCGACTGTATAGTATCTGGCGGTGTCTTCCGGGATATCAAATACATCTTTCATGAGACCGTAATGCAGGGCGTTTCCATTGTCTAAGAGCATTTTTCGCTTCCTCCGAGGGCGATTGGGGCGGTAAGTGCGGTACGTCTGCCGGCGCGGCGCGTTATTCTCAGCGCTTGGTGTTCAGCCGCTTCTGGGGCGCAGGCCGGACGCGGCTGCAGGCAGTGTGATATGTCTGTGCCGGCATTATATAGCCGGTTTGATTTACCGACGGCAGCCGAGGCGCAGCTGTCCGGGTGGGAGACTGAAGCTGCCGCCGGCAGTGACAAAGAAGCGAAACGCTTAATGACGGCGCTGAAAGCCGAGCCAATACCTGGGCGGGCCAGCGAACAGCAGAGCGCAAGAAGCATATCGGCAGTTCTCCTGCCGGCCAATTATTCAGCATTGACCGCAGAAAATACTGTAATAAGCGAGAATGAAACTATATTAGTACTTCCGAACTGCAAAGGAAATCGACGAAAATTGCTAATTATAAAGGTAAATGATATTGATCGGAATAGGTACATGGCATGGCTAAGAAAAAAGCAAAAATTACAGTTGTCACTAAGGACAATAACGCAGAAACCGATTCGCCCTTTTTTATGCTGCCGGAAGAAAGCCGCGATAAGGAACCTGCAGTACCGCAGGCTGAGCCTGAACCTGATTATAAAGCGCCCGGCGCGGACGTACCCGATATATCAGATGACGATATATTCGATTTAATCGAACAGGCTAAATCCAAGAAGAAAAAGCTGGAATACATAGAGATCGGTCTGCTGGCCGATCCTAACGATTTGGATTTGGCGCTGATGAAAATTCAGCTCACCAAAAAAGATGAAATACAGTATTTACAGGATCTTGAGGGCTTGCTTAAGCAGGGAGAAGGGTATCTGCGCAGCGAGGAGCTTTTTGACGAGGTCATGGGAGAATTTTGGCTGGTGCTGGAAACGCGCCCTTATATGCGCGTGTATCATGCCTATCTCACAGCATTAATGGAAAACGGCATGATGCTGGCAGCTATGGCCGCGTGCCGCCGGATGCTGGAATTGTGCCGCAACGATAATTTAGGAATTCGTTATTATTGGATGCATTTATGCGCCTATCTGATGGATGAAACCGCTGCGCTGACTATATTTAAGGAACACGGCTGCGAATGCGATACGCAGATGTATTTGCCTTTGTCCATGCTGTATTTTAAATTGGGCAAATTTGAGACGGCGCAGAAATATCTGAAACATTTGACGGAGATCAACAAAGATACCAAGAAATTTTTGAGCATTGCAGCTAAAAATGATGTGTACAGCTTAATAAGAGAATTAGGGCCTTACGGCTTTAGGGTAAATTCTATTGAAGAATTGGCTCAGGAGTTTCTGGCATTTCGCTTTCTCTTCATATCGGCCCCAAATTATGCAGCTTGGGCCGGCAAGGTTTTGAAGCGCAAATAGGATAGGGCTTGTGCGCAGGCGTTGTTTGCGGCAAAGTCCGGCGGTGTGCTTATTTTAAGTGCAGAGCTGATTTGCCGCTTTGTCTGCGGAAGCCGACAGGCTGCGTATAATCCTGCAATTGCGCGCCGGAGAAGCGCTGATTAATAAATGCATCCGGAAGCTGCGCGTTTCTGCAATTTCATAGAAAAGCCATTTCACAAAAAACAAGCGCTGCCCCCGTATTCGTGACAGGAACAGCGCTTTCAGCTAATGCGGGTTTTCAGCCGATCGGCCGCTTACACGTGCTTGTCTTCGGGCTTGCCCTCGCGGCCGGGTTTCATGACGATCTCGCCCTTGCCGATGGCCTTGACCGGGCAGACCAGAGCGCAGAGGTGGCAGCCCACGCATTTCTCGTGGTCGCACTTGGGCCGGCGGGTTTCTTCGTTCCAGATCATGGCCTGGTGCGCGCCGTCGTAGCAGGAGATGTAGCAGCGGCCGCAGCCTACGCAGGCCTCTTCGTCGATCTCGGGATAGACGATGTAATCGCGGTCCAGCTGCTCGGCGGAGATGATGTTCTTGTTGGCTTTGCCCACCAGCTCGCTGAGATGTTCGACGCCCTGCTCTTCCATGTAGTGCATGAGGCCGTTCTTCATGTCCTCGACCACGCGGTAGCCGTATTCCATGATGGCCGTGGTGACCTGCAGGGTGGAAGCGCCCAGGAGGATAAACTCGGCCGCGTCGGACCAGGTCTCAATGCCGCCGATGCCGGAGATAGGCAGGTTCTCCAGGCCTTCGGCGCTGCGCATCTGCTGAATGAAGCGCAGGGCGATGGGTTTGACCGCTTTGCCCGAATAGCCGGAGATAGCCGACTTGCCGTTGATGATGGGCAGCCCCACGTGGCGCTGCAGATCGACATTGATTACGCACTTGATAGTGTTGATGGCGGCAATGCCGTCGGCACCGCCCTCTAAGCTGGCTTTGGCCAGAGGCACCATATCGGTCAGGTTGGGGGTCATTTTGGCAAGAACGGGCAGTTTGGAACCGCGTTTGACGGCCGCGCAGTATTTCCGGCACAGATCGGGGCTGGAACCCACGTCGGAGCCCATTTCGTGCGTGGTCATGTTGGGGCAGGAGAAGTTGAGCTCGATCATGTCGGCCCCGGCTTCTTCGACCAGGCGGGCCAATTCGGTCCAGTCTTCTTCGTAAGTGCCCATGATGGAAGCGATGAGCACCTTATTGGGGTACTCGGCTTTGAGGCGGCGCAGGTCGGCTAGGTTCTCTTCCAAAGAGTGTTCGGCGATTTGCTCCAGGTTTCTGAAGCCCACGAATTCGGTGCTCTCTTTGGTCAGGGCGTCGAAGCGGGGGGAAACCTCGTCGATGAGGAAGTGCTTGGGACCGATGGTTTTGAACACCACGCCTCCCCAGCCGGTATCGTAGGCCTTTTTGCACATGTCGTAGCAGTTGCCCACTGGAGATGAAGATAAGCAGAAGGGGTTCTCGAAGTGAACGCCCAGGAAATCGATGGAAAGGTCCTTCTTAATCATTACTGCTTACCTCCCAGGAAGTTGTGGATGGCCTGTGCGGCTTCTTTGCCCTTGCGCACAGCCCAGACCACGGTTTTGTCGCCGCGGGCTATATCTCCGGCCACGAATACTTTAGGATTGGGGGACTGATAGCCTTCGAATTCAACTTCATTCTTGATGAAGTTCAGGCCTAAGCCTTCTCCGTCAGCCTGCTGGCCCACGGCCAGGATGACCTTGTCGGTTTCGATCTCCAGGCTGGCATTGATGCGGCGGTGCTTGAAGGTGACCTTGCGGCCCTCGATCTTTTCGGGAACGTAGCCATCGATGATGGTGACGCCCAGGGCCTGCGCTCCGGCCAGCTCCTTCTTAGAGGCCAGGAACTCGCAGAATTCTTCGTAAACCACGTCAGTGACGTTCTTGACGCCTAGCATCTTCAGAGTAGTGGCTACGTCCATGGCCACGTCGCCGCCGCCGATGACCACGATGTTCTGAGGCAGCTCCACCTCGCCTTTGGCCTGTTTGACGCGGGCCAGGAAGTCCACGGCTGTTTCGGTAATGTCGCTGTCGGCGAACATGGGCAGCATCTTGGCTTGGCTAAAGCCCACAGCCAGCAGCACGGCCTCGTACTGGGCCTGCAGCTCGTCCATAGTGACATCTTTGCCGACTGTGGTGCTGGTCTTGATGCTGGCACCCAGAGCGGCGATGCGCTTAATCTCGGTGTCGACGATGGCGTTGGGCAGACGGTATTCGGGGATGCCGTAACGCAGATAGCCTCCGGCTGCGGCGCTCTTTTCGTAAATATCTACGGCATAGCCGAGCTGGAGCAGGGAAGCGGCAGCCTGTAGTCCAGCGGGCCCACTGCCCACGATGGCCACTTTATGGCTATTGGCGGGAGCGGCCTGGAGGATTTGCATACCGAAGCGCTCTTCGGCGTCGGTGGCGTAGCGCTGCAATCCGGCGATGTCGATGGGGCGGTCGATGCCGCAGCGGGAACAGGCCTTTTGGCAGTAGCGTTCGGTGGGGCAGACGCGGGCGCAGACGGCACCGAGGGCGTTGTTTTCTCGGATAGTTTCGGCAGCGCCTTTGATGTTGTTCAGGCGGATACTGCGGATAAAGCGGTCGGGAGCGGTGCCGGCAGGGCAGGCTTGGGAGCAGGGCGCATCATGGCAGAGCAGGCAGCGCTGGGCTTCTTCCCTGACAGTGATCGGAGTGTAAGCTTTTTCGACTTCTTCTGCGTACTTCATTACGATCCCCATAAATAAAATCGGCTCAGCCGTCCGGCTTGATGGGCCGGACGGCAATTAGGATTAATTTGTGAATGAACAATAATATCCTGGCAGTTCACTGCCGAAGCGGGGAATAACCTGCCGCGCCAAAAAAAAGCCGGCCCGGCAGGACATTGTGTTCGGCAGGCCGGCACGTTTCATTGCTTTTTATAATTTCTCTTTGTCTATTGTTTTCCAACAAATATCCAAACACCAGCACCAATAATCTAACTTTCTTTCCCAGCGCGACAAGACCATCCCCCATTTCTTGTATCTGGCCAGCATGTATCCTCGGTCGGCGACTTTGCCATACCAATGTTCAGCCTGTCTGCCGAATTTGTCTTTTCGTTCGGCATCCTCCCGCAGCAATTCTTCGGGGATTCCCGACAGTGTACTTGCGATGGCGGTTTCCCAGTCATCGCGTTCGACGTACTCCTGACTCTTTTGGGCCAGCAGATACTGCGCTCCGACGTCGCCGGCTTCGGCGGCTTCCGTGAGCACAGTCCAGTTTACATTCCCATTGCCATCAACCACACCGGCAGCGTCAATGGTCGTCGGGGACGGGGGAGATGCGCAAAACAAGCACAGAATGAACAGGAGAATATACAAAATTTTGAAAACGGCCCAGCATACCCAGTTCAGCAACCAGGCCAGCCAGGCTATCACCCACACCAGAATAACCGCGATGGTCCAAAAAATCTTGCTCAAACAACCACCCAAACAACCCATAAGAACCTCCTATTATCAGCGCGTCAGCAAGTCGCTGCGGAAAAGACGCAGACGAGTGTGCACTTTGCCCGCGAAATTCTCGTGAGGTGAGCACAGCCGATTGCTGTTGTATTTCTCAGAATTATATCAAAGCATAATGACAGAATATGTCGTTCAACTGATGTGATAAGGAAATTGTGAGCCAAGTCGGCGCAAACGGCAGAAAATTAGACTGTTTTCGCGGCGATAGGGGAAGGACTATCTGCTTATCTGAGAAAATACATCCACTTATAACTGGTTCGCCAAAGCAACAAAGCTATATTATGAATTGATGAGCTTTATAATAAAGTTTTGTTAAGGGCTGGCGTTCAGAATGACGTTCAGAGGGAATGTTTAGCATGGGAGAGCGTAAAAGCTTAAAAAGCGCAATATGCGCAAGCGCAAATATAAGCGCTGACTGGAATGTTTATACTCCAGCGTTAGCTATAAACTCTCTCTCTCTCTCTCTCTCTCTTAATATATAAAAACCTTCGCGAATTTTCGAGATTAATTAAACTTTTAAAAAGCCGGCCGCCAAGATTAACAGATGGTTGCTTTGTTAAAGCAAATATTGCTAATCTAATTATTGCTAATCTCAATATTTCTGGTGTAAATGCTGTAAACAATTTTTCTTTGACAGCATCTCCAAAAAACGCCGTCTTAGGCAGGCATTTCGCGAGGCTAATCTTAGCATTGCTGCTCAGTGTCCGCAGTTTTAGCGTGAAAACGCTGTTCTCTGCTTTGGATCGGAGGGCAATATGGGTGTAGAGTACTTATCAGAGGCCGCCCTGTTTGTCTGTCCGTTTGGTATGCAGTATAAGGCTGTGGAACCGGGCAATCAAAAAGCCTATCACCAAGGCCAAAAAATGCTTACCCAGGCGGCAAGGCTAGTTCCCGCGCAGCCTCCTATACCTTGTCCACTTTTGCCGACGCCGGCAGGCCCGCTTCCCTGTCCTTGTATTGTCGCCCCGCCGCTCTTTGACACCGTCATACACAGTGCCAAGGGGCCGCTTGTAACTAAAAAGGCCTGGGCTCTGTGTTCTGTGGGACAAAAGGTGACTCCTCAACTGTCGGGGACCAACGGCCATATCCTTTATAATAACGCTGCCTCTGCGAAGGTAGCGGCTATCGCTTGGCCTGAACATAAAACTGCCGAGCCGGAAAAGCCCGCCGGGCAAGACGTTGCGCTGAGCGCCTCGCGCGGTATCACCAGGGCTTTGGCAGCTACTCTGGCGCCGATAGCTGCGCCGTCTGATAAGTTAGAATTGTCCCCTGAACGCGGCGAGACACTGCCCCAGCCGTTGTCTCAGCCTGCTGAAGCTGAGGCTGCTCCCCGGCCGGGAATGTTCTGTTCCTGCAGCGCTAACCAACCCGAGTGCCGGGACTGCGCTTACCGCCAGGATAACGCGCCTGCAGATGTCGATAACGATTCCCGCCAGCTGCGGGATAATTACAACGCCGCTAAGCCTCATGCGGATAGTTATGATGTTTATTTTGATGAGACGGTAGAGCCGCTGGGCAACGGCAAACCCAACAAATGGCGCTACGCGGCCCATCATTTGCTCTCCGGCAATCAGGTGTTTAAGAATAATTCTGAGCTGGTCAGGCTGGCGCGCTTTTGCGGCTATGACATCAATGCCTACGAAAACTGCATTATGCTGGTGGGGTATCCCGAGGACTATCCCGACAGCGAGAGGATGAAGCACGTTACGGCTTACGATGTTATGAGCGAGGGGCGCGTGCAGTGGCATGTGGGCGGTCACAGCTACACCTTTGCCGACGCCGAGGAAAAAGCCATGATCTGCAAACAGATCGGTATCCGCAACAAGATCGCTATCGGCCCGGAAGAGATTAAATCTTATGCCGAATTGGTGCAGGAAGAAATAGATCGGCTGACCGACCGCTTAAATAATAAGAAAAACCGCGACCTGGTCTGCTTTGCCAGCAAGCAGGCGCAGGCTCAGCTGTGCGCCAAACTGAACCGGATTTCTCAGAAAATCAAAGCGAAGCTGGCGGCTTTTGCCGAGGAGGGCAAACCGCATCACAGTTTTCCCTATTACGTTTCCAAGGAAGCCTACCGCTTTACCTACGGCCTGCCCCGCACCGGCAAGGTTATTACCGTCCTGCAGGAAAACGGGCAGATAGTCCTGGCGAAGTACCGCCTGGAGCGTTTTACTGAGGCTATTGCCGACAAAACGCGCAATTTGCTGATAAAACCAGGCGCTGCCCAGACATTCAGCCTGTCCGATAATAATTGGAAGCGAGAGTGCGTCGGCTTTTGCGACAATGTGCAGTATTTTGTTTATTTAGATGGTGCTTCTCGCAACATTCTGCCTTTTTCTGTTGATAGCAACAGGCAATTTCCTCCCGATTCGCGTCATACAGGGCGGGATGGCCGAAAGTTTTTAGACGACAATAATACGGAGCTGCTCGTCTGGCTGAAGGATAATTCCCCCAATGAGTATGTCAGCCCGGCGGTTATGGTTAAAAAACGGCTGCAAGAGTTAGGGGAGGCGGTGAATTAGATGGCTAGCGTTTCTACCAGCTTTTATAAGATGTGGGCGCATACCAATTTAGAAGAATTTGTCTGCCCGGGAGAGGAGATTAAGGTTCTGGCTTCTGCCTGCCGCACTTCGTCGTTCCAGTTTTTGGATCGCCAGCCGCTGACGGTGGAAATAGAGGACAGCGGCGGCTTAACCTTCCCAGATTTTCTCTATAATTACGATGTTCCGCTGATCTCTCTGAGGTTTAAGAAGATATTGGATAAACTGGGCGTGGATAACTTGTTTTACAAGCCTGTTTATCTGGACTGCGCCGCTTTGGGACGGCATGAACCGTATATATTGGCGCTGCCGCCGCGCATCAGGGCGGTCCGGCGCGTCTATACGCGCCTGGCTGATGAAGACGGCGATGAGAGCGAAGGCCGGGAACTGTGCCGGGATGAGCACGGCCTAAAGCATTATAAAATCAATGCTTCTGAAGTCGGCAATTACCGTATTTTCAAATTGGCGGACGTTATCGATACGGATATTATCGTAACCCGCGATTTGCAGGCAGCAATTAAAAAAGCGTCTTTGGTAAACGTATGTTTTTCCGAAGCTGAGGAGGATTAGGATATGGCAGAAAACACCTATAGGACCATTTTGTTTGAGGAGTTTGATCGGGAAAAAACGAGTCTGGATACCATTTTGTTTACGGCTGATAGCATCGAAATGGCTTATCAGGACGTTAAAGAAAAATTGGCGGTGCATAGCTTTGAGGAGTTTTTGGAAAAGTTTGCCCCCAAAGTCTATGAAAAGTACGAACCGTCCGCTGACGGGTCTATGGCGATTACCTATTCTACACAGTCTTCTCCCGGGGCTGTCCCTCTCGACATTGTGAGCAACAGCTACTACAAGATGCTGCTGAACCTGTACCATTCCAAAGAAAAAAGCGGCGCCTCCAATCTGCAGTTCAACTACGAGGAACTCTTCGAGCAGCTGAAGCCTAAGCATGAATATGAGGCGGCCTTAAATGTGCGCAAACAGCTGCAGGCCTCTTACGATAAATATTATGAGCTGCAGGAGAAGGGCGAGAGTACTGACGGGGTGCGGGCGAAATTTAACCGCTGCTTCCAAAAAGTGCGGGAGCAATACGAGAGTTCTGTGGTCAATCTTCTGCCTTTGGCCATGGCGGATTTAGATGCACGGATTACCGCTGCCGATAGGCTGCTGGCTCAAAATGCCGGAAAATCAGGAGATGAGAAAACTAAACTGGCCAGCGGCTATAAAGCCTTTTTTAAAGAGGACGGCACCTTGGGCACAGTTCCAGTTAAGACTGAAGAGCTGCCCGAAAATAAACAGCTTGCCTCTGGGGAACGCAAGCTGCTGTCCGCCGTCATAGAGAGCGATTACGACAAGCGTGTGAACGAGCAGAATTCCTTTGTGCGGGCTTTGGTGGTATCCACCTATTCTCCCCTGGCGAAACGCGAAGCGGGGAGCGGCGCGGAAGTCAGCTTGGCCGAAGTGCGTGAGCAGCAGAAGATTAATACCGAGACAAAGCAAAAATATGAAAAGGTCTTCCGCAGCGCGAAAGATGCTTTTATACAGTGTATGACGGAAACTGTGCAGAAACTGCTGGATATGCAGATTCTCTTTGACCATGCTACCTGCAAGGGAGAGTTACGAGATGGGCTGCTGATCGCCAACTGCTCAGTAGGGCAGCTGCTGCGGGAGTGCAAAGACGCGTTTAAAAGCTTCATAACCAGAGTCGGCCACGATACGGTCGGAAACCGCATCTGGTTTGCTATCGTTCCCGGCGTCGCGGAAGCGGGCGGCTCTGACAGTTCAAGCGATGAAGAAGAGGATTTGCTGGGTGGCGCTGGTGCTAGCGATGGCGCATCTGCAGCGGGCGGGGCGCAGACTGCGAGAAGCGTCACCATGAACGAGCTGCGCCAATTTCTGCCCATTATGGATGAAGCCCGCATCATGACTGTCTTCAGCTTCCGGGCTTCTGACGAGAACGGCTTCATGATGACGCCCAAGGATGTCGAGGATAAACGCGCTGAACTTAGCGATATCAAATATAAACACGCCGTCTATGCCTATCCCAACTTCACTCTGACCCGTTCCAGAATGATCGAATTGTTTGAGGGAGTAGAGCGCCTGAAGATTCCCGGAGTCTATATCGACGCGGCTTATGTGGCTGGAGGCCTTTTAATGGGGAGTCAGCAGCACGCATATCTGAAACAGCGCGGGCTGCCGGTGCACCCCCAGCTGCCCTGCGTGCGCATCGACTTTGAAAATACCGCCGTGCGGCAAAAACTGGTTACGCGCTTCAACCGGGAAGCGGATTTTGGCTTTAACGAAGAATTGCGCCAGGCCATCAATGAAGACCGCTTGGGCTTTGTCTTCTCCGGCGATGCGCTCGGCGATATAAAAAACACTTATGTGTACATCGCCAACACCCTTTACAAAGAATCCGGCAGCGCAGTTTACAGCCCGATTTATTCAGTGTTGCTCAACGATTATGTTCATGCGGTGTACAAGCAGGTCCCAGACAAGACTCGCCGGGGCGTGGAAAAAGAATTTATTAAGGGCACGGTGGCGGATTGGAAGAGGTGCGCTGAGCCCAAAGATCATTGCAGCGATGTCAATCTGCTGCTGTACGATGGCGAGAAGATTGTGTTGGAGGATAATCCGGAAACCGGTAAGCCTGAGCTAAAAATCAAATTGTCCAAACTGGAGTTAACTTTGGATGATCTTGAGATTAATGTCGAGCAAAAATCCTAGATATTATTGGAAATAGCAATTCAAGGAGGTTGGGCACAATGAAAGGATTTAAAATTGCGGTTGCTACGAGCGACAAGGCAGATGTGATCCTGTTTGGCAAGGATATTAAACCCGAGTTCGATACCGGCGTCGTGGTTGATGAAGAGAAGTCGCTTATCGAGAGCGTGGAGGTCTTCTTAGATACTATCGACGATAATGTGATGCAGAAATCCGGCGGTATGCTGGCTAAGATCGTGATCAAGGGAAAAATTCCCGAGAATAGAGAACTCGCCAGTAAATTTAAGAAATTCAGCGAGTGGGCCCGTGACAACAGTTCAGAATCGCAAAACCGCGATATCTGCATAGGCATTAAAGCTGATGACAATAATTTTCAGTGCGTATATTACATCAAGAAAGTCTTTGTGGTGGACTACCGCGAGGTTTATGTGCTCGACGGCGCCAAAAAAGACGGGGCTTACGACCGCTTTGAGCTCTATCTGACCCAAGTCCAGGACAACATGGATAAGTTCGAGATTTTCGGCGATTGGCCTAGTGAGTTTGACGGAGTGCGCAAGGGCTGATATTGATAAATGGAGCTTTGACAGATGCGGATCAGCGGCTTTGAAAATATTGTGCACCTTACCCAGTTCGCCCTGGACAAATCCTGCGGCGCCCATAGCGTTTTGCGGTTTGCGGCCTCCATCCGCGCGGAAGATGCCGAGGCCTTTCTGGGACGCGCGGGGCAGGAGATTCAGGTGCTTTGGGACGGGGAAGAAAAACCGAAATGCATATTCAGCGGTAAGGCTGAGGAAGTGCGTATCCTTAAGCAGATGCATTTACATTCGGTCGAAGTCCGCGCTTTATCGCTTTCCGCTGCCGAGTGCGCGGAAGAGCACACGCGCATCTGGCAAAGCCCCAGCAAGAAGTTAGGTGAGGTCCTTTCCGCCTCCAAATTGGCGCTGGCGGCGAACGATCTGCGGCTGGCCCCGGCTTTGGCCGCCCAGCCGTACGCTGAGCCAATTTTGCAGAACCAGGAATCTAATTTCGCTTTTTTGCTGCGGATGTCAGCCTATATGGGCATACCGCTTTGGATAGATGACACTAAAAAGGGCAAAGGGGCTATCGCGCTCGCCGAAGCGCTGAGCGAAACGGCCCGCGAGATCGCTGCCGAAGACATTCTGCGCTATGTTGCTGATCGGGAGAAATCGGGACGGCAGTCTTTCACTCTGACTTTGCCCAAGTATCTGCCTTTCGGTTCCAAAGTTAAAATAGCTGGGGAAAGCGGCGAATACGTGATTTGCGCTCTGCATGTAGAGCTGCGCCGCGAGATTTATGAATTCAGCTATCAGCTGCAGCCGTATGCGCCTTGGAAATACCAGGCTGCGCCTTGGCCGCGTCTGGAAAAGGCCGTATGTCTGAAAGGTATTGTGGAAAATAACCGGGATGAGCAAAATTTGGGGCGCCTGCAGATTTCATTCAAGGAAGCCGGTATCCAGGAAATGGATGCGGAGAGGATGTGGATGCCTTATCACTCCCCGTATACCGGTTTGGCCGGAGGGATGGTCTTTCTGCCGGACAACGGCGATAAAGTTAACGCCGTCTTTTCCAATGAAGGCCTGTACGCCTCCGCTGCTCTGCGCGAAAACGTTCTGGCTGAAGAGTGCCGAAAAATCGAGGATAAATACCTGGGCAACAATACCCTGCAGCGGATTTTTTTCCGGGACAAGTCTTTAATGATCGCTTCCGGGGATTATTCCATGCTCATGGATGAAGAAAAAATCAAGCTGACCGTTGGGGAAAGCACGGTAACCATGAGCAAAGAGGCGATCACTTTAAAACAGGGGCCAACCGAATTACTGCTGGACAATAAAGGCATTTATCTTAAGGCCGGCGGCAGTGAAATGGCCTGCAGCGATCAGGGCATAACCGGGCGCGCAAAACAGAACATCGGCTGGGATGCGCCTGGCGGGATCGATCTGGCCGGAAAAGGCCGCATTAATATCGAGGCCAAAGGCGCTCTTTCTCTTAACGGCTCTATAGTGAATATTGGCTAGGAGGGAACCAAGATGAAATCGGAGCGAGAGGAACTGCGGAACATTGTGGACCGGGCTGATATTGCTGGTGACTGGAAAAAACTATTGAGCGAGGCGTTCCAGGCGCTCGGCAGCCGCAGCGATTCCCTGCTGGAAGAGATTGGGCGGCGCGTGGAGCGCGAAGTCGCTAATCTGCGGACGGGCTGGAATCAAGAATGGAATATAGTGACCGTTTTGGCCGACTGCGGCCGCGAGGTGAGCGGTTTTTACCCGATTGACCGAACTGGGGAAGCGGATGCGGAAGAAGATCTGCTGGGCGAAGCGCAGTACATCGATATGGGCGGCACTTATTTCCTGGACTGTTCTTACGCTGAGGCTGAAGCGCTTTGCTCAGCCGAATATGCCGATACCTGTCCCTACAGCGGCAGCCTTGAGGTACAAGGGGAAAAACTTGCTTTCCGTTACCGTTTGGTCCACGATTTGCGCTGCATAGAAGCAGAGCGCCTGCTCTTTGATGTAGCGGACATCTACCGTATCTCTAAGCCGGTCGTCTTTTCGCCCTATAGCCGCCGGGCCGTCAAAATCCAAATTCCCAGACAGGATAGCCGGGCCGCCGATGTGCTGCGCGAGTTGCCGGAAGATGACTTAACGCCTTATTGTTTGCCGGACAATAAGTTGGCGGGCCGGCTGCTGGCCGGCAAAAAGCTCCTGTGGAATCTGCGTCTGGGAGAGCTGGAGCTGCCCCAGTATCAGCCGGGCGGGGAATGCAGCACCAGTTACGCTTCCCCTTACCGGGACAGTATCACCTATGGCTATGAGTTTAAGGAGCAGAGGAACTGCGATTTTGTCAGCCCTGACGCTGACGACATAGTCAGCCTTATTGATGCGGAAAAAGACGGAGAGCGAGAACTTATTACTCTGCGCGCTCAAAAGCTGCTGGTAAATAAATGCCGCTTCCTGCGCATTATTCGGGCTGAAGACAATATCGCTGATTATCGCAGAAAGGTGAGCGGCGCTGTCTTTTTTAGAAATTATGCCGATCCGCTTTCTGTTCCTGCGGAAATGAGCAGCGTTTGGGCCAAGGAAAGGCTGCGCACCAGAGGCGATATCGAGCGCGTGCTGGGCAGCTTGCGGATGTCGGAGCTGGACTTGCAAGGCGAATTTGTGGCTGTGGAAGCCGCTGCCAAGAAAGGTTTTCAGGTTTGCCAGCGCTATGCGCGGGAATTGTCCTATGGCGAAGCCAGCTGCAGTCAGCGGGAGCAGGCGCTTTACAAAAAATGGCGTTCTCTGCCCTTCTGCTATATCAGGTTTTCGGGCAATGCTAAATTCTTGAGCGATTACGCGGAATACGTCCTTTTCTATTTGGAGAACCGCTATCCCGATTTCCAATGGGTGGGGGTGCTGTGATGGATTATCTGTGGTGGGCCTACAGCCCGCAGAAGTTTTATGAAGCGGATTTTTCCATGTGGGATTCCTCACTCTCCAGGCCATGCGGTGAACTGACCGATCTTCTGGACGAGCTGGATTGTTTTAGCTGGAAGTCGTCTCCCTGCCATTCTTCTCCCTGCCTGGAGGTCAGCCTGCGCCGCGAGGAGCGGACTGTGATAAATCCCCGCCTTAGATTTGCCGCGATTTTTCTTCCTTTGCTGCGTGTTCTGCGTCTATTGCTGGAACAGCGGGGCTGTGAGCCAGCGCTTGGGGAAACTCGGGATTTATCTATAAGGGAATTCCGGGAGTTATGCAGCTGCCTGCTGCATTATCTGGCCCGGCTGGACCGCTTAAGCGGGATGTCGGTGGCGCTGCTGAGAGAAGAGCAGCTGGAGCGGGAATTGCGGCAGGGCTGTTTTGGCACCTGTGCGAGGGAGCTTTTTGACCAGCTGGCCCCTGAACGGCGGAAGCTGGTGGTGCGCTATTTGCGGCAGCAGGAAGAGGCGAAGGGGCGCCATCTGTATTTCCGCGAGGCTGTCAAAGCCATATTCCCACAGGCGGGACTCTTCTTTTACGATACTGACGCCATATTTTTGCTTTATCTGCCGCAGAGGGAGAACCAGGCCGATGGGGATTGCCTTAAGCTGCTCAGAGTGCTGTTTTTTGAGGCTACCGCCCGCCTGCAGGTGTATTGGGAATATCCCTTCGGGATTATCGGGCGGAAGCCTACTATGCGGCTTAATGGTATGAGACTGTACGCGAAGAGAAAGGAAGCATAATTATGGGCACAGCGCTGGGCAAGGAGATAGGCATAGACTTAGGCACCACCACGACTATCGTTTCCTATACGGGGAAAAAGAATGGCAAGCTGAAACAGCTCAAATACGAGGGGGATAAACTCATACCCTCTGTGCTGTATTTTCACAGCAAATCCGAGTGGGATATCGGTACGACTGCCATTTCTGGCATGGAACTGCATCCTCTGGCGGGGGTGGCTAATTTCAAATCCCATTTGGCCGACAGCGAATATCGCTACGAGGTTACGGCAGAAAATGGCGACCACTTTTACCTCAAGCCCAGAAAAGCGGCGGAGATGTTCTTGAGGAAAGTCATCGTCGGCATGGAAACGCAGCTTCTTAAGGAATTCGGTGCGCTGGGGGGGACGATAGAGCGGGCAGTTATCACGGTGCCGGCCAAGTTCTCTTTGGCCGCTAAAGACGTTACCAAGCGAGTCGCCAAAGACTGCGGGCTTGATGCTAAGCTTACTAAAGAGCCTACTGCTGCGGCAACCTACTATCTGCACAGCTATAACGAATTTGACAGGCCGGGCGCGGTCATTCTGGTTTACGATTTCGGCGGGGGCACCTTTGATGTCTCTGTGGTGCAGCGGCAGCAGGACAGTTTTAAGGAAATTGCTACGGGTGGGGACAACGCTCTGGGGGGCAATCTCCTGACCGAGCGCATAGTTGCTTATCTAATCGAACGCATCGAAGAGTATTACGCCGTGAGCTTTCCCGAGGAAGCCGATGACTTAGAAGGCGAGGAGCTTAAGGCTTATCAGGAAAACATGGTGGAAATTCGCAGAAAAGCCAATATAATGAAGGAAGACCTCTCCGATGTCAGCGAAGCCGAGCGGGATTTATATTTGCTGATTGACGGAAAACAGCAAACATTTGAAGCTTTCCTGTCTCGCGAGGAATTTGAGGACTTAATCCGCGCCGATATAGATCGCACGGTGACTATTGTGCAGCATACTTTGCAAAAAGCCGCCGCCAAAGGCATCGATCATATCGACACCGTGGTAATGGCCGGCGGCAGCTCTAATGTGCCCTTGGCCAGAAAGGCTTTACAGGAGCAGCTGCCCCATTTGGCAATTGACCCGGCCACGAACGCGACGTTTTTAATCTCCTGCGGAGCGGCTCTCTTAGCGGAGCGCGTGGAAAAACTGGATGAGATTGCTCTCATCACCAACACCCAAATCGGCACGAAAGCCAAAGAGGGCCTGGTCTTCAATAAATTCCAGATGCTCATTGCGGAGAATACCCCGCTGCCCGCTTCCGGAAGCCAGACCTTTGTCCTCGATCGCGACGATCAGCGCGAATATAAGATCGCCTATTATGAGTACGATGTCGATAATCATCCCGGCATGACCCGGACCGATCAGGACGGCATGGAAGAGGTGGAAGTTCTGACAGTGGCTCTTCCCCCGGGTTTAAAGAAGAACGATACGGAGATCGAAGTGTGTTTTGACATGCAGTCCGACGGCAGCCTGGAGATTACGGCGGTAACCAAGGACAAAACCGGGACCGTAATCAGCGACAACAATTTGCAGATTAAACGGGAAAGCGATTGGGAGTGAAGCGCATGACGGGGATAAGGCTGGAAATAAAGGTGTTTTTGGCAAAACTGAAGGAGCGCTTGGGTGCTTGCGGCCGCCGGGAATTCTTGCAAAGGCTGCGGGTTAGGTTTTCTGCTGGGGCGTCCGCTGCGCCTAGAAGTGACAGCGTGCTGCCTGATGCACTCCGTTCAGAGCAGGACGCTGTTAATCTTGCGGAAGAGGCCGATACCCTTAGCCTGTACGATCCTATCACCATCGATTCTTATGAAGCTTGGCAGAATCATGTACAGAAGGTCAGCGATATTTCCAAAATGCGCAATTGCCTGGCGGAATATGACTCCTTGGCGCAGGACGAGAATATGCAGAAGTATTTCACTTCTGTTAACAAGACTCTGGAACGCGAGATACCCAAATTTGTGGAGAAAATCTTCAAGAAACCGTGTGATATAGAAGAAAATACCAGTGAGGACGTTGCAGAGCAAACTGGCAAATTTGTTAAAGCATGTATATTGGACTTACTGCGCGGCTGCAATAGCGGAATTAAACACAGCAGCGGTACTATTAATAGCTTTTATAAGGCTTTTGCGGAAAGTGTGGAAAAGTATCTGGCTTCTATAGGCGTGTATTGTCATCACGTGGTGACCGGCGATAATTTTAAATCATTGACTAGATGGTTTGAGCCGCCGAGCATTATAACGACGGCGGACGAGAAGCAAGTGGGCGTTATCGATGAAATACAGTTAGCCCCACATCGCATTCCCTTTCTAGATCAAAACGAAGATCGCGATGAGCTAGTGCTGAGGGGAATCTGCACTGTTTTTGGGCACAGGTAGAAGCTGCGGGGAGGCGCTATGATAAGAAATTTGCTTTGGACTATCTGCGTCGATGAGGGCTCTTTTAATGGGCGGGTTAAGAAGGCGATTGGGTATGAAAGTCTTACCGAAGACCTGCGCGGCTACGATCAGTCGTTAAATGAACTGTATGGCCGCTATGAAACACTGAATGAACGGTTTGATGCTTCCGGCGCGGCTCAGGTATCTGCGCAAAATGATGCAGTTCTAAGTCGGCTGGAGCGCCGTCTGAGAGCATTGGAAGATAATATTCAATATCTTCAGCGGCAGCAAAACGCTTCGCCTGCTGGGCAATTAGCTGCAGTGCAGGAACAGATAAGCGGCTTAAGCCGGGAACTAGAAGCACTCAAACGCGGATTAGCTGGTGCTCATGAGAATAATGCTGCCGGTAGTCTGCAGTATCAGGTTAATCATCTCAGCAGCGTTTTAAACTCCCAAATAAATGAGAATCTCGCCTTAAAGCAGACAGTCGAGAAGCAACAAAATGATTTGGCAGAACAGGACCGGCGGCTGCGCGGTCAAGAAGAACTCCTGCGCGAATTGGAACGGCAAAACAGGGAGCAAAGTCGGGCTTTTGAGGAATTAAAACGGCAAATAACCCAACTGCTGGGCGACAGCGGGCGCGTTGTGCCCCAGCAGGATGCTCATTCACAGCCTCAGCCCGCTTCGCCTTCTCCGTTCAAGCCCGCGCAGAAAACTGCGGCACCGTCTTTGCCGCCGTCCGCTCCACTTTCCCCGCCTGTTCAGAAAACTGAGCCTGCTGCGGCGGCTTGGCCTGCGCGTTCTCCTTCCGTGCCGCTATCCGCTAAACCGTGGATAACTTTCTTTGCGCTGCCTCAGCCGCAGCCGCCGCGGGCGGTCTTTCAGGGCGATTGGAGGGCTGTCAGGGACAGATTTGCCCAAAGCATAAGGGGTATGGAGGGGCTGGCTGACGGTTTGGCTCAGCTGCCCATCGCTGAGCCGGCCAAAAACAGTTTTGCCAAGAATATTCGCTTTTGCCGCGAGGCCTTGGAAAAGTTTTACAGCCGATTCGATTTTGAAGGATGTGACGAGGATGAACTGTCGGAAAAAGTTACCGAAAAGTTTTTCAAAATTATCAGCGATAATCTGCTGGACAGCGTAATGATAGCAATTTACCGCGGCGGGCAGGCGGCGGGCTATGAGCGGCTGCTGCAAAATGTGAATAATTATCTGAGCGGCCACGGCATTTATACTCTGGAGATCCTTCCGGGTATGTCGGCCCAGGGCAGTGTGCTTCCCCATATCGAGCCGCCAATATACAAGAAGACCGCGGTGCCTTCCCAGGATGGCCTAATCGATGAAGTCTCGCTGCTGCCCTACTTTATGGCTTATGAAGAAGACGGCAATCTGGAAATTTTGCGCAAACGCGGCAGAGTAGTCTGCCTGAAGTACGGAGCTTAAGACCATGGAAAAAATAGTGGGCATTGATTTCGGAGCCTGCAATATCAAAACCGCCCATTGGCGAGGCAAAGGTACGCATGTCGTGCGTTTAAGTCAGAATGTGGATCAGAATTATATCCCCAACCTTGTGCTTTACGATTTGACCCGCTCGGGTGCCCTGGAAACGAAAATTGGCGACCCGGCCAAAGCTGAACAGGACCCGGAAAACAGCATTGAGCATGTAAAACGCAAACTGGAGCTTCCCGAGTGGTCCAAGCCCATTCCCAACCTGCAGCGCGAGGTTTCGGCCAGCGAGGCCGCTGCGGATATATTTCGCGGTCTCAGCGAAAAACTGCAGAGCAAACTCAGCTGTCAGGCGGAAGAGCTTCATGCGGTTATAACCGTGCCCGTTTGTTCGTCAGGGCTGCAGAGGAGCCGCATCTATCAGGCTGCCTTAGCGGCGGGGTTGGCTGTGGAAGCGGTGATTACTGAGCCGTTTGCCGCGGTGTTTTCCTTAAGCGATGTTTTGGAGGCAGAAGACAGCGAGGAGACAGTGCTTATTTTCGATTTCGGCGGTTCCACGCTCGATCTGAGCCTGGTGCGCCTGGAGCACGATGACGATGGCCTGCGCATTGAGGAAATGGCGGCAGCGGGATTGCCTTATGGGGGCATCGATATCGATGCGGCGGTTCTAAAGCTGCTGGAAAACAAATACGCTTCGGTAATTGCCGAGATTAAATCCCATGACAAGACTTTGGAACAGAAGCATACTTCTAAAGAACTGCGCGATCTGGTGACAGTATTAAAAGAAAAGCTTTGTGAAGATGATAACGATTCTGTCGAACGTTCGTGTACTTTTTACGGCAGCGGTGAATTGCGCGAATTTGAACTGACCCGGCAGGAGATGGAAGAAGTGCTGCGGCGCGAGCAAGTGCGGGAAAAAGTTTTCGGGCTTTTAGACGAGCTTTTTGCTCAGACCTATCTCAACAAGAGCGAGGTGACCCTGGTTAAGACCTTTGGCGGAACTTCGCGCATAAAATACGTTTTGGATTTGTTGACCGAATATTTCGGCGCGGATATTTTTGACAGCGACGATTACGAATGGGAAGATGAAACTATCGCCGATGTCGCGGCCGGAGCGGTCCGTTATCTCGCTGTACGCCGGGAACAGCCAGACGATATTGAGATTATCAGCCAGGTTCCGTTTAGCCTAGGGCTGGCTCAGGGAAAACTATTTAAGAAATATCTCGACTTTGCCCCTCCCTACGGTCAGCGCACTAAACGCATCCCTTTGCCGTGGGCGGAACTGGCCCAGCGCGAGAACAAGGTCTCCGTGTATCAGTGCTTTGCTGATTCTGAGGGCGTAGAAATCGGCGGAGATGATGGAGCTGTATATATCGGCAGCGCAGCGGTTACTCCCAGCCTGTATAAGGCCGAAGACGGTATTTTGCTGCAGATGGAACTGGCCGACAGCAACACGCTGCGCCTGATTTTTTCGGAGATGGGAGAATCTGGCCTTAAGGAGATCGAAACGCAGATTATTAATCTGAATGCTAATGTTTAAACGGTTATGAGGCTGAAAACGCTTTAATCAATAAGATAATTATTAATCATTATTCTAAATTGAAGAGGTGCGGTAAATGGACGAGAGAAAAGAGGAATTGCAGGAGCTGATCCACTATGGTGATCGCTTGCTGGAGGAAATGCGCCGGCCCAGCGAGGCTATAGGTTTACTGCAGGAAGCCCTGCGGCATCTTAATGATATAGCTCAGGATTTTTCTGAGGATGCCGCCTTGTGGCAGACGAAATTTGCCGCTTCTGAAGAACAGAATCGCAAGCTTCAGCAGCAGCTCGATAATGTAACTGTTACGGAAAAAGAGCACGCTAAGGAATTGCAGGCCTTGCGTAAAGTTATCGACGATCAGGCCGCTGATATACAGGATTTGGATAAGGATTTCCAGGGCAAACTGGCTGACTACCGTAAACAGCGGGATCGGGACATGGCCGCTTGCCTGAAAGACTATAATGAGAAATTGCAGCCGCTGCTCGAGGCTCAGAAAAAACTGGCGGACCTCAAAGCTGATCTCGAAGAACAAAGACGCGTGAACGAAAAACGCAATCGTGAATTGGGACAGGCTACTGAAAGCTATAATAAAGAAAAGAAGAGCTATGAGAGGCTAAAGGAAAAGTGTGAGGCTGAAAAAGCTAAATATGAGAAACACAGAAAAGATAACGAGGACATCTTAGAGCGCGTTTATCCGCAATTACAGAAAGACAAAGAGAGCGCAGATGATACGATAGCCAGCCTTCGTCAAGATCTGAAGGACTGCAACAATGAACTTAGCGCTCAGCGGAAAGAATTAGAGAATGTTAATTCTGCCAAGAGCAAGCTGGAAGACCAGCTCAAGGATATCGGCAAGGAACGCGATGAGTGGAAGCAAAAATATGACAGCGAGTACGCTAAGAAAGAACAGTTGGAGTTCGATCTGCAAGATAAAACTGCCAGTTGTGAGGATCTTAATTCGAAACTTACAGAAGCTCATGAGAATTACGCTAAGCTGACTGATGAGCGTGACGGGCTGAAAGCAAAGTGTGACGAGCTGCAGGAAGAGCGCGATAGTTTAGCTGAACAGCTGCGGAATGCTCAGCCTAACGAACCAGTTTGTCCTCCTTTTCCTGTCACTGATGGGGAGATAGAAAAGCCTAACTCTGGTACTCAGAATAATAATGCTGACGTCGATAAGCAGATAGGCGATATTGTAGATGAGACTAATAAGAAGATTTCTAATAAAGATAAGTCTGCTGACAAGGGTTCCTCTGCAGGCGGAGATCCTGAAAGTCGTGAACCAGCGGACGATACGCTTCTTGCTGAAGGCAGCTCAAAAAGCCAAGGGCGGAAAGAGGGCGGGGGTCCAGCTGGAGACGGTGACTCTAAGATTTATAGTGGTAATGCCAAAGAAGCGTCAGGAGAAGTTTCTCCTGCCAATGGTGGGGAGGCACAGAATGACGGCTTAGATCCAGCCAATTCATCTGATAATTCTTTGTCAACTCGCAACGAAGACGATGATTCTGATAAATAGTCTGCTCTGAAAGAGGTAATTAAGAGGTAATTAAATGGATACGGTAACGATAGGAATCGACTTAGGCACTACCAATACTCTGGCCTGCTACATGAAAAAGGGTAAACCTACGCTAGTTAAACTTGACGATGCTAAAATGTTGCGCTCGGCGCTTTATGTTGAACCCGACGGGAGTTTTACCATCGGCTACGATGCCATGGTTAAAGGCACAGGCGATCCTGACAACCTAATACGTTCCTCTAAAACCTATATGGGTGATCCTCTCAAACAGTATAAAATGAGAGGAAAATCTTTGACACCTACCGATGTGGCTGCCGAGATTTTGCGCCAAGTCAAGGCTACGGTGCTGAAAAAGCTGAAGAAGAGCGAGGATGATACGGCGGTGAAAGCGGTCATTACCGTTCCGGCCTATTTCAGCGGCAAGCAGAAAACCGAGACGAAAAAAGCCGGAGAGCGCGCTGGTCTCGAGGTGATCCGCATCATCACCGAGCCTATGGCGGCGGCTGTGGCGGCGGGACGGACTAAGGAGTTAAAGGGAAAGCTCTTAGTGGTGGACATTGGCGGCGGTACATTTGACTTAAGCATTCTTGAAGCTGACCCGCTGAACGAAGAGTATAAAGCTATCGATACAGCCGGAGACCGCCGCTTGGGCGGAGACGACTTTGACCAGCTGCTGTACGATTATTTTTTGGAAAGGCTCAGCGAAAAAACTGGTATGGACTTTTCCACGCTCGCCGCTTCAGGTCTGGATGAAAAAGATTATGGTTCGCTTCGGGGCAGGTTGGCAGATGCCGTAGAAGGGACCAAAGTGGCTCTATCGGAAAGCACGGAAGAAGAAGTCAGCATTGCCAATCTTTTTCCCTATAAAGGATCGCAGTACACCTTTGACATTGTCGTGGACCGCGAGCAGTTCGACGAAATCTGCCAAGATCTTTACCAAAAAATATCCGCCAAGCTGGAGAAGTTTCTGCAGAAGCAGCCTTTTTCCGTGGAGCAGATCGATAGCGTAATTCTAGCTGGCGGCAGCTGCTATATCCCCCGCATCCGCGCCGAGGTGGAAAGACTGGTGCATAAGCAGGCGGATACGGAACTGAGCCTGGATACCTTGGTGGTGACCGGGGCCTGCATTGTGGCCGAGCACGAATCCAGCGGTATTGAAACCAAAGGCTTCCAGGATATCGTCTCTCACTCCATGGGTATTGAAGTAGTCAATGACGAGGGTAAGTCGGTGCTCTCGAAAATACTGCCCAAGGGCCTGCCTTATCCCTGTGAGCAAACGCGCAACTATACCACCGCCGTTGATAATCAAAAAGAGGTGGAACTCAATATCTATGAGGCCGGCAGCGATGCCGAGGAAATACCCGATATACGCTGCCATGATTTGTACGGGAGCATTACCTTGGGCGGTATTCGTCCCGCTCCCAAAGGCAAGCCGGTCATCACGGTGACCTTCAGCTACGATGAGAGCCAGACCCTCAAGGTGACTGCGGAAGATCAGGACACGCACATTCGCCAGGAAATACTAATCCAGGAGAACAAGCGCGTTGCTTTGAAGCCGAAGCAGCCTCCCATAGATTTCATGCTCTTGCTGGACACGTCCGGCAGCATGATGGGAAATCCTCTGACTGAAGCTAAGAAAGCCTGCTATGCGCTGATCGATGGGATGCTGGATTTTTCCGTGCACCGTTTAGGTTTGGTTTCGTTTGCCAATAGTGCGCAGCTGCTGCTCAGTCCCTCTCAGAATAAGCAAGATATGTGCAATAAAATTGCAGGCCTGAGTGCTCAGGGAGGCACAGACATGGTGTCGGCACTCGATATGGCAGACAGAGTGCTCAGCAACACTATGCATGGTAAAGTGGTTATTGTCGTTTCAGATGGCGATCCTTACAGCCCTGGCGATACGCTGAAAACCGCCCAGAGTCTGAGGAGTCATGGCGTTCGCGTTGTGGCCATCGGCGTCGGCAGAGGTGTGCGCGAAGAGTTTCTGCGGCAGCTCGCCGATAAAGGCGACGCTTACAAGCTCGATAACATGAATAAGCTGGAGGCCGCTTTCCGCACGGCGATTTCGGCCATTATGGAAAAAATTTAGCCGAGCTGATCTAAACCCAAATGAGGTAGGGGAACATGGAAGACAAGAACAAGAAAAAACGCGATTGGTCATTTCTGCTGACTGCTGGCCAGCCAGCATCCAGACAGGTCCTGACGCCAGAACAGCTGAAGCAAGCTATGGCCGATTTGGAACTCAATTTTGACGGCTTTGCTGTGGAGGATGAACAGGGCTTTCGCGATTTTGTCATGGCCAAAGAGACGCCGGGCGACGATGTCGTCGAATTCCTGAAAAAGATCCTCACAGATGCCAGCATAGAATATGCGGAAAACGGCTTCCGCCGTCTGAGCAAGAAGGGTTATTTAGAGCTGTTTTTTGAGCTTTTTACGTTAGGGACAGAGGCGGGGGAGGAAGCTGATGCGCCGGCGTCCCCTGATATGGCTGCCAGCTCAGAAACGGATGCTGCTCCTGAGTCCTTCCCAGAACCGCAGGAAGAATTCGTTCCGCTGCCTTTAGAGCAGCTGACTTTGGAAATGATGGACGCACTCTACAGCAAAGGTCAAAAAGTTGCGCTTCCTGCCGGAGTAATCAGCTCAACTGACTTTACCATCACCGAAAAGCTTCCCGTGCGGGCCCAGGACGGTTTTTCTATCCGTCTGAGCGAGAAGGCCCCCCGCCTCGCTTACAGCCGGGCCGCTTTGTTCAATACTCATTTGGGCAAAGCCGTGGCGGTAGGGCATTTGGAAGGCGAGCGCCGGGAGCCGAATCTCGTCTTCGCTGCTGCGGATATCGATTACGCGTCTATTGCCAAAAACCGCAGCCATGAGATTATCCTTTTCCCCGCCAGCGCTACGGAGAATAAATTTTACGCCGTAGAGTGCAGTTTGATATTGCGGAAACTGGAAGTGTCCGAGCGGACGCTGTGCATCGATTTTGGGACCAGCAACACCACGGCTGGCAGTTACGGCGTTCTCAATGAAGGGGAGAATAAGCCGGAAATAGTCGAATTCCCTGATATTGATGGAATTGCCACCCAGCAGATGTTTCCCACCTTGGTCTATGTCGTGGCCTGCGAAGAAGGCCAGCCTGTCCGCTTTGCTTTTGGCTACGAAGCTAAGAAAAGGATCATGGCTGATCACTTCGAGAGCAAAGCTACGGTCTTTTATGAAATTAAGAGCTGGATGGATGAATTGGAACGCGAAGAAGAAATCTTCGACGCTCAAGGCAACAATAGCCGGGTGCGCCGCGCTGATGTCGTCAAAGCCTATCTCGAACACGTTATCTCTTTAGCGGAACAGCATTTTCACAAACGCTTCAAAAATCTGCACTTTTCAGCTCCTGTCAAGCTGAAAAATAGCTTTCTGCAGCAAATGAGGAAAATGTTTCCTAAACCCGATTATGCAGTGCTGCAAGAAGAGTCGAGCTTGGACGAGGGCATCGCTGTCGTGTACAGCCACATTGCCGACCGCATCAAAAAGGAAGCGGAGGGAGAGGAAAACGCCGAAACGGTCTGTGTCATCGACTGCGGCGGGGGAACGACCGATTTGGCCAAGTGTAAATACTGGCAGACCGCGGCCAATATCGGCGGCGGCAAAAAGGTGCTTACCGTAAAGACTAGCTTTGAACACGGAGATTCCGCGTTTGGTGGCAACAATATCACCTATCGCATTCTACAGCTGTTGAAGATCAAGATTGACGATTTCCTGCAGGGAAAACCTAATCCCGATATGCTGGAGATTTTGGATGTCAACGAAATTGATATTATGACGAAGTTGGATGAAGAGGGCCAGCTGCTGAAACAGAAAGCTAAGCTTTATGAAAGATTTGAAAAGGCGTATCGGGATGCCGAAGCGCATATTCCCACCCGTTACGCGGAAGCTAAATACAGCGATGATAAGAGGTGCATGCGCCGCAATTACAATTATCTGTGGCAGATGGCCGAAGCCATTAAAATCGAATTTTATAAGTCCTTGAATACTGTGTCCGTGGATTTTTCTAAAGAGGAAGATCGTAGCGTCTGCATCGGCAACCAGGAGGATTATTATCTGTATGTTCGCCGGGATGACAGCGCTATGCTGGAGAAGCAGGCCGCGCCCTTGGGCAATATAGAGATCACTATCAAAGAGATCACCCGCATTCTCTGCCCCGATATTTACGCTCTATTGATTATTCTTTTGAGCGATGCTGGCGATAAGGATAAGGCTGGCGGAGAGAAGAACGTTTTGCAGGATGTTAAATATATTAAACTTTCCGGGCAGTCATGCAACATCACTCTCTTCCACGATCTGCTGAAGGAATTCGTGCCGGGACGCAATATACGCCGCCGCAGCGACAGCGCTTCAGGTACCGAGAAAGCTAAAAAGCTTAAGCTTGCCTGTCTGGAAGGCTGTATCCGTTATCTGATGGATAAAGAATACAGCTTGATAAAGCCGGTTATTAAAACGGCCGATCCCAAGCTGCTTTATACGGTTTACGAAGTCAAAAACGACGGCACTAAACAGGCGGTCATCGGCGGCGGTGAGGCTAAAGTGCTGAAGAATTTTGTTTCCGGACGCCTCTGTCACTTTATTGTGGAAGACGCGTACGGCCAGCAGAAAAACAGCATTATCTATAATTTTGAAATGGATGTAACCAAACGCAGAGATGTCTCTCTTAGCGAGTTGCAGCAAATGCTTGCCGAGGACACCTATTGGCCGGCTGAGGACGTGAAAGAGAAGATTATTAATAGCCTTCACAATATTGAGCTTAGTGATGAAGACGAGAGCGTGCAGTGTATTTTCCTGCTGCCGGCCAAGGACGGTTACGGTTTCCGTATATATCAGGTGCGCGTAAGCCGCGTTGAAAACGGGAAGAACAAATATTCCCTCATTCAGAAACAGCCGGAGACTAAGAACCAGGGAGAATATCATAACTTTGAGCTGATGTCATCTTTCTTTGATGGGAAACGGTAGAGTGAAGCGTGGAATTTCGCGATTATACTGAAATAGTTTTTCAGGATGGGGATATTCTTTCGGCGCGGATGCTGGAAGAGACCTATCGCTATCCTCGGGAGTTTCTGCATTTGGCCCACGCCGGCTACGGCGAGGGGATCATCGCGGGGCTCGATTTTGAGACCCGCGAGGGCAGCGTCTATTTAACGGCGGGTCTCGTCAAAATGGGCGGAAGTTATTTTATCCTGCCTCAGGCCGTGAACCTGGAGGCCTGGTTTAGGCTGCAGATGGATAAACTTCAGTCGGCCAAAGGGGCGGCGGGTTCTACCTGGTATTGTTTGTGCCTGGTGCAGGAAGATATCGCGGAGCCAGGAGAACAGTCCGGCGGTTTTACTCACCGCAGCCGCATTTCTCTGAAAGCTGAGCGGGAAAAGCCGCCGCAGGCGCTGCTGCTGGCCAGGTACAAATACAGTGCGGGGATAAAGCTGCAGCTGCCGGGTTTGCTGAAAGTGGGGCGCGGTGACAATCCTTTCGCGCAGTTTACTCAAGCCGCCTATCTGCAGCTGCTGGACTGCGCGTATGCTCATCCTCAAGGTGAAACGACCTATCATCCTTTGGTGTTTAGAGCGCTGCGGAGCTATCTGGAGCAAAAGCAGCCTCTGTCGCCTTACGATTTCAGCCTGCTTTTGGAAATCCAAAACTGTGGAATTGTGGCGCTGTCGGCGTTAAGAGCTTATGTGGCTGCCGTCAGCGGGACCGCGCCTGCTTCAGTGTCGGCGCTGGGGCGGGAAAAGCTCTTGGCGGAGGTAATTGCCTGCCTGCAAAAGCCGTTTGTCCCTTATAGGGTGGCAGAAGCGGAGAATCATAGCGAGCGGGCAGAGAAAACGGATAGTAAGCCTCACTGTATGCTGCTGGACTAATGTGGTGTGCTTTACAGTGAACCCTTTTGTCTTGAAAAAGGGTTCACTTTAGGGAACGCAGTTTATGTGCGCAGATACCGCGGTTTCCGTGCTTTTGTTCGCGTACAGTTAAACGTTTTTTAGTTTGGCTTTTTCCTGCTCAAGTTCGGTTTGAACTTTGCGGCCTCTGTTGTTGTAATACTCTATCTTTTCCTGCCGTGTCATATTCTTGGTAATTTCATAGTTGTATTCACGCAGCTTATGAATATCTTCTATCGTAAAACTCGGGCTGAGAATCGGTTTTTCCATAAAACACCTAGCTTTCCAAAAGTACAGAGGGATTTAATATATCTAACGTTTTGTAACCTCTCAGATTAGTAATTCCTCTAACACCGCGTATGGTTCTGATATTGACTAAATGCTTGAAGTTCCAAGAAATAATGCAGTCACATCCATTGGCTACGGCACATCCTATGTGCAGGCAGTCATCATAGCTTTTTTTTGTTAAAACTTTTAGTTCAATAAGCTGGTCCGCGATGTCAAGCACTTCTTCAGTAATATCGTAAATATTGTATTCTATTGCGCTCAAATACTCTTTTAGTAAGGCTCTTTTGGGCTCAGGACATTCATCGAGCTCTTGCAGGGTTACTTGAGAAAGGCATACATCATATATTCCCTGTTTGAATATGTCCCATAAACGCAAAGTGTCAGCCATCTTCTCGGGAACATCATCCTGCTTAAGATGACTGATTACGGATGTATCGAGATATACTTTTAATCTTCGCTCCATTTCGTCACCTCCTTCCTGTATAATATATACTATCAGAATACGGCTTTATCAACAAGCTAAACGGGCCAAGGATATATTAACGCTGATATATAAGAGATCCGGTTTATCCGAAACGCTGATGAATCATGGAACTGCCTCAATCTTGCCTACATATTAGTAATAGTCCGCCGCAGCGAGCCGGGCATCGTGACTATGGGCATCCGCAATTTTCTGCCGGATGAGAACAGCCTGAATGTGCAGGCCGGCTGAATGCTGACGCAGTGCTTTCAGCCGTAACGGTATATAGATGAATAATATAGCCGTGCAGTGTGCGCGTTCCTTCACAATCATTTTGATGGAATGCTTAACCGCGCGAGCGTCAGAAGGAAGTAACCAAGGGCGGAATTCTGGATGCGTTGGGAGGTCGGGCAGGGGGATGCTCAGGCCCGAGAGGTCTTGGGCGCCGGGATAGGCAAAACTTTTATTAAATGAAGTTTGTCACCTTGACATTCCCAAAAATCGATACTAAATTTAATATTGTAAATAATATTAAATTTAATGCTATTATAAAAGGAGGAGGCCGAGATGACCGCAGTAAACGGGACAACCGTAAAGAATGATTTTAAAAACATCTGCAGCCGGGTGTATGACGGTGAAGTTATTGTTATAGCCAGGCCCAGGAATGAAAATGTGGTAATGATTTCGGAACGGGAATATGCTGAACTGGAAAGACTGCGGAAAAATGCGGAATATTTGGCTAAGATCGATCGCGCCTTAGCTCAGAGAGAAGCGGGAACTATGCAGGAGCGTGAAATAATAGAGGCATAGCCCTGTAAAGGACACTATAAAAGTAACTGAGCTGAATTTGTTCTAACAGTATTCTTTATTGTTGTATGTGCAGAAAATGTAAAAAACTGATGAGCAGAAGCAGCTATATTAAATGGCTGACGCCAATAATGTTGGCAGCGCAAAACAGAAACAGCCTCGGAAATGTTTCCCAGGGCTGAGATACATGAGTTGTGGCAAGCGTATTGTTATATTGCAATGTATTGCAAATGCAGCTCTGTCTTTTGTTTAATCTACATTAGTGGTGTTTTTGCGTCAATCTAGAGAAATACACAAAATTTGTTACACTACCAGCAAGGGGGACTTGAACCCTAGTTGTTTTTTTACTTACAGCTTTTAAATATAGACAGCGTAGCCGATTGTCAGATGTCACCGGATCTCGTCCAGCTTTCCGTAACATTTCTTTTCATCACTTAAATATTACCTATATCTATTATTAAATATGGAAAAGTGGGTACTTATTACATATATCTTCTTTTTTTATATATGGAAGATGTGCTTGGATTAAATTACATGAATAATTGCTTGTCATAACAAAATCACCATTTTGCAAAGATAACATCAGTTTTTGTTTGATATTACTGAATTTATTTGCATGTGCTTTAACGTATTCTTGGGGAATACCTAATAGTTTGGCCATTCCTGGGGTGATTTCTGGCATAATGATTTGATAATCATTTATGTCAATAAACAGTGGGTTTAAGGTGTGTTCCATGTCAATCTCTAGTATTTGGCTATTTTTTGAAAAACAATCCCACATGTTTTTAACTATATATGATTTTGAACTTATAAATGAGGTGAAATCCTCAATATCATTAAAAGATGTTACGCCATTATTGTTAAATTTAACAAACGTGAATATTAAACCTTTGTATGACGATTTGTTTACTGAGTTAAAACTCTTCAACATAAAAGTATAAAGAACTTTCATACTCTTATTACTCGCTGAATAGCGGCTTTTACGAAAATCAGGATAATAAACGCCATCATTTTCAATAATTTGTATAACCTCATTAGATTGAACAGTCCAGTATCTCATTATAGTCTATTTCCTTTCATATTTGCCTTTGATACCGTCATGATGTCAATGATACAATAAAACCAAATATTTAGCTTAGAACCCCAATAACTGGAACACCTTGCTCTTGCGAAAGAACGGCATGCTGATTCTCTTTGTGAAGAATTTTGCCACGGCGCAGCCGGCTTCTTTAATCACAGTAGCCAGCCTCGATTCGCCTTTAGTTTCTTTGAATAAACCGCTTACCGCTCCGGCAATCAGCGCTCCCTGCGGTCCGAAGACCGTTCCTGATACGTTAACAATTTCATTAAGCATCAGATTCTTATGCTGGGCCCACATTCCTGAAATGGTGGCAACAGCCGTATTTTTGACTTTGACCAGAGCTTCTGTCATAGTCGCTTTGCCGGTAATGACATTGGCAAAAGCGGTCATGCATTCAACGGTCTTGAATGCCGCAGCGGTCAGGACTTTGACGGATGTTACCGGAAGCAAACCTTTGGATTCTGCGATTGTCAGTCCCGCGGAAACGGCGGTTTTTAATCCCGAGACTGATCTGCTGGTTACGGTCTTGGCAATGGAAATGCCGTCGGCCAGCGCGGCCATTCCTTCCTGCGAGGCTTTCAGCAAAACATCCGAAGCCATTTCTTTCAGGCCCGTTCTGCCGGCATCGACTGCCAGACCTTTCAGAGTGTCTTTCAGCTTAAAGTCGTTCCAGTTTTCGTCCCGCCACGCCGCGGATTCTTCGGAGATGTCGATAACTTCGGCTTCAACGCTGTCGTCCAGGCTTTTTTCCGCCTCGGTGAGACCGTTGAAGAAAGCCGCGGCCAGGCGGGCTTTTTCGCCGCTGCCGCCGGATTCGGCCATAATATCGGCAGCCAGCCAGGTCTCAGCCGATTTGCCTGCGGCCATAGCCTGCTCCATGGCCGCTTTCTTGCTCTCCATAATATCCAGCGTTTCGATAATCTCGCCGGAGATATTGCGGATGGCCTCGGCGGATTGGGAAGGCAGTTGGGCGCCGAGATATTCCTGCAGCCATGCGGCAGGCGTTTGTCTGTCCGCATGGGCAGAAAAATCGGCAAAAGCGTCATATATAATTTTGGCAACTGCTGACGTGTTGCTCATCGTATTGTCCTCTTAGGTATCAGGTTGGCATTGAGCCACATCAGATTGGTAGTCGTCGTATAGCCTAATCAAGTCGGCTACACGCCTCATCGGCTATTGCGCTCAATTTGGCCAAATAATTATTATCATGCTCAGTCAAACAGTTAACACTTTATTCAAGTCGACGTAGTCGTTTTTGCGCTTCGTCATCACCTTGTTCTGCAGCCTTGCGATACCATTCGAAGGCTTTGTTGTAGTCCTGAGCAACGCCAGTGCCTTTTTCATACATATAACCCAAATTGTATTGTGCTTCGGCAAAACCTTTTTCAGCGGCCTTGCGATACCATTCAAAAGCTGTGGATTCGTCTCTCGCAATGTCCAACCAGCCATTACGGTAAACATCTCCAAGAAGATTTTGCGCTTCGTCATCACCTTGTTCTGCGGCTTTGCGGTACCACTCTACAGCCTTAGCATAATCCTGAGATACGCCCCGGCCATATCTGTAGCAATCTCCAAGTTTTAATTGCGCTGTGGCGAATCCTTGTTCCGCGGCTTTGTGGTACCACTCTACAGTCTTAGCATAATCCTGAGATACGCCCTCGCCATATCTGTAACTAACTCCAAGGTTGAATTGCGCTGTGGCGTATCCTTGTTCGGCGGCTTTGCGGTACCACTCTACGGCTTTGTTGTAGTCCTGCTCAACACCTCGGCCGTTTTCGTACATAAATCCAAGGTTGTTTTGCGCTGTGGCGTATCCTTGTTCGGCGGCTTTGCGGTACCACTCTACGGCTTTGTTGTAGTCCTGCTCAACACCTCGGCCGTTTTCGTACATAAATCCAAGGTTGTTTTGCGCTGTGGCGTATCCTTGTTCGGCGGCTTTGCGGTACCACTCTACGGCTTTGTTGTAGTCCTGCTCAACACCT
>JAUNIO010000003.1:52781-112551 GCA_030535355.1 bacterium | reverse complement strand
CTGCAGCCACCGAGACCGCTGCAGCCACCGAGACTGCGAACTTCGCGGGCAAGCGACTTCTGCTGGTGGAGGACAACCTCATTAATTTGGAAATTGCCAAGATGATCCTGGAACAGATGGGCTTTATGCTGGAAACCGCCGAAAACGGCAAGCTGGCCGTGGATATGGTCGCCGCCTCTGAACCCGGTTATTACGATGCTGTGCTTATGGATATTCAGATGCCGGTGATGGATGGCTATACTGCGGCCAGAGCTATCCGGGCCCTAGAAAATAAAGGTTTGGCAGAAATACCTATTTTAGCTCTGACTGCCAATACTTTTAAAGAAGACGTAGAGGCCGCTAGGGATGCGGGTATGCAGGCGCATATCGCTAAACCGATAGATATTGCGGTTCTGACGAAGGAACTTAAGGCGGTTTTAACATAATTTACAGGTTTGTTATTTTCTAAACAACGCGATAGTTACGAGAGGATAGGAAAAGTATGCCGGAAGGTCATCTAAAGTTTCGCCCCGCTGGAGAGATACGGAAAGTCTTGCTCATAGAAGACGAAATTATCAATCAAGAGATACTTAAAATGTATTTGCAAGACACTTATGAGGTCTTGGCAGCTGGTACGGGCAGAGAAGCTTTAGACATTATTCATGCTCAATACGAAACCATCAGTTTAGTTTTGCTGGACCTTAACCTGCCAGACATGCACGGGATCGATATTCTGCGCCATATTGAACAAGATTCTCGCTATGCCTGCCTGCCGGTTATCGTAATGACTGCCGACAACGAGTCTGAGGTGGAGTGCCTGACCGAAGGAGCTATAGATTTTATTCCTAAGCCTTATCCGCAGCAGAAAGTGGTCCTGGCCCGCGCTTTGCGCACCATTGAGCTCTTTGAAGACCGCGACATTCTGAGCTGGACTGAGCGCGACAGTTTAACCGGACTGTACAACAAGGATTTCTTTTACCGCTATGCGTCTCAGCTTGACGCTTATCACAAAGATGAACCCACTGACGCGATTGTTGTGAACATCAACCATTTTCGGGTCATTAATGACCGCTGTGGCAAAAACTGCGGAGACGAGGTGCTGAAGCAGGTAGCCGAAAAGCTGCTGGAGATCGTTCAGACTAATGGTGGCATCGTGTGCCGCAGGGAAGCGGATACATTTCTCATCTATTCTCCTCACAGCGATGATTACCACTCTTTTTTGGAAGAGGCGTCCGTAATCCTCAATATTGAAGAGATGAGCGAGACCAGGGTATGGCTGCGTATGGGCATTTACGCGGATGTCGATAAAAGCCTGGATATAGAGCGCCGCTTTGACCGCGCTAAGATGGCGGCGGACAGGGTAAAAGACAACTTCAACAAGAATATAGGCCTGTTCGATAATTCGATGCGCGAAGCTGAACTGCTGGCTGGGCAGCTCATTGCGGATTTCCCAGCCGCCATTCGGGAAAAACAGTTCGAAATTTTTTACCAGCCCAAGTTTAATGTGCGCTCCGAAAAACCGGTTTTGAGCAGCGCCGAAGCGCTGGTGCGCTGGCGGCATCCCAAGCTGGGCATGGTCAGTCCCGGTGTTTTTATCCCTCTGTTTGAAAATAACGGACTGATTCAGACCTTGGATCACTATATTTGGTCCGAGGCGGCCGCGCATGTCCGCGGCTGGAAGGAGCGTTTGGGGATCGCTCTGCCCGTATCTATTAATGTCTCCCGCGTGGACATGTACGATCCGCAGCTGATCGAAAAACTCAAAGCTGTAGTGGAGGACAATGGTCTAGGATTTAATGACCTGTTTTTGGAAGTGACCGAATCTGCCTATACCGAAGATGCCGGGCAGATCATCGATAAAGTCAGGCAGCTGCGCGATTTGGGCTTTCACATCGAAATGGATGACTTCGGGGCCGGATATTCTTCTTTGACTATGCTGTCTATGATGCCCATCGACGCCTTGAAATTGGATATGCAGTTTGTGCGCAACGCTTTCAAGAATGGCAAAGATACCCGTCTGCTGGAGGTCATGATCCGCCTGGCCGAGGCGTTTAAGGTGATCACTATTGCCGAAGGCGTGGAGACCGAGGAACAGATGCTTACCCTCCAGGCGATAGGATGCGATATAGTCCAGGGATATTATTTCTCCCGCCCGCTGCCAGCTGAGGAATTTGAAGCCTTTATGACCTCCTGTCTTTCGCCTGGCCTTAAGCGGTAATTTAATTAGCGATTAGCTAACCTGCGAACTATCTGACTTCCCCTAAAGGATGGCAATATTATTTAGTTAGTGTTTCGCGAATATGTTAACATCTATTCCGTCTTCTGTCGCTCTGGCGTTGCGGCAGTTCTGCTAGGCGTAGCATCTGAGCGTAGCTAAGCAGCGTAGCGGGCAGAAGCAGACGCAAAAAATCCAGGTGCCTTAGGCCTAAAGGACGCAGTGATTCGCTTTATCTTTATGTACAGATGCTATACTTCGCTTAACTAAATGACATTGCCTTAATGACTTTGATTTAAGCAGGAATGATAGATTCAAGGGCATATATTAGGCACGTGCAAAGGAGTTTACAGTCATGACTATAGGCGATCTAGCCGCTTTTGGAGCTAACACTAAAGAGGGTCTGCAGAGATGCATGGGCAATGAAGGCTTTTACCTGCGGCTGGTCAAGATGATTCCTGGCGATTCTAACTTTCAGAAGCTTTATGATGCCCTAGATGGCGGAAATTGGGCAGGGGCTTTTGAGGCAGCGCACGCTCTGAAAGGTGCCTTGGGTAATTTATCTTTAACTCCAATTTATGAGCCTGTATTTGAGATCACCGAAAAACTCAGAGCCTGCACTACAGTGGATTGTACGGAGCTGATTGCGGTCATTCGCCAGAAGCAGGAAGAACTTAAGCGTATTTGCGAGGGCTGAGCGAAGCGGACATGCCCCTATAAGTGTTTTAGCGCTGAGAAATAGCCAAAACCCCAGCCGCTGCATAATGAAAATATACAACGGCTGGGGTTTTATTTAGGCAACGATAACTCCGCCGCCCAGCACAGTGTCGCCGTCGTAAAAAACCGCTGCCTGTCCTGGTGTAATAGCGCGCTGGGGTTCATCAAAGCAGACTGTGGCGGTATTGTCCGAGACCGGAACGACTGTAGCCCACTGCTCGCGGGCCCGGTAACGCACTTTGACCTTACAGCGGACCGGTTCTGGCGGTGTTTTTCCGCTAATCCAATGGCATTCCTCAATCTTGGTATCTTTGCTGAAGAGTTCTTCTGCAGGCCCTAGGACCACTTCGTTGGCCGAGGCCCGGACAGCGCAGACGTAATGAGTCTGGGGAAGGCATAATCCTAAGCCGCGGCGCTGACCGATCGTATAGTGGATGATTCCCCTATGCTGGCCCAATACGCGCCCTCGGGTATCTACGAAATTTCCAGGAGAAAAACTCCGGCCCAGATGGTGCTCCACGACTTTGGCATAATCGCCATCGGGCACGAAGCAGATGTCCTGGCTGTCGCGTTTGCGGGCATTGATAAAACCGTGTTTTTCGGCTATCTCCCGCACTTTCTGCTTGGTTAGGCCGCCCAGAGGCAGCAAGGTATGGGCTAACTGCTCCTGGGTCAGCATGTACAGGACATAGCTTTGGTCTTTGCTGGCATCTAAGCCTTTTTTGAGGACATACCCCTGATCGGTTTGCTCAATGCGGGCATAATGGCCTGTGGCCATATATTGGCAGCCTAATACCCGGGCGCGCTCCAGCAGTTTGGCAAATTTCATGTAGCGGTTGCAGTCTATGCAGGGATTGGGAGTTACCCCCGCCGCGTAGCAGCGGGCAAATTTGCCGATAATCTGTTCCCGAAAGGCATCAGTGAAGTTAAAAACGTGATAGGGAATCTGCAGGCGTCTGGCTACACTGCGGGCATCTTCCACATCGTCCAGGGAACAGCAGGTCTTGTCGCTGCATAAAGCGTCAGCGCTGTCGTAGAGGCGCATAGTGCAGCCTATGCACTCGTATCCCTGTTCTGCCAAAAGCTGAGCGGTGACGCTGGAATCTACGCCGCCGCTCATGGCTGCCAAAACTTTGCCTTTATTCATACTGGCTTACTGCTGCTGAGAATCGCACTGGTGCTCGCAGCAGCTGCAGTCGGGGAACATGCCGTAAGGATAGGCGATGTGGTTGCGGTCATAATAGTCTTTGATGGCGGCTTTGATGGCTTCTTCGGCCAAAACCGAGCAGTGCATCTTGTGGGCGGGCAGACCGTCCAGAGCCTCGGCGACGGCGCGGTTGGTCAGCTGCAGGGCTTCACTTAGGGGCTTTCCTTTAATCAGTTCGGTGGCCATAGAGCTGGAAGCGATAGCGCTGCCGCACCCGAAAGTTTCAAATTTGACGTCAGTGATATTGCTACCGTCGATTTTAAGGTAAATTTTCATAATATCGCCGCATTTGGCATTGCCCACTTCGCCTACGCCATCGGCGTTTTCTATCACGCCTACGTTGCGCGGATTGCGGAAGTGGTCCATTACTTTTTCACTGTAAAGTGGCATTGATTTTTTCCCTCTTTTTTAATAAATCATAAAACATCATAAAACATACTGGCGTTTGCCGTTTTGCAAATCCCTCCACACCGGGGACATGCTGCGCAGGCGTTCTACCACTTCTGTAACGGTTTTAATCATGTAATCGACTTCAGCGTCTGTGGTAGCGGCGTCAATGGTTAAGCGCAGCGAACCGTGGGCTACCTCGTGCGGGCGGCCTATAGCTAAAAGCACATGGCTGGGATCGAGAGAACCCGAAGTGCAGGCACTGCCCGACGAAGCGTAAACCCCTTGATCGTCGAGCAGAAGCAGCAAAGATTCGCCTTCTATGCCCTCAAAGCAGAAACTCACGTTGCCGGGCAGGCGTTTGTGGGGATCGCCGTTTAAGGCGCAATGGGGAATCTTCTGCAGGCCAGCAATTAATTTGTCGCGCTGAGCGGCCGTTTGGCTGCTGTGAGTCTGAATATTGGCGCAGGCCTCTTCTAAAGCTGCCGCCATGCCCATAATAGCGGGAATGTTCTCCGTGCCCGCGCGTTTGCCGCGTTCTTGAGCGCCGCCTTCAATGATGCTGGACAGAGCTAGGCCGCGCTTGGCGTATAAAGCGCCCACGCCTTTGGGACCGTGGAATTTGTGGGCGGACAAAGCCAGCAGGTCGATATTGTCAGCTTTAACATCCAGCACCAGATGACCGGCAGCCTGAACGGCATCGCTGTGGAAAAGCACGCCGTGCTGGCGGCAAATTTGCCCTATAGCTTCGATAGGCTGAATGGTGCCGATCTCGTTGTTGGCATACATGACTGACACCAGACAGGTGTCGGGCCGCAGAGCAGCTTCCACTTCAGCGGCTCTGACGATACCGTCAGAATGCACATCGAGGTAAGTTACTTCAAAACCGACTTTTTCCAGTTTCTTTAGGGTGTGCAGGACAGCATGGTGCTCGAAAGCTGTGGAGATGATGTGCTTTTTGCTGTGGCGGGCACCTAGATGAGCGGCGGAAATTAAAGCTTGGTTGTCAGCTTCGCTGCCGCCGGCGGTAAAGGTTATTTCGCGGGGCTCGCAGCCTAAGCAGCTGGCTATGCGCTCTCTGGCTTCTTCTAAGGCATTTTTGGCTCTTTGGCCAGGCGTGTGCAGGCTGGAAGGATTGCCGTATATTTCATCCAGGTAGGGCAGCATGGCTTCTATAGCTGCGCGGCTCATCTTTGTCGTGGCGGCGTTGTCCGCATATACTTGCATGATAGTTCTCCTTGTTGTCCGTGAGCGTCAGCTAAAGGCTAGCGCCGCGGTTTAGCGCGTTCATTGCGCAATTGTTTTATTAAAGCTTGATGCAGGCGTTCCAGTGCCGCGTCGGGATGGCGCAGCCAGTCTAAAGACCACACCCGTAAAATATTCCAGCCCAGACGGTTTAACTGTTTTAGGCGCACTAAGTCTCTTTCGCAGGTGGTCCGGGAATCGCGGTACATATAGCCGTCGCCGATCACACAGGCCAGATAACGGTTGGCCTCGTCGGGGTGCAGCACAGCCAAGCCTATGCGCAGAGGCGAAAGACCCACTTGGCGGTGTACTTCCCAGCCCTTGGCCCTCAGGCCTTCTTCGATTTGGCTGAGCAGAGGATCGTCGGGGAATTCCATGCGATAAGCTAATTTATCCTCATTATAGCCGCTTTCCACAAAGACCAGGAACTCTTTGAGATCGGCGATGGCCGGAGTTTGGGTGCGGCTGAGATCGATGTCCTTAGGGCGGAAATTAGCGCAGACGATTGTCTCTTCCCGCGACCTGGTAATAGCTACATTGAGCAGCTTGCTGCCGTAGGTCTTATTGAGAGGGCCGAAGTCCATAGCAAATTGGCCTTCGTCGTCCCATCCATAGGTAACGCACAGGAAGACCACGTCGCGGTACTCACCCTGAGAATTTTCTAAGTAGCGCACGATCACGGGGTTGGGGCATTGCGTTTCGTCAAAAGCCCAGGCGATATCGGGGTTGGCGCTGATTTCTTCAGCCAGCATGTTTTCTATGAGCTGCTGCTGAGCCAGACTAAAAGTAATAACGCCTATGCTCTGCTGGCGAGTCGCTGGATCATCGCTGGTGAGACGGTAAACGATAGCGCGCACTACGGCCTGGGCTTCGGCCAGATTGGTGCGGGTCAGGCGGTTGAAAGCACCGTCGATGAGAGCCATCTTGAGATCGCTGATACCGTACACGGGGGCGGGGAAGGTGCAGATGCGGTTGTGGTAATAGCGGTGATTGGCGTAGGCGATCAGCGATTCCTCTTTGGAATGGTAATGCTGCTGCAGACTGCGCACCGCCGTGCCGCTCTGCATAAATTTATCGAGGATACTTTCTTCTATGCCTGAGCAGCTGTCGAACAGCGGGGGCATTTGCTGGGGATCGCCTACGGCGATGGCCTGCTTGGCCCGGGCATAGGAGCACAGTCCCTCTTCCACGGAGAGCTGGGAGGATTCTGCCAAAATAACTAAATCGAACGGTTCCATGTGGCTGGACAGCAACTGTGAGACCGTGGTCGGCGACATCATCAGGCAGGGGGTTAAGGCGGTAATGACCTGAGGTATTTCAGTCCATAGCTGGATAGCCGGCTTGCGCCCCGCCGTTTTTTGCAGTTCGGAACGCAGCTCTTCCCATTCTGGAGGCAGACTGGGCGAACTCATATCGGGGATGGAGGCGCTGATGCGCCCGGCTACGGCCTGGGCTGTGATTAGACGCCAATTAAGTTCAAAACTGCGGTATTTTTCGTAGATGTCAGCTATATCGGAGGCATTAAATTCGCTCAATATGCTATCATCGGCTATGACGGCTTTCAGCCACCAGGCACTGTAGGCGCGCTGGAACTGGGGAAGCGCCTGCTCTGAGCTAATTAAGCCGCTGTCTAACGCCTGAAGCAGTGGGGACAAGCCGATTTCGGTGGCGTAACGCCTTCCCTGACACCATTCGCACCAGTTCTTCCACTGTTCGCTCTGTTTGAGCAGGTTATTGCAGAAAGTACGCAGCTCACTGCCTAAGTCTTCACTGTGGCGCAGTTCTGCGTCCAAATTTATACCGCTTAGCTCCTGCAGAATGCTTTGCTGGTTTTGCAGGGCGTTCCACAGGTCTATGCACTCTCTGGCGTATTGCCCGACTTTTCCTTCCGGGAACAGCCATTCCGCGTGTTCGCAGAAAACTGAATGCAGCTGGGATTTCAAGGTGACCATCAGCTCGGGAATGTCGGATAGGCTGGCTACGAAATTGCGCAAGCGCGAACCCAATGACTCCAAAGCTAGTATATCCGCAGATGGTGTATCGTAAGATGGGCATACACCGGGTATGCGCAAAGCATTCTTCAGCTCATCGATCTCTTGGGCTTCTGAGCACATGCGATCCAAAAGAGGGGCGTCATTGGGAATATTGGGCTCTCGCTGAGCGCCGCCTTGCAGTATCTCTTTGATGATCGCCTTTTTGGCCATAATATTTTTAGGCCACCATGTCTTTTGGGCTTCGTTCCAGCGCTCCAGCAGACGGCGTCCGGCGAGGTTCTGCCAGGCCATGGGAGCATAGGGGCAGCTTAACTGAGCCCGGGCCTGCACGTAGGCCTCGGTGTGCATAGCTAAACGCGTCAGCATATTAAGGCGCTGGGAGGCGTCGCTTTCCAGCGCAAATCCCATGGGATGGCCCGAACAGTGCAGCAGAAGCTGAGAGAGTTCGTAAGTCAGCTTGCGGTTGGCTGTGGTATGGGTGTTGAGCTTGCAGCCCAGAGTGTCCCACAAATGTTCAATACTGGCCTCGAGGCTGTTGTTGACGCTGCACAGCGTGTGCAGGTTTTCCTTAAGGGCTTTTTCCCATTCTTCTGACCAGTCGGCGTGATCGATTTTGCGCAGTACCTGAGAGGTAGGCCCGCTGAATTTGGCTTTTTGCTGGGCCAAATTATCCACTAGCTTGCGCATATCGATTAGCGTTGCTTCGTCGTGAGCGTCGCTGTTGGGCCAGGATAAAGTGAAGGCTGGCGCTTTGTCCTCTTTTTCTTTGAGAGCTTGGCTTATGATATTGTGGACTGTAAGCCCGTTGCTGCGGCGCTGGTGCAGGCTTTTATATAAAGATGTCAGGAAGGCGTGAGCTTTAACGTAAGGCTCATTGAGCAGGGCATTGCTGTCAAAGATGGACGTTTTGGCCTGCCAGGCGCTTTCCAGCTGCCCGAGCATATAGTCGTCGGGAACTCGTGAAGAGGGCATAAACAGGCAGAACTGGCTGAGTCCCACTTTTTTGAGCATACGGTGGACTACATTTAATGTAGTGCGGTGCTTGGTAACTAGGAGCACTTTTTGCCCCTGCCCCAGGCGCTGGCAGATTAAATCGGCTATAGTGCGGTTTTTGCCTGTTCCGGGAGGGGCCAGCAAGACCATATCCTGCCCGTCTTCAGTCTTAACGATGGCTTCCATCTGCGAAGAATCGCAGGACCAGGGCGTGAGCAGGGAACTGGGTGGATATTGATCCTCTAAAGCTATGCCGTTGATGATGCCCATGGAGCGCACTTCGGTGCGGTTCAGATCGCTGATCGGCTCGATGAGGTTTTTTAGGCGCTCCGACTGCAAGGCCGGGGTCATGCGCTCCAGATCGCGCCAAATTTGGAAACGGCCTAGGGGAAAAGAACCGATGACGATGTCTTCGTGCAGCTCAGCGTCGGGCAGTGCCTGCAGGGCTTCGCTCAGCAGCTGATTGGCTTTGGCAAAATTGCCTTCCTGAGCGCAGCTTTGCAGCTGCGGCCCCAAAAGGCTGACGTCTAATTTGTAGACTTGGCGCAGCAGCTCTATGAGGTTGCCGTTGAGCCACAGCTGAGCGCTGACCGGTTTTATCTTCCAGCTCATCTGCGTCTCCGAAAGCACTAGCTTTAGAGGCAACAGGATAAACGGTGCCATATAAGTAGCTGAATTCTGCCGCCAGCTGACTAAATTGAGCACCAGATACAGAGAACCCACGCCGGTTTGCTGGCGTTCGTACTCTACCAAATGATATAAACGGCGCAAGCTGTAATGCAAATCTTCTTCGCTAGCGTCGATGAAAAGGTGGCCGTTTTCTAAAGCTGCTTCTACGGCAGCTGGATCGAAGGGAGCGCTCAGCGGAGGGAAATTGGCGCTTTCTGGAGTTGTGTGCCACATATCCAGCGATAGGGGGCGCACTTCTTTGCCGGCCTGAAAATGGTGCAGCAGGGAAGCAGTATCTGCCAAAATTGTGTTGACTGCCCCGTTGCTTTCCTGTAAGTTCAGTAGCGGATTGGCCGGGGTAAGGTTGAGCAGGCGGGAACGGTTGTACTGCAGCTGTTCTTGAGCAGAGGCGAAGCGCGTGGCCGCTTTGATCGAACGCGACAGCATGTCTTCGCTTTCTTCCGCTAAGGAAACCGCGTCTTCGCTATCTGCCGGAGAGCCGTTGGCCGACGTCATATTGAGCAGCCCTGGCAGGGCGCGGCTGAGCGCGTGCAAAGGCTTATTTTCGACTTGGCGCGCCTGGAGCATGGGCAGAGTCTTCTCTGGGTCAAATTCTGCATTTTGTTCCGGCAGAGCGAGGTCTGAACCCAAAGGATAAATGCGGTTGAGACGGGCTAAATGGACATCGAAAGCTCCCAAGAAATCGCTGTCATTTTCGCTCTCAATGCCCATTGCTCCGCCTTGCAGAGTCTGGTTAAAGTTAATCGTCGGCCGACGGGCTAGACAGCGGGTATCTAAGACCAGCAAATTACCTTGGCGATGCTGGTAGCGCAAGACATCGGGCCGCGTCATAGTCAGCGCGTCGAGAATGAGGTTTTCTTTAAGCCAAATGCCTACTAGGGCCCGCTGCCGGTACATGAGCAGCAGAGGATGCAGATCGATGCATTCTATAAGCGAGGCGACCAGCAAAGCAATATCCAGGCTGTTTACGGCCTGGCCGCGAATTATTTCGTTGGGCGCGGCAATGAGATGCTCGCCAGTATGATAATCGCATTTTTGATTGGAAAAGTTGAGAGATAATTCGTCTAATACGTCGAACAGCGCTTCTATGAGTTCTTTAATTTTAGCGGGGGAGTGATGGCGGTAGCCCACGTTCTTGCTTTCGCGGGCGCGGATCATAGCTTCACTGGAAATGCGCGTTATGGTACCGTCCTGAGGGCGCACAAAAACAGGCAGAAGCTCGCCCATATTGGCGACTCCGCTCCAGCAGTTGCCGGCTAATAGAGTGACGGTACTGGAGCCTTTAGCTATTGTCTGCTCTTTGCCGGCGTTTTGCTGCAGCAGGCTGTAGGTTATAGTTGCCTGCAGAGGAGCGCCGCTGAGCGAGTTTAACAGCGCTTCATTGAAAGTCAATTCGCGCCCGCTCAGCGTTATGCGATGCCCTGGCTGGATATTGGCAATATGCCAGGTCTTGTTGACAAAATAATGCGGTGTGGCGCTGATGTTTACGGTGAGACCGCTATAAGCCTGTTCTTCGGAACAGTTGGTTATGCTTAAACCGCCTGGAAAATACAAGGGCGCAGAACGATAGGCACTCCAGCTGAATTGTTTTGGAAAATCGCAGCCGAGTTGTAGATCAGCGGCAATGTCGCCGGCCTCGCGGCGGTTTTCGCTATTATCACTGCTGTTGTTCATGGCGTTAAAGCGCTCTTTGGCCATATCGCTGCTCCTGTTATAGTTACCTGTTTTATAAACTATTTATTTTCGACACCATAAAGGAAAGTCTTTGTCGTAAAAGCGGTTTTTTCAGAGTATCTTTAGAGGGGGCCAAGACTGTTGGGGAATTTAGTTCTAGCGTATGTGAGATGCCTGCCTGTACGCGGGTATGAACGTAGCGCCAAACACAAAACAACAAGCATATTTGACGGTTACCCAGAAAACTAGCCTTTAAAGTCTTGACATTATGGGGCAATTAGGGTAATATTCTCCCCGTGCCGAGTACCGTGAGGATTTTGCTAGAGAAATGGGCTTGTAGCTCAGGTGGTTAGAGCGCATCCCTGATAAGGATGAGGTCACTGGTTCGAGTCCAGTCAAGCCCACCATTTCTTAAGCTTAAAATCTTGGTAAATGTTATGGGGCTATGGCTCAGTTGGAAGAGCACCTCCCTTGCACGGAGGGGGTCGTCGGTTCGAATCCGTCTAGCTCCACCAATTGCACTAAAAAAATAATATTTGGGCTTGTAGCTCAGGTGGTTAGAGCGCATCCCTGATAAGGATGAGGTCACTGGTTCGAGTCCAGTCAAGCCCACCAAGGAGAGCATCTGTTATGGATGCTCTTTTTTTTATTTCAAGAGGTCTGGGCCATACCACCATTTACTAAATTGTCATTTTTGTGTTAGAGTTCGGGCAGCCACCTGGACGGGGAGAAATAAGCAATGGATGCCATGAGCGCTGAAGCCAGCGATTCAAAAAAAGTCAACTATCAAAAAATCAAACTCCTAAAGCTCTACACTCATATTAGTATGCACTCCGACGATAACCATCCTTTGACGACTAAAGAGCTGCTGAATTATTTGCAGGGCGAAGGCATTCCCTGTGATCGCCGGACTTTGACTAAAGACATTGGAGTTCTCAACGAATATGGCTATGAAGTGCGTTCGCATAACGGAAGACAGAAAAGCTATTATGTCCCGGAATATAAAAGGGCATTTGAAGAAGCTGAGCTGCACACCTTGATGGATGCCGTGCAGGCAGCCCGTTTCATCAATGAGGAAAAAACCAGAGACTTAGTGCAGCGCATCGCGAATTTGGCGGGGGAACACAGCAGCAAGCTGTTGCGCGACAATATTGTGATTTTCAATACGCACAAAAGCCCGGTAAAAAATATTTTTTCGCATATCGACGTAATCACTAAAGCCATTAGAGACAGGCGCAAGCTGTCTTTTCGCTACTTTGATCTGGATGAAAAGCGGCGCAAAGTATTTCGCGATGATGGCCGAGCCCGCTGTGTTAATCCTATGGCCTTAGTGTATAGAGAAGACGCTTATTATTTAGCGTGCTTTAATTTGGAGTATAATCAGCCCTGCTATTATCGGGTCGATCGCATGGATGGAGTCCGGCGTTCCCGGGAAGTCGTAGATGATGAGTGCGAAATTTGGCAGAGCGAGCATAGCATTGAGGATTTTGTGCGTCAGAGCGTGCGCATGTATGCTGGAGATCAGGAAGATGTGCTCACGTTAATGTATAAGCGCGGGGACTACCGTATGCTGGGGGCTATTTACGATAAGTTTTCCCAGAATATGCGTTTTTTACCCGACAAACCCAGCTATCCAGAGTATAAGTTCGTGGAGATTGCCGTGCGCGCCTCACCTACGCTGTGGGGATGGCTAGTTCAGTTTATGGGCAGCATAGAAATATTCGAAGAAAAATATCGCTGCCAGCTAAAGAAGTTTTTGCTGGACAATATCTGCCGTGTAGATGCGTGCTCTACGCAAATAACGAGCCTTTCTTAACTGTTCTATAGCATTTCTTCAAGTAAAGTTTATGCTAGTAATATTGCTCTATTTGTGAGTCGATATTATAATGAAATGCTAGTATTTTATTTAGTAGGAGAGTAAGTGAAGTGGCCAAAAAACGAGGCGATGTAAATAGCCAAAAGATTAAGCTGCTTAAGCTCATGGATTTGCTGCACCGTACCAGTGAGCATTATTCCTTGTCAACTGAAGAGATACGTTCGCGTTTGGAAAATATTTATGCTAACGTGGATCATACAGCTGCAGCTGATGGCAAAGAAGCAGAATTCAACGGAAAACGAGTGGGCATTGCCTGCCATCGCCATACTTTGGCAAAAGATATCGAAACTCTTTGTAAGTACGGTTACGATGTGGAAAACACTGGGCTTAAGGAGCGTGAAAGCACACTGACTGATGAGGAGCGCGAAGATATCGAACGCTGGAACATCAAGCGCAGCCGGGCTAACCGTTACTACATGCCTTTAGGAGACCGTTTCAGCAATGCCGAACTGCGGCTGCTGGAGTTAGCTCTGCAGGCTTCTAAGATGCTCGACGACGAGAGCAAAGAGGCTATTGTTCACAAATTGCGCAGCCAAACGCTGGATTCACATGTGTACGGCTTTTTGGAAAATGCCTTTGTCGCAGGCGAAGAAAATCTGGAGGAAGTTGGCAAGGGCAGTATTGTAGCCGCCCCGCAGAACCGCCGCTATTTCTTGCGGGCTGATGGAGAATGTTTAGAGGTCGGCGATACCTGCCGCGAATTTGTCTGCGCTTCCCCTGATGCCATGAAGCTGGACCTTTTTGAAAATATCATGGCTCCAATTGAAGAAGCCATGCTATCCGGCAGTCTGCTGCGGCTATGCCTGTATGATCGCGATGTGACCGGAGGCAATGTCGTTAGAAATGATGGCGCTTATCCATGCCGCTATGAAGTATTTCCTCTATCGCTGGTCTATAGCGATGGCAAAACCTATCTTTTGACTATTTCTAAAGAGCAGATGCGCAAATGCCCAGCTGAGGCAATTGCCACGGGTCAAGTTGACGAGTATATTTATCCTATACGTTTGGACAGCATTTACAGTCCGTCTTTGCCGCGCACGAATTTCCAGGATTACGACAATGAAGAATTGGACGTGGAGGTCGTGCCTCAGGTAAAATCTATTACCCGCAAAGGCTTGAAATCCACAGGTGCCCCCAAATCCACCAGGAAGACCAATGCTTCTCAGGAGAGGGAAAACACCTTGGCCAATGTGCTGAGAATTAAGCGCTGGCTGGCTCAGAAAGAAAACTTTGATCAGCTCATGCGCCGCAATCCTCACATGTATTTTGAAAGACATCCCGAGCGCGGCGTTAGTGAATATACTCTTGAGTTCCGGAAGAAAGATTACGGAGTATGGCGCAGTCTGCGCGATCAGTTCGGCTCTATGGTCTCTTTGCTGCCTCTGGAGGAAAACAGCGAATATTGCCGTGCGAAAGTATCCGTTTATTCCTTGCGCTTATTTGCCCTGTGGTTAGCTGGCTTCGCGGAAGTAAACCAGGAAAAGAAGAGCGTGGACAGCAAAATTCGTATTGTCGATATGGATGAAGAACTGCGCACCGCGCTTATCAATCTGCATACGCAGTGTCTGCAGCAGATTTATGGAGAGCTGGGGGCGAAAGAGGTCATTCTCAACAGTATTAATGACGATCCCAGTTTCGACATACGGGAATTTGTGCTGCAGCTAGTAAAAAGCTTTACCGACAATGGCAGCAATTCCCGCAAAATGGGCGAACTTCGCGATGCTCTTTTAGACTGTCTAGCTTGGCTGCATTAGAAACCTTACATTATGCACTAGGGACATAATAGAATAAATATCATAAAAGAGCAGCATAAAGAGGATAAAGAATAAGCGCCAAACGGCTGCCAAACGGCTGTTTGGCGCTTATTTAATCTTAGTTTGGCGCTTATTTAATCTTAAACAGTTATATTGAGCTAAGTCACAGTGTCATTTAGTTAGTGTGTCGCTAACAAGTTATCGGTTGTATCGTCTTCCGCATTGCGCTATATAAATATACAGTTGTGTTGTGTTGCCTCGGCTTTGCGGCAGTTCCGATTTTATAAAGCGTTTAATTAAGCGTTTGCTCTAGAAATGTGAAAACTTCCTGCCAGGCTTCTTCAGCTTCGGCCTTTTCCTCGGCGGTGACGTCGTGGGTCAGATAAGGCGCGTATACTAAAAAACCGTGCAAGGCATGGGGATAGCGGCAGAGCTTGCTTGGTTTGCCGTTTTTTTGCAAGGCAGCATGCAGTTTTTCTGCTTGCTGAGGTGGGGTGATCTTATCTAGATCGCCCTGTAAAATCAAAGTGGGGGCGCTGATTTTGGGCACTGCGTTCAGGCCGCAGCGAATCGCAAAGGACTGCGGGCGGTCCTGGGGGCCGTGGCCGTAGGTGCGCTTGGTGAGGGCATCTTTGCCTATCATATTGTGCGCTTTTAAATATTCCCACCAGCTGTAAATATCGGCTACTCCGTAAGCGAAGATCAAGCCCTTGATCTGCGGCTGGCGTCCTGCCGCCAACAAGCTGATTAGCGCACCATGCGAGGCTCCCATTAAGACAATGCGCTGCCTATCTATTTCTGGAAGCGCATTAAAGCAGGGCCAGAGGCTGAGCACGTCATCGACTTCGCCTTTGGCGACTTCGACTGTACCGTCTGAACCATCTTCGCCGCGGTAGGAAGGGGCGATAACCGCGTAGCCTTTCGCGGCTAGGCGCAGGCAGGAGCGGTGGTGCGATTGGCTGATACCGTCGTTGCCGTCATGGCTGAATATTACCGCAGGCAGGGGACGCTGCCCCTTTTTAGGCAGGTATAAACGCCCTCTCACTTTGAGCTTTCCCGACGGGTAAACGAGCTGCTCCACGCTGACAGAAGCATTGCTGCCTATAGGCAGGCGCTGCAGGGCTGGGGCAGTCTGGGCGGGCTGAGATAAGCAGGCGAGCACTAAAAATAAGATGGCGGAGAAAAGTCTTTTGCACATGTTATTTGCGTTTTTTGATGCGTTTTAATTTGTAGCCAAACTTGCGGGGGTAACCGTCAGCGAAATCGTCTTTGCCGGAGCGTTTATAGCATTTTTTGCAGAGGCAGTAAACTGCTTGGCGCGCATAGGTCTTGCTGTCAGCGAACTGACCGTCAAAGCCGGCATAACCTGAGCGGTAACGCTTTAGTTCGTCGGGGTTCAGATACCACTCGGCGTCGTAGAGAGCCAATTCCCCAATAATGCCGCACGAATCGCAGGCCGCGGAGAGCTGAGCGGGATGGCCGGCGCTTTCTTGGCGCTGGCGCTCAAAAGGAAGCTCGGCGATAAGGCGATCTAAACAGCGCCATACTTGCTCCTCGTTTATGCCTTGCTGCTGCAGGCTGGCAGCTATAGAGCTGGAGGATTCGCCGGCTAACATGCGCAGCAGAGGCTTGTGGACAATCTCTTCCTCTTTTTCTCCTAAAGCGGCTGCTAAATAGCGATTGATAGCTTCGCCGCAGATGGGGCAGTCTTCGCTTTGGGCTAACATCTGCGGCGATATTTTGCCCAAACAGGAAGGACAGAGCCAGTTGTTCGGCTGGGAAGGGTCTGAACCGTATATTTCGGCGTCCCGAGGAACTTTGCTTTGGCATTTGGGACAGCGCTCAGGCAGATTGCCGGCGCTGGGGCAAGGGATTTTGGCTCGGCATAAATGGCAGATAGCATAACTCATGCGTTAAAATTCGGCATATCCCAGGAACAGCCTGCTTTGAAGCGAATTGACTATATCTGATTATTATGATAATGAAAACGCGAAAACGCGGTTACAGCGCAGCTTTAACTGAATTATATATCTTTTGATAGGAGATTGATCGAAACATGCACGATCTGCAAATGTTCACTTATACATTCCCCTGGTGGGCTACGCTATTATTTATAATCTTTTTTATTTATCTGTCCATCGCCCTGAATATCAATCCCGATTATTTTTTGCCCATTTACTATACGCCTGCTCGCCTATTGGGCGGCATAGTGCTATTTCTTGTTCTTGGTTATCTGATGCCCAGAGTGCGTTTCGGCCTGCAGGGAGTGCCGCTGCTCTCCAATGTGCTCGGCACTTTGCCAGATGGCAAAGTTATGGGAATTTTCCTGGGGATACTCTGTCTGATTCTGTCTTTAGTAAGCTGGTCCATCTATGCCGTAGTGCGGCCGCGCGATACCCGTCTTAGCGAACACCGCGAAAAGAAGGACGAAGACGATTAAGCTGAATCGCGGGGGTCACGGTTACTTATTGGATAACAGAGGGGCTGAGAGTTTATGCGCATTTTGCTAACTAATGATGACGGAATCAGCGCGCCCGGACTGCGCGCTTTGGTCGAAGAGTTCCGCACTGGCCATGAGGTGCTGGTCGTCGCTCCCGACACTCAGCGCAGTGCGGTGAGCCATGCCTGTACTTTTCTCAGCCCTATACGCCTTGCTCCTTACGCAGGCGGATTTCCCGGAATTGAGGAATATTCGATAAACGGGACGCCTGTAGATTGCGTGTTCTTGGCTTTATTTCATCTTTGGAAAGACAATCCCCCGGATATTATCCTGTCCGGTGTCAACAGCGGAGCCAATATGGGCTACGATGTAATGTACTCCGGTACGGTAGCTGCCGCTATGGAGGGGTCTATTCATGGCCATAAGGCGGTAGCGGTTTCCCTAAACAACCGTCACCCTGTGCATTTTGCGGCTGCTGCCCGTCTGGCTCATCGCTTAGCCGATAAAATAGTGGCTAACCCTGAGGCCTTGCCCGCTCCGCCGCAGACGTTGTATAATCTCAACGTTCCTGACTTGCCCTTGCAAGATATCAAAGGCGTCAAGTTTACCCATCAGGGTCTGACAATTTACAATCAGTATGTAGTGAAACGCCGCGACCCCTGGGAGCGCGACTACTACTGGCTGAGCGGTGATCAGCCCGGCGGCCATTTAGATGAAGGCAGCGATTTTGCGGCTTTGGACAGCGGTTATGCTTCGCTTACTCCTATTCAGGTGGACTGCACCAATTATCAGACTTTGCAGCGCTGGCGGAGCACTTTGAGCGCAGATTTATTGGACGATTTTTAGGCGCGGAGCTGGCAAAAACATGGAGACTTACAGCGTACTGGGTGTGAAATGCAGCAGTTTAACCATGGAAGAAGCCTTGCAAATCCTAGAAGGTTTTCTCAGCGAGGAACGCCCTCATTTGGTGGTGACCGTGGGGCCAGAAATGGTGATGCGCGCTCAGGAAAATGAGGAATTTAAGGCTTTAGTCAATGGCGCGGATTTAGTCGTTCCCGATGGCGCAGGCATTCTTTGGGCGGGCCGTCAGTGCGGTATAAAATTTCCTGAGCGCGTGGCCGGAGTGGAATTGATAGTGCGCTTTGCGCAAAGATTAGGACGGCTCCAGGCCCCGCTTTTTTTGTTGGGCGCAGCTCCGGGAATTGCCGAAAAGGCGGGAGAAAATCTGCAAAAGCAGATAGATAATCTGCCCCTGGCCGGGGTTAACGACGGATATTTTCAAGACCCGCAGCCGATTGTCGAAAAAATTGCGGCTTCCCAGGCTAAAGTTCTGTATGTGGGGTTAGGATCTCCGGCGCAGGAGCGCTGGGTGCGTCAGCATGGAGCTGCTGCCGGTATTCGCGTGGGCATTGGGGTCGGAGGCAGTTTTGATGTGCTGTCTGGAGCTAAAAAACGCGCACCTCGCTGGATGATTCAGCTTCATTTAGAATGGCTGTATCGTTTCCTCTGTGAGCCTTCGCGTTTTGGCAGAATATTGGCTATCCCTAAGTTTATGCTGAGGGTGATGCGAGCGGGATCGCAGGCGGTTAAGCCCTGGAATGAGTAAGTCCCCAAAAACTAGCCGTCCTTGGCCAGAGCTAATTCTGGATTTGTTTTATCCTCCCAACTGTCCGGGCTGCGGCCGAGACGGTTACGGCCTATGTGGCAGCTGCTGTCAGAAGCTTGTTCCTCAGTCGCGGCATCTGGGCGAGGGAATAGATGTTTTTGCAGTGGGAGAATATGCACGGGAACTGCGCCATGCCTTATTGCAAATGAAGCTGAATGGCTATACTTATTTGGCGTATGCTTTGGCAGACTTGCTGCTCCAGGCTTTGCCTAAACATTTAGGCGAAGAATTTCCCGTGGCCGTCGTGCCGATGCCGCCTTCGCCGCGGCGCTGGCGTCAGCGGGGATTTCATGGCCCTTATCTGTTGGCTAAGGCTTTGGCGCGTAGGCAAAAATATTTTATATACAGGCCTGATATTCTGCGTCTCACCCGCGATTTGGCTGAGCAGAAAACTTTAACCAGGGCGGGGCGTTTTGCCAACGTTAAAGGCGCTTACCGCGCCACAGAGGCCAATGGCCTTTCCATACTGCTGGTCGATGACGTTTTGACTACTGGGGCTTCGGCCCGGGAAGCGGCCCTGGCGCTATACAGCGCCGGGGCGCTTAAGGTAGATGTAGCAGTTGTAGCTTCGCGGAGGTGAGCTATTCCCAAGTAGGGGCGTAGGCCTGAAACTCTACTTCTTTGCCTTCATCGTTCTTATAGGTGATCCATATTTCCGGCGTTACCTTAAAATCTTGGATATCTTCCCATTTGTAATTAACAAATACCCGTTTACCGGCTTTGATAGGATCGAGTTCTTTTTCTTTTTCGTAAAACTTTTTAGCGCCGTCGCGTACAACGAGTTTGCATTTGACGCTATCTACGTCGTTAGCGCTGACGTTGCGCAGCCAGATGGTGCATTTGAATTTTACGTTGTTCAGACCGTCGCCGTATTGTTTTTCTAGGCCGGCGTGCAGTACGGCTAAGGGATGTTTCTTTTTTTCTTTTTTAGGAGCGCTGTCATCGGCCCAGCAGGTGCTGGCCCATAAGCCGATTAGCAGAGCCGCGATAACAGCTAAAGTAATATGTTTGCGCATGGTAAATCACTCCGATTGTGTATTTTGTAAGCCCTTATAATTGTGGGCCAGATAAATTCTATAACGCCGCAAAGGCTTCCCTCCGTAATAGACGGTAAAGTTTTCGCTTTTAACCAGGCTTTCGAAGTGGCGGCGGCAGGGTTCTTCTTCGAAATCTCCGCGCTGATGCCATTGGCCGTCTGAACGCAGCTCGTCGTAGGTTACGATGATGGCATCGCAGCCTATAAGATTACGGGGATCGCTCCAATAAGCAAAGCCTTTGGCGTCTTTGTCTAATCCCCAGAGATTGGAAGAATAAACAAGCTCTGGCTGCTGCATGTAATAAGCCAGTTCCGCGCTTATTTGGTAACCGGTACCGGCTATAAAAACGGCATTGGGATTGGGCATGCGCCCTACGTCTTGGGCTATCGCCTTGGCGACTTCTTTCCAGCCCCGGAAATCGTTGGCGCGGTTGAGGGCCCCGAGGGGAAATAACGTGCCCGCTAAAGGCAGAAGGCTGATCAGAATGGCAGGCGTAAAAATTAAAACAGCCAGCCATTTGCGCTTTGCCCACATCTGACAGCGTTCCAGCTCTGCTCCGGCGATAATAGCGGCAGCCAGATAGCCGGGCAAAGCCCAATTCATCTGCACTAACCTCAGACAGGAAACGAGCGCGATCAGTCCCAGGAAGGGAAGGGCTGAACAGAGGAGATAGCGCACAGCGGTTTCCGCACGGCGCTGCCAGGCTTTAACCAGCGCCCAAATAATGAGGATGAACCCTCCAGGAGACAAGATGAGCAGCTGATTGAGCCAAGTGCCGCCGAAGCGGTTGGCAAAATCTGTGGTTTTGGCATCGTGAAAGCGGGAAATGCCCTGGAATATAAAAGAGCACCACTCGTGCTGAGCGTTCCAGTACAATACTGGGCTGAATATAACGGCGGCCGCGAGGAGAGAGCCAGCAAAATGTATATTTTGCAGCAATTTCCAGCGTTTGGCGAAAACTATATAGAGAATAGGGGCCAGGGGGATCAATAGAGCTGGATATTTGGAGAGCATTCCCAAGCCGGTGGCTATGCCGACCGCCCACCAAGCATAAGTGTTTTCCTCTTTAATGATCTTATAGCCGTACATGAGGCCAACTGTCCAGAAAAACAGCAGCGGCGCATCGGGAAGCATCATCATGGAATACCAGGCAAAGGCGGGCAGGCAGCTCATGATGGCGCAGGTTATAAAGGCTGTTTTGGAACTGAACATTTGAGAGGTCAGCTTGAAAATGATTCCCAGCAAGCCTGTAAATAAAATAATTGCAGGCAGGCGCACCATCAGTTCTGACTGTCCGCCAAAGTAGGTAAATAGGTAAATGAGCCAGCCTGTTAGGGGCGGGTGATCAAAATAGGATAAATTTAAATGAGCTCCGTAACACCAATAATAGGCTTCTTCGTATTTTAATTCAGCTAAAGCGGCGAACAGCAAGCGCAGTATAGTGGTCAGCAGAATTAACTGCACGAAATAAATCTGCCAAATATCTTCCGGTTTATCAGCTTTATTTTTGGAAATTGCTGGGGCAGGGCTTTTTTTGCCTGACATGGTTCTAGTTATACATTCTTTCTATCTCAGCGAAATAACGCAACGAAGCCATTTGGCGCACGCACCAGGCGTCAAATCCTGTCAGTTCGTCGTCTGGGCTTAAGGCGGGGCGGCTGAGGCGGTTTAGGCACAAGTTTTCCATCCAATTGCCCCAGCGGGTAAATTTATAGACCGCTAAGCGGGGCAGATATATGGCGGTGGCCAAACGGGTGCGCAGGCGATCATGCTTGCGTATGTATTGCACTGCCGTGCGCCCTTTTGCTTCCGCCTGGCGGCAGATGCGCTCTAGATCGCGCCGTTTGGGGTTGCCCTTGACGTGGAAGCCCACAGCTTTAAAATTATTGTGTTTGCTTACTCCTATAGCCATGAGGCGCAGACCCATTTCTTGGTCTTCCCAGCCATACTCTTTGAAGCTCTCGTCGAAGAGACCCGCAGCGAAAAGGTCGCGGCGTTTAACGGAAACGTTGGAGGTCCAAAAGAACGACGTGGAGATGTCGGCCATGGTGAACTGGGGCTGGGCAGGGCGCTCTGGTTTAGTTACGTGATTAACCCATCCATTGCATACGCATTTGTCGTACTGCTGATGCACTTTCCAGTGTTCTTCCAACATGTGGGGATCGGCGATGACGTCGTCGTCGATAATCAGAATTACGCGTCCCTGTGCAGCGCGCAAGCCGGTGTTGCGGGCTGTGGCTAAGCCCATATTGCGCTCATGCTTGCAGTAGGTGATATGATAGGGTGCCTGTAAGCGCTGAATCATCTCTTTGGTGCCGTCAGTGCTGCCATCGTCAACTAAGACAAGTTCGAAACGGTCAGTGCCGATGGTCTGATCGAACAGAGATTCCAAAACTTTTTGCAGGACCTGGCAGCGGTTATGCGAGCAGATTTGTACGGTAATATCGTATATATCTGGTAAATATGTACTCATTGCGTAAGTGCTCCAGACAATCTGTCGGTTATTATGCCGTTTAGTTAGCGATTAGCTAACCTGCGAACTATCTGACTCCCCCTAAAGGATGGGAGGGGAGAAGCCGCGGCTGCGACAGAGGGGGATGCCCAAGACTGTTGGGGAATCAAGGTCTAATTTATAATTTGCCTGCTTGCACGCAGGCATGAATGTGACAATAATTGTATATGAGTTGACATTGTGGCGGTTATTGGGACTGGGGGGATAGCCAGCGTTTCTTCAGCAGAGGGAAGGTATTGCTGTCCATGGCGGAGCGAATATCGCGCATGAGCGCCATCATGAAATGAATATTGTGAATGGTGCACAGTATAGCGCCCAGTATTTCTTCACCTTTGTAAAGATGGTGCAGATAAGCGCGGGAGAAATTCTGGCAGCAATAACAGGTGCATTGAGAATCGATGGGCAGAGGGTCGCGGGTGTATTCCGCGTTGCGCAGCACTAAAGTGCAGCGTTTGTTGGCTCCGGGAGTGCCCGGCGGCACAAAGACGTTGGAAGTGCGGGCGAAACGCGTGGGTATAACGCAGTCAAACGTATCCACTCCGCGCTCAACACCTTCGAAGAGGTCATCTATCTCGCCTATACCCAGCAGATGGCGGGGCCGGTCAGCGGGCAAACCGGGAATCGACCAGTCCAGAACTTTGTGCATGTCCGCTTTTGATTTCCCCAGGGAACCGCCGATAGCGAAGCCTTGAAAATCAAGCTTGCTGATAAAATCTACCGACTTTTCGCGCAAATCCTGCCATTCGCCGCCCTGAATAATGCCATACAGGGCTTGGGGGGTTTTGCTGCGGGCTTTTAAGCTGCGCACAGCCCAGCGGTGTGTGCGTTCCAGGGAGCGGGCTGTATAACTCTTGGAGGCTAGCGGAGAAGTGCATTCGTCAAAGGCCAGAATAATATCGGCCCCCAGTTTTTCCTGAATGGCTATTGATATCTCCGGGTTAAGGCGGTGTTTAGTTCCATCTAGGAATGAGCGGAATTCTACGCCGTCTTCGTCTATTTTGGCCAGAGTCTGTTTGGAATTGGAGCGGTAGGTGGTTTTTTCTTTGCTCCCTACGCGTCCCTGTTCGGGGAAAACTCCTCCGATTTTGCCTACGCCGTCTTTGCGGGCAGCGCCTAGAGAAAATGCCTGAAATCCACCGGAATCGGTCATAATAGGGCGTTCCCAGCCCATAAATTTATGCAAGCCCCCCAGCTCTTGCACCACGTCAGGGCCAGGGCGCAAAAACAGATGATAGGTATTGGACAGCAAGCCCTGTACGCCTAATTCGCGCAGCTGGCTAGGGGTTAAGCCTTTTACGGTGGCTAATGTGCCTACAGGCAAAAATTCCGGAGTCTGAATATCGCCGTGCGGGGTATGGATAATACCGCGCCGCGCCTGGCAGCCGGGCAGGCGTTTGGTTTCTGTGTAATAAAAATAATCGCTCATACTGTTAGCTTAATAAAAATAGGTGCGAGTGCGGTGGTAGGGGCGTTCGTTGGGAAGCTTCTGCTGGCCGAGATTCCATAAGAACCAATCCAATTCGTAAGGCTCGCGGGGAGCGCCTAGGCGGCGGAGTTCTTGGCAGATATATTCTATGGCCCAAATCATGGAAGCCCTTATCTCGACCTCTTCAGCTGAGCCTGCGGGAAGCAATTCTTGGGCATCGACTTTAGCGGCTAAAGCAGGGGCATATTCCAGAACTCCTAAAGCGCGCAGCACTTGGGGTATCTTGTAATCGGCATAAGCCGTCAACGCACTTAAATCGTCGAAGCGGCCTAAACCCTGACCGTGGAAACTGCCGAAAATATCGACTGCGGTGATCTGTGTGCGTTTAAAAATACGTATTTCTTGGCCGTGCCAAACTGCGGTATCGTTAAATGAGGAAAAATCCCGGGCCAACAATTCGACCAGCTCGACAGCGCTGTGGCGGCATGACTGTATGGCGTTAGCGAACTGTCCCTGGTATTTGTCTCTGAGCACCTGGCCAACTTCATTGACGTTGAAGATGCGGCGTTCCATTAAGGGGATCTCGCCCTGGCCGCGGAAAATGTGCTTTAAGTCTGCTTCTCCAGCCTGAGCCAGCCAATCGGCTTCGGTGATAGGCAGGCCTTCTGCGGCGGCGCGTTTCAGTGAGGCTGCTAAAGCCTGGTACCCCCCCATGAGCTGGCCATTGTATTCAATTTGCCATCTCGTTTGCCCGGGATCGGGCCAAAAGCAGAAGTTTAAGCAGTCTAATACTAAAATATAGTTGGCTAATTTCTGCGGGTCATCAGATGTCCAATGCACGTTCTCGTCCCAGGGAGGGGTAGCGAAAGGTTTCTGAGACCATTGAGCGCAAAGCTCTGCGATTTTAGAACGGTTGATGCTGACGCTTTGAGCTTGGCTGATAACTGTTTTTGTAGTTTCTAATACGCCGGGCGTTTTCATATATATCCTCCGAACAACAGCGTATTCCCGTTCTAGATTATTCAAGTGTTACCTGCCCTAAACTCTGCCGTTCTGTTTTAATCCAGCCATCCCTATATAACCGAATAATATCAGCTTGACTAATGTTGTTTAGTTAGCGATTAGCTAACCTGCGAACTATCTGACTCCCCCTAAAGGATGGGAGGGGGAGAAGTCGCGACTGCGACAGAGGGGGTGCCCAAGACTGTTGGAGAAGCGAGGTTTAGCTTGTGTTATGCTCTAGCTTATACGCAGGCATGAACGTAGCGATAATTGTATATGAGTCAACATTTCCAATGTCATCGAGCCTTAACTAAATGACATTGAGTCTTAACTAAATGACATTGCCAGCTTGACATATCCAATAAACTTTTGTATAATTCTCGCGTTCTTGAGGGAATACCCCTTGAGAATATAGTGTTGCCGAGTCGTCTAGTGGTAGGACAGCGGACTCTGGATCCGTACGCGAGGGTTCAAATCCTTCCTCGGCAGCCAATAAAGCCGAGTTGGTCTAGGGGCTTAGGACGTCGCCCTCTCACGGCGAAAATCACGGGTTCGAATCCCGTACTCGGTACCAAAAGAGTCGGTTGAGCAATCGGCTCTTTTTTTGTTTGTAAAATTTTCTCAATAATAAAGCCGTTTATTTAGTCTCAGTGTCTGGCTTGCTTGCGCTAGCTTCTGCCCGCTTCGCTGCGCTCAGATGCTGCGCTTGGCAGAACTGCCGCAACGCCGGGTTCGAACATGTTTTGCGCGTGATTCACGTTCGCTATGTATAAACTTGGAACTGCCGCAGCGCCAGAGCCACAGATATAGCCATAATCGCTGGTAGATAGCGCTGAAGCATTCTCTTAACGGCGCATATTGAAGGCATTGGGCAGAGTCCGCGGCAAAATAGGTTTAGTGGCGTCAGGCCCTAAATCGCTGCTGGGCAGGCCAAAGGCTTTAAGGCTAAACTGCAAATATACCTCTTTTTGCACGCCGCGGTAGATTACGCTGGTGATCCAGTCGTGGGCATCGTAGTTGAGCTGATAATCCTGATAGGTAAAGCGATTATTTATCAAGTCGTAAACGCTCCAATGCGATACGGTGAGATTATCGGCTAGCTGCAAGGTGAGATTGGAATCTAAAGAGCGCCATTGAGAATTGTTGGGGTCGTAATTTGAGCCTATAATAAACTTCCAGTGCTTGTCCGGCTTTACGATTAGGCGCGGAGTGATATTCTGGAAACGGTCTTGGCGCAGATTGTATCCTCCCACTACAGCTAAATTGAAAATATCGTCGTGGAAGAATTCTAAACCGCCAGTAATGTTAGAATAGCCGCGGTATAAATCGTGCTGAAGCGGTGTCTCTCCTGAAGGCTGTAGCCAGTTATAATCTAAGCGCAAGGTGCTGAAATTGCCTAAATTCTGCATCCAGCCCGCCTGTGCGGCCAAAGCATACATGGAATGCCCTGTGCCGTAAAAAATTTGGCGGACACCGGCTCCTCCTGTGATTTTGCCACTGCCGTAATCGAAGACCTGATTGGGTATCTGCAAGGTTAGCTCGGTCCGCGCAGTGTGCACGTCGCTGGGATACTCATAGACATTGCCGAAACTTGCTGTAGCCATAAAAGGCACATCGCCAATAAAAATAGGATGGCTGCGCAGAGATAACTCGGGATTGCGATTCAAATGGTAGAGAGAGTGCCCACTGGTGTTTTCTATCATCAGATCGGTGTCGAAAAGTTCGCTGGTATGGCGCAATCCGGCGGCGTAATGAAATTTAGTTCCCGAACTGTTGGAGGTTACGGTGTTGGAAAGGTCAGCGTTAACTAAAGCAGCCAGCTCCGGAGTCAGTTTCACATTGTAGTAGAAACGCAGATTGTGGTTATAAGTGTTTTTGGCGCTGCTGCTGTAATTGTGGGAAATATAAAGGGTATCGCGTTCGCTTCTGTGGCGGAAATTCAGATTGGAAGTTATGTTGCGGTAGAGGCGCTCGTTGGGAATCTCGGTCTTATTGGCTTTAAAATCCCAGGTCAGCTCATTTTCGTCATCAAAATTGTAATAAACGTTGTTGCGCAGTTCATAGCGCTGCGTGGTATTGTGCCCGCTTTGGCGATAGTAATAAGCTACCCCCTGGCCTTTGTTGCTGAAGCGGTAACAGTGCTCTAAACCGAAACCGATGCTGGTTTTAGTATTGTAACCTAACAGCACAGCGCCATAGTTGTCTTTATTAATTGTATAAGGGATAGCTCCGTGGATGTACCAGCCATCTACGGAATTGTTGCCGATGCGGGGAACGATGCTGCGCTCCATGCGTTTGTCGGCGTTTAGGTCCATATTGAGCGAAGGCAAAGTAAGAGCATGATGGCCAGCGAGGAAAATGCTGGCTTTGTCGGCAAAGAGGCGATCTTCTGGGTAGACCGTCAAATGTTCGGAGGTCAGCTTAAAGTGCAGATCGTCGGTGGGACGGTCGCAAGTGGTCAGGGTTACGTTCTGAAATTCGGTTTTGGCCTGCGTCCAAGTCATGGTGTCGGCCCAAAAGATAATGCCCGCGTCAGATGGCCCTGAACCTAGACCCAGGTCGCGGGCCTGACCGCTGGCATTGTGGATAATAATTGTATGATCTTCAGGGCTGTAAGTCAGCCAGTCTGCGGCTACGAAATTGCTGCCCCAGTAGAGCAGACAGTCGCCGGTAGCTACAAGATTGCCGCTAGTCCTGTCTAAGGACAGGTTATCGCACATGAGCCGGGCTTGCTCAATGATAATAGCTACATTGCCTTCGGCGATTATAGTGTCGCCTTCGGCGATGACTTTATCGGCCAAAATGTGCGAAGCCTGCAGAGACGCGAGCTTGGGCTGGGCTGCCGAAAGCGTCTGTTGGGGAGGTACTGCAGTTCCAGGGGCATAAACACTGCTTTCGCTGCCTGTCTCCTCGGGAATGCCTGCCCAGCACCAGCGGCTGGCCCCGGCCATCAAGGCACTAGACAATATTAAACAACCAGCTATTTTACACCAAAAACGCACAATACAAAACCTTCGCAGGCATATTTATAAGTCCTGCGTCCAGCCTATAATAAGAGTCACTGTTCAGCCGAACTGGGGAGGGCAGCTCTGCTGGCGATTAAACTTCAATATCTTTTAAGGACAGCATAGCCGCTTCAGTGCGGTTGCGCACACCTAATTTGTGGAAGATATTGGAAATGTGATTGCGCACGGTATGTTCGGATATTTCCAGCTTTTTGGCAATGTCGCGGTTGGTTTCCCCATTGGTAATATGAGTGAGTATTTCAAATTCGCGCCGGCTTAATTTTTTTTCTTTGGGATTCGCAGATACGGCAGGCGGCATCTCCCCGCTGTCTGTCAGTATGTCCTCTGGTATAACGATATTAGAAGGCTGAAGAATTTTACCATCAAAATGGACGGTCAAGATAGTATCTACTAAGCTGACAGTGGTGATGGACTTATTTAACAAAGCGGCTACGCCGATATTGGCAACGCGGAGCGCTGTGCGCGGATCGGCGTCGTTGGCAATGGCGATAATTTTAATGTCCGGCCAGCGGGCTATAAGCTCGCGACACGTCTCATATCCATTATTGTTAATTAAGTTAAAGTCGATGAGAATGACATCGGGCTTATTGCGCTCAATGAGCTCAAATGACTGTCTGCCGCTGCCGGAACAGCCCACTACTACTAGACATTCGCAGTGTTCGTCGATCCATAGGGCAAATAGTTCACGGAAGATAAGGCTGTCTGTTATTATATATAACCTAACAGCCTGCTCATAACTATCTAAGGAAGGACTATTAGTAATCATATACTATGATGTCTCGCTTTGTCTTGATTGTGGGTAGGGGTTAGCTCTATTATTTGTACCCAATTTTGTGTCTATTTTACGCCCAATAAATATACTATTCACTTCGCGCATTTAAACCCCTTTTTTAATTTGCGATTTAGTTGTATTATACTAGTAGTATAAGAGGCGTTTATAGGCATGTTTTTAGAGGTCGCATTGCGCAGGCGGCGTATTGTTAAGGCCATTATGCGCATTCATACGGACGTTAATGTATTTGAAATTCTGCGTGAGCTAGCGGCTGATACTTATGCGCTGCTGCAGCGCTGCAGCGCCTTGGCTGGCACTACGTGGCGGGTTTTTGTGGTTGGCGGCCTAGTGCGCGATGCCCTTTTAGGGCAGGTGAATCGCGATATCGATATCGTCGTGCTGGAAGATGCTGAAGGGTATGCGCGTTATTTGTCTGACCATCTACCTGGAAAGCTCACGGTGCATGAGCAATTCCAGACTGCGTCGATAGACGTAGAGGGAACAGTTTTGGATGTAGTGCAGGCGCGCCGGGAAATTTATGCCTTTCCCGGCGCTTTGCCTAAAGTGTTCGTCAGCTCTCTGGAGGATGATCTGCGCCGCCGCGATTTTACGGCTAATTCTCTAGCGGCCATTCTCAATGACGCCGGTTTTGGAGAACTGGCTGAATGTGGCGGATATGAGGATTTGCAGGCTGGCCTGGTGCGCATTTGGCATGAGCGCTCTTTTACTGATGATCCTACCCGCATATTTCGGGCAGTGAAATATGCGGTGCGCTGTGCTTGGCGCTTAACTGCCGACACTGAGGAGGCTTTGCGCAACGCTGTGGCCGCCGAAGCCTTACATACGGTGAGCCCGGCTAGGATAGGCCGGGAAATAAGGCTTATTTTGCGGGAAAAGCAAGCGGTGTCCTGCTGGGATATGCTGCAGAAACTGGGAGTTGCCTCGGCTTTGGGACTGCCTGACGGCTGCTGGGAGCTAGTGAGAGAGCGTATGCTGCGCGCTCAGGAACACACCTCAGAACAGCATCCTCTAGGTGTTCCGCTGTCGGAGCAAGAACGTTTCCAATTGTTTTTAAATCTTTTATTGAGCGATTGCCCGGAAAAAGCTGCTTTGCAGTGGCTGGAACGCTGGCAGTTTCTGGCCCACGAAAAAGAAGCATATAAGAGAAGCCGCCGGGCGGTTAGCCTGCAGCGCACTGTCCAGGATAACCAGCGCGGCAGGGCTGAACGGGCTTATGAATTGGTGAAAATAGATGCAGTAAGTTTGCTGACTTTATGGTATTGCAGCGCTGACGCGCAGGCCTCAGGCCTTATCGCTGAGTATTTTGAGAAATGGCGTGCGCTGGTTCCTTTAGTAGATGGGCGTTTTTTGCTCTCTCTGGGCATTAATCCCGGCCCGCTTTATAAAAAAATCCTGCGCTTGTCCTGGATCGCTCAGGCTGAGGGCATAATTAGCACACATGAAGAAGCCCGCGCTATGATTCTTCAACAGTCTGGGGCAGCTGCTCTGCTGCCTTTACGCTCATGCCCGCATACGAGATAACAAATGGTATAGATAATATTATTTAGTTAGCGATCAGCTTACAAGCGAACAGTCTGACTCCTCCTCCTAAAGAATGAATATCACCGAGCTTTAACTAAATGACATTGCCCCTAAAGGTTACCAGAGCCACAATGTGGAAAGTCCAATGTAGCAGGATGTTGCCTGCATTCTGCCACATTGCTATTATTGCTTTTATTATTGTTGTTATTATCTGTGGATTATATTAGTATTGGAAATTATAATAACTAATTAGTATGTATATTGCTTATCTGCTCGCATTTATTTTTTGTTTTATTTCCATTTTGTGCGCCTTTGCCGCCCACGAATTGGCGCATGGATATATGGCCAATGCTTTGGGCGATCCCACTCCTAAATACGAAGGCCGCCTAACCCTTAATCCCCTCAAGCACTTGGATTTCGCGGGTGCTGCTGTGCTGATGCTGAGCCTGTTTTTCACTGGAGGCAAAGTAGTCGTGGGCTGGGGAAAACCAGTGCGGTTCAGCACCGAGGCCATGCGCTCTCCTATCGTTGACGGAGCTATTGTCGCGTTGGCAGGCCCGCTGTGCAATTTTCTGCTGGCGCTTTGCGCTGGTCTGCCCGTCAAATTTGGGGTGCTGGCCGCGCTGCCAGTTGCTGAAGACGCTTTTACTATCTTTGCTGGCGTTAATATAGCTTTGTTCATCTTTAATATGATTCCATTTCCCCCTCTCGATGGCTGGAAGGTTGTACAGGCTATAATGCCGGCTAGCGTTGCCTATAAAATGAAAGATATCGAAAATGGCTGGGGCATGTGGCCTTTGTATGCTTTAATGCTGGTAGTTTATTTCTTGGGCTCGTCGCTTTTAGGCCCTATTTACCGTATCTTTATGGAAGTGCTGGTGGGGCGTATGCCCCTGCGCTAAAAGCAGCGATGGAAATCGCCAGTTCGGCTTATAGAGTTCATCTTGAGCAATTTGAAGGGCCTCTCGATCTTCTGCTGCATTTGGTGCGCGAAGCCAAGCTAGACTTGACGGAAATATCTCTGGCTCAGGTGGCTCAGCAGTATTTTGCTTATTTGCAGGCGATGCCCAAGCTAGATGTGGAACTGGAAAGTTCCTATCTGGTAGTTTTTGCTCAGCTGCTGGAATTGAAGTCCCGCTTGCTGTTGCCTTATACCGAAGCTGAAGAGCAGGGCGGCGAGGACGTGCTTGGCGACGATATTTATTTATCAGATGGAGCTGCGGAAACTTCTCTGCTGAAAAAACTTACAGATTACGCAACCATTAAAGAAGCGGCTAAATGGCTGGAACGCAGAGAGGCACTTAGCTTATCCTGCTATCCCAGGCCGCTACCTATGCTGTGCGCCGTTAAACCTGAATTAGAGGTGAGTTTAGATTCTCTGGTGCGGGCTATGCGGCGTTTATCCCGCACAGGCCGCGCTCCGCGTTCTGTTGCTTCAGTAGCTAAAATTGTGCTTTCTGTGCCGGAACGCATAGAGCAAATTTGGCGCGAACTCAGCCAGAAAGCTGAGGTGAATTTTTCCGATCTGCTGGGGGAAAAGCCTTCGCGCGATTTGGTAATAGTCACTTTTTTATCTTTGCTGGAACTGGCTAAAGAACGCAGAATTACCGTTTCTCAGGAAACTACCGCAGGAGAAATACGCATTCGGAAAGTTTCTGGACATGAATGAAAATTGGATTGATTTACCCAGTGAAGAGCTGGCAGGGCGCTTAATAGAGCAGCTGACCGCGATCGCGCCGGAATGCGCGGCTCAATTAGGCAGCGCTTCATCTGCCTATCCTGAGCCTTTGCTGCTGGCATCTGATCAGCAGCTGTCAGAAACGGCACAGGACAGCATACAAGACAGCGCACAAGATAGAACACTAGACAGCATACAAGATGAAGGAGCTGGGGAAAAACAGCCAGGAGACGGACTTACGGCTGAAGAATTGGCGGCTGAAGAATTGGCTCAGGCTGCCAGTGATCCCCGGCAGCGTTTGGCAATCCTCGAGGCCATTTTGTTTGCGGCAGCGACGCCTGTTGATGTCGCCGAACTGGCGCAGGTGTGCTCTTGGCCTGTCTCTGTGGTTCAGAATGATTTAGAAATTCTGAAGCTGCTCCTGGCGCAGCGAGGTATTCGGCTCCAATATATCGCTGGGGCTTGCCGCTTGGTAACTGCTGCCGAATATTCTCCTTGGGTGGAGCGCTATCTGCACGTTCACAGCCGCGTCAGGCTCAGCCGCGCTCAGCTGGAAACCCTGGCAGTAATTGCTTATAATCAGCCAATTACCAAGGCGGTCATAGATACTTATCGGGGGGTGCGGAGCGAACGGGTGCTCAGCCAGCTCGAAGATTTGCACTTGATTAAAGAAGCAGCCCGGGCCGAAGGGCCGGGGCGGCCTATACTGTATGCCACTACCGCTGAATTTTTGCGCTATTTTGCGCTCAATAGCTTAGAAGATTTGCCTAAGCTGTTTTCTGATCCTAAGGCTGCGCCTGCTGCCGGGCAGCCCCACACTGGCGAAATGACTCAGATGGTTTTGGATGGGGAGGAAAGTGAGCCGGGCGCAGCTCAAGCAGAGAAACCCGAGGGAAGAGATTTGGGAGCGCCGTCGGAAAGCCTGCGCAAACTGCTGGCCAGGATGCAGCGGCGGCAAAAACGGGAAGGCCAGGCGAGAGAAGATTCTGCTGACACAAACGGCAGCAGCGTGCAAGAAAACGGCTGCTAACTTACGCTTGTTTGTAACGCTTGTTTGATACTCTGGCAACAGGAAGACTGCTACTTTTATCTAAATATGTTTAGATATTGTTTCGCCTTTTGGGGAGGTTAAAATGAGCGACAGACTGCAATTTTCTTTTGAATTTTTAGCTCCGTCCAGTATGGAATTTCTCGGTAATCTCAACCGTTATCATGCCGATCAGCTATCCCGTGATGAATATGTGTCGGTAATTGAAAAACGCAGTCAGGCCATGGAAGGTGCCCGGTCTCTCATTCTCAACAAAGCTCCTATTTCCGCGAATCCCGTGGCTGCTGAGCGCCAGCGCAAGTGCATTAAAATCCTCAATGACGCCATGGACGATCTGGCCACCGTTATTCCTCAGCTTCTGGAATATGCAGACAATAAGACAGAAGAAAAATATCAAGAGCTGGTGATGCGCTTAGGGCGTATCCTCACTGTAGAATGCCAGACGATCGATTATTATGAATTGGCTGAATGTGCGGTCTCTGGCCCTACGGATATGCCAGCGATTAACGCCATTTACCGCGATCAAAAGCGCTTTTATGCTCAGGAAATCTCTCAGGCAGCCTATTTGCTGACCATCGATAAAGCTATCAATAAATTTCAGAGCGCCTATGATGAAATGGACAAACGCTCTGATGATGACAGCGAGTACAAGTCTGATCTTATGTACGCATACCGTCAGACCATTGAGGCACTGGAAACCGTTAAATCTTCAGTTAGCGAAGGCGAAGAATATTGCCTGGGACTAATGCAGACCGCTGTCGAGTACGCTAAAAGCATCCGCGAGAATCTGTCGCTGTACAGCAAGCACCGTTTAATTCAAGGGCCGACGCGCATGTATCAGGCCAATTACGTTTATAACATGGCCAAATTCTGGCAGAATGGCCGTCTGGAAACTGCAGCTTTTCTGCGGATGCTGGATATTTTTGCCGATAACCTCGATGCGACGGTGCGCCGGATCCAGGCTTTGGCCGCTCTGCCCAATGATCGCGAACAGGAAATCGACGCTCACGTGGAAGTTATGCAAGAAGGTTTCCTGGAACAGTTCCGTTCGATTGATTTGTTCAAACAAGGGGCCGCTGGTGATGCCGCAGCTATAGAACAGGCCTTTGAATTGTTGGTGGCAGGCGCTGAGAAGGCTGCTGATACCAGCGCTGAGCTGCTGGCTATGGGTGATAGTCTAAATCAAATTAACTGTATGCAGTGCGGCGCAGCTAATCCTCGGGGCAGCCGCAAGTGTAGCAGCTGCGGAGCGCGTCTGCTCGATGCTGACAGTATGGGCTTTGCCTCGTCCTCCACGGTATCTTACAGCGAAGAAGGCGGCATGGGAGGGGGCAGCGACGAATTAATGGTCACCCCCGAATTGGGCCGTTTGTTTAAGGCGGTTGATGCAGCCACAGAAGGACGCATTTCCAAAGAGCAATTTGCCGAGGAGATTGCTGTGTACCGCCAGTTTGTAGATAACACCTTTAATGCGGACATGATGGCTCAATACATGCTTACGCATTTTGAAGACCCTAACAAAGACCTGCCGCAGCGCGTTGAAGAAGTCAGCAATGAAATGAAGGCGGCGACGCAGACCATTTTAGAAGCTTTAGATGCTTTATATCTGTATGTTGGCGAAACCAACTCCCACCATATCGTAAACGGGGTACTGGGGCTAAAAGATGGCAATGTGCGGATGCAGAAACTCCACGGAAAAATTAAGGCTATGTCGCAAGGGCACGATAACGCCGAGGAATTCATGCCTTCAGGGTTTGATATGCTGACCGACGGAGATGCCGGCATCGGTTTTGTGGGGTAACCGACCCACTGTTTACATGGCTTACCTTATGGAGGGCGTTATGCGTTCCGAGCGCTCAGAAGATTATTTGGACTTACGGCTGGGGCAATTTCTCAAGATCGCCGATCTGGTGGGCAGTGGCGGAGAAGCGAAAATGGTAATTCAGGCAGGCTTAGTCGCAGTTAATGGCCAGACTGAAACCCGCAGAGGACGCCATTTGCAGCGCCAAGATACGGTAACTTACAGAAACAGTACGGTAAGCGTTGAGGAAGTCTTGCAAACTATAGAAGAGCGGCAGTTCTCATGAGTTTTCCTTTGCTCGGCCGTCATAATGAACGCGTAAAGCTCATACGCGCTCTCCATACTGCAGCTGGGCGCGAGCGGATCGGATGCTTTTTAGCTGAAGGCCCGCGCGTTGTCTCTGAATTGCTGCATTCTGCTTTTCCAGTACGCCTGCTCCTCTGCCGTGCCAGGGAGGAACACTATTGGAGCGAGCTGGCGGCAGCGGCGGTAAAAAATGGCGCTGAGGTGTATGAGGCTGAGGAGCAGCTGCTGGAGCAGCTGTCTCCGGCCAAGACCAGTCAGGGTGTGCTGGCTGTCGCTGAGCTGCCGAGTTATACCTGGGAGCATTTGCTTAGCTGTGCGCGTATAGTGGTTTTAGAGGGTATTCAGGACCCTGGCAATGTGGGAACATTGCTGCGCAGTGCGCGGGCTTTTGGCTTTGCTGGCGCTTTGTGTTTGGGCGGTGCCGACCCTTTTAATGCCCGGGCCGTCCGTTCTTCTGCGGGGGCGGTTTTCGCCTTGCCCATTTTGCGTTTCTCGGCTGGCGGCGAGATCTCAGAATGGCTGAAACCGCTGCAGAAGGGGGGCTTTGCTTTAATTACTGCAGTGGCTCATGGCGGCGTGTCTTTGCCCCAAACAACATTTCCCAATCGGGCTGCTCTGCTGCTGGGGGCCGAGGTAAGCGGTGTATCCGCAGAAGCCAGCGGGGCTGCTGCTGTAGAAGTAACTATTCCCTTGGAAGGAAATTGCGAATCTCTCAATGTAGCGGTAGCGGGTTCGGTGCTCATGTACGAGATGAGCCGACGGGTAATCACTGACTTTAATTAGCCTGCCGTCATTTGAACTTAGGAGACGCTTATAGCTATGCGTGCAATCGCGAAGAAGCTAAGTTTGCTGATAGGATTCTGCCTGTGTATTGTGCTGTTGGGAAGCAGCGGAATTGAAGCAGCCAAGCCTGCCGAAGGTCAGGCGGAAATTACTGCTGATACTATAGATTATGATGAGAATAGGGGCGAAGTTCGCCTGCTTGGCAATGTCAAGATATGCTATGAAGGAGCTGTCCTTACGGCTTCTTTTGCCCGATATCTTACGAAAAAGCAGGAAGCTGATCTGCAGGGACATGTTAAAGCCGTATATGCTGACACAGTAGCTACCGGCTCCCAAATGATTGCTGATTTTTCCAAGCACCAAGTTCAGCTTCGTGGCCAGGCCCGGTTAGTAGACCGGCGCCCTGGCGAGAATAAAGCGTGGCATACGGCATCTATAAGCGCCGAGACGATTACCTATAACTGGCTGGAACAGCAGGCGGCGGCCCTCGGCACTGTGGCGGTTGAACGTGAAGGCCGCAAAGCTTATGCGGAATCTGCGGAATACGATGCCGTCAATAGGAAGATTACCATGAAGGGTAACGTCCGGTTTGAACAGGGGCCTAACGAGTGGCTGATGAGCGAGAGGGTTGTCATCGATCTAACTTCTCGCAAAGTTGAAGCGCAGGGCAGAGTCTCCGGCCGATTTATCATCGGTGCAGGCAGTACGAAAGCTAACAAAAAGCAGGATGCTGAAGAAGATTTGCCCGAGGCCGCTCCCATCGAACCGGCATTGCAGACGCAGACTGTAGAAGAAGTGCGCGCCCTGCTGTTGCCTGGACTGCAGGAATAGCCTTAGTAGGGCGTATTGGCGGGGATGGTTTTCAGCGGCAAAGGAAGTCGTTTTTTTTAGCGTCTGTTTGGAAAGAGGCGCACTGAGAGTAAATAGAGATATGAATAAGTGTAAATTGACTTTGAGCCTGCTTTTGGTGTGGAGCTTGCTGTTGCTGACAGTATCTGAGACCAAGGCAAATGGAACGTTAGAGACAGGACGGAATACGTCTGGCGGCGGAGAACGCCGTTTGTGCACCGAGAAACATGCGGTGACTTTGGCAGAAAGGGCTTTTTTATGCCGTACAGCCTGCGAAGAAGTGCTTCCCGGCGATGTTCCTGCAGAAGCAGTGGGCAATTACTTGCGCCGTCTGTCAGCAGACGCCCGGAACTCGGGGGATAATTACGATATTGCGGTTGTTGCCCGCGCTAAAGCTGAAGCTTCCCGGGCTTTGGCAGGCAGCCGTTCTGAATCTTTGCGCTGGGCTGAAGAAGCCGATAAAGATTTAGCTTTTTTGGACAGCTGGCTGGACAAATATGGGCAAAAAAGCATGATACATAGACGCTTGGAACCCGAGTGGATCGATGGTCAGCCCGATGTCGTAGCCCAGGCTGTTTTGGCCTGGATAACTTTAGAGCAGGTGCATCCCCAGGCAGAGCGCCGGCAAAAAATAGCCAAGTTTTGCGAGGGTCTTAGCGCACTGCTGGAATCGGAGACAGAACGCTATCCCTTTGGCGCTCATATTTCCCGCATGACTGTTAAAGGAAAGCCGCGTTCTTATAAGCTGCCGGATTCCGACGAAAAGGTGGCGGGAATGTCTCTTATCGTAGAGCGTCAGTACTGCGTCAGCGCTTTAGCGCGCGCGGGAAAATTGTTGGGCAATAGAGATTTTATCAGTTCGGCCTGCGCAGAGGCATCAGGTCTGCTGGCGCATTTAGCGATGCTCGATGAGGTACCCCATAATTATGCTCCGCGGCCTGAGAGGGAATTGGAATCGCCTCTGGCGACTGCTGCCGTCGTGGAAAATCTGGCCGATGCGTATTTGGCAACTGGAAATTCTATTTACGGAGATTTAGCGGGCTGCGCGGCCATTAATGCCAATTCCTATAAAACCGGGGCTATACCCAGAGCCGTAAGGAGCTGGACGCGCCGTCAGCTGGGCTTAATAGGCTATACCCATTGGCTGGATGCTGCTGATATAAGAAAAGCGAATAATGGGCTGGTTATTGAACTGGAAAATGGCCGGGCCGTTGAAAAATCATTTACCGTTCACGATATCGAGTATCCCGGTGGAACTCCGGGACGCTTAGCGGTGGTCGGGCGCGATAATATGTTTTGGATGCGTTTTGACGTGGATCGCGAAGACAGTTACTATTTTCATCTGAGCTTTTTAAAACGCGATGCCAGCGGAGGCCTAGTCGCCGTACAAATGCGCATTGACGGTGATAAAATCTTTGAAGTCAGTTTGGATGGGGCTACTGAAGACCCATATGTAGATGCTGAGCTGGTCGCGGGGCCGCGCTTGCTGCGCCAGGGGCCGCATTCGTTTGGAATTCGCTTTTCCGGACTGCTTATGCGCAGCCCGGCCTGGCTGGATTCTATTATGGTGGAGCCTGCGGTGCAGCGGCGTTGGGTGCGTCTGGCGGACGGCAGCACGCGCATTATTTTCAACAGTATTGCTAACGAAGCTGTTAAGGTGCGCGTTGAAGAACTGGAAAATGCCGGTGCTGATGGCAGCTGGCAGCTGTGTACCCGTGAAGGGCGGCGTATAGAACCGCAGGTTAAGGAGGATCGCCGCCACCGCGTTTGGCTGGAAATGCCAGCGCAATCATTTGGCGAATTTACGTTCGTTTCCGCCAAGCGTTCTGCTGACCAGGAGAACTAGCTCAGGTCTAGAGAAGCGCTGCTACGAGACAGACAACGATTTTGGAGTGTGAGATAATAATATGGCCGTTTCTTTGACGGAAGCTTCTAATCCCCACAGCGCTAATTTGTCCTCGATGTCGATCATGGAGATAATCGGGCTTATGAACCGCGAAGACGGGCAAGTCGTAGCAGCGGTGCGGGAGGCTTTGCCGCAGATAGCCGCGTTAGCGGAAGCTGTGCGCTGCAGTTTGGCCTCAGGACATCGCTTATTTTATGTGGGCGCGGGAACCAGTGGCCGTTTAGGGGTATTGGATGCTTCTGAATGCCCACCTACTTTCGGCTCTTCTCCGGAAGAAGTTCAGGCCATAATCGCCGGAGGCGCAGAAGCCATGATTCGGGCGGTAGAAAATGCCGAAGATAACGCGGAAGCTGGAGGATGTGCCCTTCAGGAACGCCATTGTACGGTTGGTGACGTGGTTATCGGTATATCCGCTTCTGGCACAACTCCTTTTGTGCGCGGAGCGCTGAAGTATGCGGCTTCGATTGGGGCGGTTACCGGCTCAGTTTTCTGCAATCCCGGCACTCCGTTAGAGGAAGCGCAATACCCTGTTTTGCTGGCTGTGGGCCCAGAGGTGCTGCGCGGCTCTACCCGCCTTAAGGCGGGCACAGCGACAAAAATGGCCTTAAACATGATAACGACATCGGTTATGGTCAAATTGGGCCACTGTATGGGTAATCTGATGGTCGATGTGGCTGCTAATAACGCCAAGCTCATCGACCGCCAAGTGCGCATTCTCGCGGAGCTGACCGGCAGCGAACTGGAAGAAGCTAAACAGATGCTGCAGGATGCTCATGGCAATATACGTTTGGCGGTGGAGCGCCGCCAGGCGAAGTTAAGTCATGAGGTAAGCGATTAGCACTCTAACTAAATGCTATTTAACTCGAGGTAAAATATGCTGAGCAGAAGAATGCTTATTGCAGGGATGGCCCTGGGGCTGTCCATTTGCGGTGCTGCTGGGGCAAATGCGGAAGAATTGCCGGATTTGCCACCTTCGGCTGTGCATATTGGTGAAGTTTGCACTTCGGGGCAGCTCATAAAAGTGGGGCTGGCTGCGGGGAATAAGCTGATCGTGCGCGCTAATAGCGGTCTGAGGATTGGCGGGGGGCTATGCTCTAAACCGCTGGTATTAGAAGCTGTGCCGTGGGTAGGAGCTGTGTATGAGGACTGCCAGGCTGGGCGGACAGATGCCCACAGCATTGTCCCACAAGTTAAGGGCTGGTGCTTGCGGGACAATTTTGATAATTTGACTTTTGGTTGCGAATTACATCCGTCTCATCCCGACGAAGCTGTGGAACTGTTCTATTGCCAAGGGAACGAGATTGTTAGCAGCACACTGTACAGGGGCAGTATGTCTTTTCGCCCTACAAATTCCGGGCAAGTGCAGCCGGTCAACATTTTACCTTTGGAAAGTTATCTATCCGGTGTCGTGCCTCGCGAGGTACCGGCGAAATTTCATCCTGAGGCTTTGCGGGCCATGACATGTGTAGCTCGCAGTTATACCCTGACGCATTTGGGTCAGCATCGCGCTCAGGGTTTTGATTTGTGCGATTCCGTACACTGTCAGGTTTATGGCGGCCTGGCGGGGGAAAGTGCTATCGTCAATGACCTAGTCTCTAAAAGTGCCGGACAGGTTTTAGTATATGGCGGTAAACCCATAGATGCAACTTATCACGCTGTGTGCGGGGGATGGGGAGCTGCTCCGCAGGACGTCTGGGCAGGACGGGCGGCTTTGCCCTATCTGCAGGCGCGTACTGACATAGTGCAGGATAGCAGAACGGCCCGGCTGGCTAATCTAAATGGAAAAGTAGCTGATTGTTTTGTGGAAAAAACAGATAAGCAGGGCCGGAAACAGCTGGTACTGAGTGAAGCTGAGAAGAGCTGGCGCGATTTTATCGACAATCCGCCGCAGGCTTATTGCGGTCAGGCTACTCGTTTTCGCTGGCGGAAAGCCTATGAGGCACCGGACTTGCTGCGGCGGCTGCGCGTATCCCTTCCTTATATGCTGGGCGTTAAGGAAAATGCCCTGGGATCGCGTCTGGATATTCGCGTTTCTAAACGTGCCCCAGGCGGCAGAGTCATGGAATTGGTAATAGCTACGGAATTGGGTGAGCTGCGTTTAGGCGGTGATAAGGTGCGCTGGCTGACAAGTGGAGGGCGCATTGGCGCTGAAGGTTTGCAAAGCAGTTTCTTCTACGTTACCAAGGAAGGGCAGCAGATCGTGTTTAGAGGATGCGGCTGGGGGCATGGAGTTGGTTTGTGCCAGGAAGGCGCTCAAGGCCGGGCTTTGTCCGGACAGAGCGCGGAGCAGATATTGCAGCATTATTATCCAGGAGTTAGTTTACAGCGGTATAGATAAGGCCGGAAGGGGGAGATGTCGCGGCTGCGACAGAGGGGGAAGGGCCAAGACTGTTGGGGAACCGTAGCCTAGCAGAAATATGTTGGATAAAATTTGGAATTTAGGGAGCTATAAAGAGCTATGAAATTGACCAATCCGCAGGCCGTTGTATATTTGCCCGGCATAGGCAGCGCCGATAATTTGTGCCCTGTGGAAGTGCAGAATATTTTGGCGGGTACGACGCATTTAGGTATCGGCGCTCATCCTGACGATGTAGAATTTATGATGTGGCAGGGTATCCTGCAGTGCTTTCAGAGTGCTGACAGTCATTTTGCCAGTGTGGTTATCACTAATGGGCAAGGCAGTTCTCGAGTGGGTACGTATGCTGATTACAGCGACGGGCAGATGATCACTGTAAGGCTGAAAGAACAGAGCTGTGCTGCTGAAGTGGGAGGGTATGTGGCTTCTGTGTCTTTAGGATATACCAGTCAGGAGCTGCGGCAGACCGCTAAAGATAGAGTTTGCGCCGATATAAAGGAAATTGTGCGCTGTATGCGGCCTCGGGTAATATACACCCATAATTTGGCAGACAGGCATGACAGCCATGTGGCGGCGTTGCTGCGCACATTGCAGGCGCTTCGCGAATTGGGACCAGATTATTATCCCCAAGAATTTTACGGATGTGAAGTCTGGCGCAGTTTGGATTGGCTTACGGGAAGCGATCGCCGTATCTGCGACGTCGGGGAGCATCCTAATTTAATGCGGGCTTTAATGGGAGTGTATGATTCACAAATAGCTGGCGGTAAAAGCTATGATGCTGCCAATTTCGGCAGGCGTCAAAGCAATGCTACTTACAATGACGCTTATCACGCCGATAATGCGTCTATGTTGGAATTGACTATGGATTTGCGTCCGCTGCTGGCCGATCCAGCGCTGTCGCCTGCGGAGTATTTTGCCCAGATGCATAAGCGTTTCGGTGATGATGTGCAGGAACGATTGCTGTCTATGTCCTAGTTGGTTTTATCTGATTTACGAGCTATAGCTAGATGGAGGCTGTGATGCGCAAAAGAATTGGCGTTTTAGCATTCGCCCTGGGAATATATGGCTTAAGTGCTGGAGGCGGCATATCGGTGGCGCTGGCTCAAGGGAGTGCTGAGGAACCTGTTCCTCCGCTTCCCAAGGCGGTATTTGCCGGAGAAGCGCAGAACGATGTGGATGAGGAGCCTATAACTGATACGGCGGTTCCGCCGCTGCAGGTGATCCCTGCCCCTTCGGAAGCTTTAGATGATGTGCAGTCCGATACGCCAGCTGATAAACGGGAAATTGTTGAGGATGAGCTGGATAAAACCTCCGGCAGCGCTAGGAAAATGCGCGACAGCCGTGCTGATAGCGGGGAGAAAAATGCGCCCAGGGAACAGGATGCCCTGCGCAGCAGACGCGCTGGCGGCGGGGAGAAAAATGCGCCCCGGGAGCAGGATGCCCTGCGCAGCAACCGCGCTGATAGCGGGGAAGAAACCAATGAAGTTAAACGCGATCGCAGTACGGTCAGCGAGCGCGATAACGCGGAAAATAAGAAGATAAAAAAAGCCTCTCGCCGCGACCCCGGTACTCATAAGCGCCAGTCGGTGCGGGGAATGGAAGATGTTAAAGAGAGCACAGCAGAGGAACATGCCGATTCTGAGGCTAAAGAGCAGCAGCCCGGGGACAAAAGAGCGGTAGAAACCACAGAGGCTGAGGCTGGAGGCGCTACCGACAAAGGAAAGGAGCATACTCCTGAGCGGCAACTTCCTCGGGGCACTCATGCAGGCAGCACTGTGCGCGGTTATGTGCCTTCGGCGCGTCCTAAATCGGCCTCTGTTATTTCTGAAAAACAGCCAGATACCAGTGTCTCCCGCCGGCGCGTGGCACCGGGGCAATTCGGGGAGCCGTTGGAAAGTATTGTGGCCGAGGAAATGCGCAGTGGCAAATAAAATATTGTTATTGAGTTAGCAATTAGCTAACCTGCGAACTATTTAACTCGCTATACTGAATGGCATTGGCAAACAACGATTTGGTGGTGTAAATATAATTGTATGAGCAATAGTTTTTCAATCAGTACTTTGGGCTGCAGGGCCAATCAGGCCGATTCTGAGCGTTTATGCCAGCTCCTTCGGGCCGCCGGCTGGCAGGAATTGCCTGCTGGCGAACGCGTTGACTGTGCGGTAGTCAACACGTGTACGATTACAGCCGAAGCTGATCGCAAGTCGCTTAAGCTGCTGAGGCGACGGCAAAAGGAAGCGCAGGTGGTCATTCTGACCGGCTGCGGCGTGACCGAACGGGGAGGGCTGGAAGTACCAGCGGGAGTGCGTGTGATGCAGCCCAGCGAGAGCGCGTCAATCTTGGACATTCTGCGCAGCGAGGGTTTCCAGATTGATACCTTAAAAAGTTTAGATGTGCATCAGCATCGTACTCGTGCTTTGCTGAGAGTTCAGGATGGCTGCGATCATTTTTGCAGTTATTGCATAGTTCCCTACGTGCGCGGGAGGATCAAAAGTTTCGATCCTGACAATCTGACTTGCCAGGTGCAGCGTTTAGAGTTAGATGGTTATAAGGAAATTGTTCTGACCGGTATTCACGTAGCTAAATGGGGCCATGAACTGACCCCGAGGAGAGACCTAGCCGATCTGCTGCGTTGCTTTTTGGAAAATACGAAAACTGTGCGCTTTCGTTTAAGCTCTATAGAACCGATAGCCTTTCCGAAAGCTATTATAGAACTAATGCGGGAATATCCAGAGCGTGTTTGCCCCTACTTGCACTTGCCTATTCAGCACGCCAGCGATAGGATTCTCCAGCGCATGAGGCGTGGCTATAATTTAGCTGAATACGACGCAGTTGTAAGGGAATTCCTGACCGTGCCAGGTGCTTGCATAACCACCGATATTATGGTCGGTTTTCCCGGGGAAACCGAAGATGACATGGCCATACTTACTGATTATTTGGAGCGTACCCCTTACTATCATTTGCATGTTTTCCCCTATTCACGGCGCCCAGGCACCGCGGCGGACACTTATAAAGACCAAATACCAGAGAATGTAAAGAAAGAGCGTGTAGAGCGCATAATTGCTTTGGGGGAACACCTTAAAGAGCGCGTTTTGGAGCAATTCCGCGGTATGCGCCGCCCGGTTTTGATCGAACGCTTTCTGCCAGAAACTGGTATGGTTACTGGTACTGCGGATAATTATATAACGGTGAATTTGCCCGGAGATGCTTCGCTTTTAGGGAAAATAGTAATGACTGAACTTAGTTAATAAAATAGCAATAATATATTAAAATGTTGTTCAGCTTGTTTTAACAGCTTTGTAATATTTATCTGTCATACTTTCGGTATGTCAGATAAGGCATTGGGACAGCTGATAAAAAAATGCCGCCAGCAAGCCGGTTTGAGCCAGCGTGAGCTTTCCGCTGCCGTCAGCCGGGACCGCAGCTGGCTGGCCCATGTGGAGCAGGGCGATTATCGTCCTTCTGCAGCTCAGTTATGGCATTTAGCCGACTGTTTAGGGATAGCGGCGACTGTTTTGCTGTGTCATCTAGAGGGGAAAACAGCCGCTGAAGGCAGCAGAGCGCATATATCGAGAAGAACAGCGCGTCAGTTTGCCTGTTCGTGGAAAAACGGTTATAAGGCGGGATGGGATGAACCTGCTGGCGATTATGAGCAGGCAGCAGCCCGGCAATTGCAATCTTTTTTGAATACGCACGTAGCTGATCTCAAAATTCGCAGTAAATTGATGCTTTTGGGATTGGGCTGCTGGGAAGCGGCTTGTGCTGCCCTGCTCATGTTGGAGCGCGGAGCCCAATGGTGCAGGCTAGCGCTGGCGCAGATAGGGTTCCCGAGAGCGGTTAATGACTGCGACAATTGCTGTGTTAATCATTTGCCACGCCTTTGTCTCGTGTGCGCCGACACTAAGCATTCCCTTGTGCTATTGGGCGAATACTTTGGAAGCGCTCCGCGCTATCTGCCTCCGATATGGGCGTGGACAGATAGCTTTCGCAGGAAATATCTGCTTTTGGAGGGGGAACGCCGAGGAGGTGCTCTCGCGGTGCCCCCTGATAATTTGCGTTCGTCTCGGCTTCAGCCTCAGCTGGTTACTCTGCAAGAATCGCTGCGGCATCGCTGTGCGCTGCAGCGGCTGATACTGCGCGGTGTCAGCGAAGCAGCGATTAAACAAGGGCTGAGCGATTGGCTTGCAGGTGCATTTAGCGACAGCTGTTAACAATAATTAATGTCATTTAGTTAGCGATCAGCTAACTTGCGAAACTATCTGACTCCCCCTAAAGGATAGGAGGGGGAGAAGTCACGGCTGCGATAGAGGGGGTACCCAAGACTGTTGGGGAATCGAGGTTTAGCTTATGTTATAGGCTAGATTGTACCCGGGCATAAACGTGGCGATAGTTGTATATGAGTAAACATCTCCAATGTCGTTGAGCCTTAAGTTAACGACATTGAGCCTTAACTAAATGACTTTAAACTGGAGGCCAGGTTATATGGCTATCAGCTAAAGTTTGACGCTGTAGGCTGAGAATTTTAGAAATCGCCTGCTGGGCATAATCTAGCATTTGTTCCAGCTGGGACCGGCTAAAAGCCTTGCCCTCGGCGGTTCCCTGTATTTCTATAAACTCTCCTTGGCTGTTCATAACCACATTGCTATCTACTTGAGCTCTAGAATCTTCGCTGTAATCTAAATCTACGATAACCGTGTCTTGGAATTGCCCTACGCTTATGGCAGCTATTTGCTGAACTACAGGCCATTGGGATAGCTCTCCAGAGCTGTACAGAGAGGTACATGCCTGCACTAAAGCTAACCAGGCTCCGCAGATAGATGCAGTGCGAGTGCCCCCATCGGCCTGTAAAACATCGCAGTCTATAATAATGCGATATCCGGCTAAAGCTGTTAAATCTAAACAGGCTCTAAGACTGCGTCCAATTAAGCGCTGGATTTCTTTGGTTCGGCCATTGCTCATGGTGCGCTCGCGGCTACTGCGTACCGCTGTCGCGCAGGGAAGCATACCGTACTCGGCGGTGAGCCATCCTTGACCTTTTTCGCTCTGAAAACGCGGAACTTCTTTGTCTATAGTTGCTGTGCACAGAACTTTTGTATTGCCAAAGATAGCCAGAGCGGAGCCGTTCGCATTGGCAGCGGCACCCAGACGGAACTCACACGGGCGAATATCTTCGGTATGGCGTGAAAAACTGCGCTGTAGAGTAGGAGTCATCAGAAGTTAATCCTTATTTAGTTAATCATTCTTTGTATCGGTGTTCTTTCTGCGGGTGAAGACATTGATAAAGGTGCGGCCTTTTTTGGGTGCAGGAGGGGTGGGCTTGTGGGCTTCCAACTCCGGCATGTCTTCTTTTGTTTCGTCAGCTGGGGAAGCTGGTTCAGCATCGCCCATTTTGTCGGGGGAGACGGCGTTGATATCGACGGTGGCATTGACGATGAGACGGACGCCGGTGGCCAATTCCGCTGTGGAAAGCACGCGTATCTGAGGAATGGATGTGCGCAGAAGACGGCTGAGCAGAGGGCGGTTTTGCGGCAGCGTGAAGAGGACAGGCGGGCGTTTGTTGGCTAACCAAGCGTTTTCTATGGCACTGGTAATTTTATCGCGGAGCTCTTCCGTTAGTTCGGTGTCTTCATCTTCGGAAACTTCGCTGAGCACACGTTCGATATTGTCGGAAAGCATCAGGGCCTGCAGTTCGCCTTCGCTGTTGAGATAGCGCCAGCATATCTGGCGGGAGAGTGCCCGGCGGCAGCGCTCTGTCAGTTCAGTAACATCTTGAGTCTCCTCCAGAGCGTCCCCTACGCACTCCAAGATGGTAACTAATTCTTTAATTGGGACCTGTTCGCTAAGCAGCGCGCGCAGAACTTTGTGCAGGCGGCGCAGGTTGGGGCGGTTGCTGACAAAATCTTCTATGACAACGGGATGAGTTATCTGCAAGCGCGCCAGTAGATTGTAAGTATCCTGTAATCCCAGCAGTTCGGGGCTGAAGGCGATCATGACGCGCTGAATGTGGTGCATGATAACTTGCAGGGAACCCAATACCAAACAGCCAATGGCGTCAGCTTTATCGCGAAAATCGGCAGTGATCCATTTCGCTGGTTGGCGGAAGGTGGGATCGACTGTGGTCCAGCCCTGAAGCTCGCTGATTTGCTCATGGGTACCGATAGCTAGATAGCGGTCGAGGAAGAGTTCCCCTACGCCGACAGGCGCATTTTTCAAGAGAATGGCGTACTGATTGGAAGATAGACGGAGATTGTCCTTTATGCGCACTCCCGCGGGTACTAAGCCCAACTCTTTCGCTACGCTGTCGCGAACATCGGGAAGATGACTGGATAAAGGCGCGTTTTGCTGAGGATCGACCAACGGCAGCAGCGCTTGCCCCAATTCTACGGTGATAGCGTCCTGATATACGTAGGGATCGACGTCAGGCTCATTGCGCCCTTCGAAAGTCAGGGTCAGCTCACCGCTGACGCTCCAGCCGTCGTTGACAAGCCGCAGCAAATTCTTTTGCATCTCAGCATCCATCTGACAGTGTTCGCCGACAAAGAAGTAGGCGCACTCGTCCTGGCGAGTGAGCTTTATAAAGACTTGCTGCCCGCGCTCGTCGCGCTGCCAGGGAGCGAAATCGGCTTTGAGATTTGGTGAAGTGAGGATGGTTATTTCTTGCTGGCTGGTCTCAAGTTTAGGAATGCTCATAATATGCACCTGTCATTTAGCTATATAGGTTAATGCCGTTTAGTTAGCGATCAGCTAACTTGCAAACTATCTGACTCCCCTAAGGTCTCCCCCTAAGGTCTCTCTCTTAGGGTTCTCTCTAAATAAACTATTCTAAAGGCTGGGAAGTAGGGGCTACATCCTGAGGTAGGGGAGCTGCGTTGAGCGGCTGGGCGGTGGGCGCTATGTCTTGGGGCACGGCTGTCTCTTGGTGGGCCTCTGCCGTTTTAGCTGCTGTTTCCGCTTTAGGCTGCTCTGCCGTAGAAGGAGCCGCTGCCGCTGGGGAAGATACTGCTTCTGCCGGTTTGGACTCTTTGGCTTTAGGTGCCATAGGGGTGACGTTTAAGCTATGGGATTTTTCCTGGACTGGAACGGCAGCTGGTGAAGAAGCTTCGTTAACAGCTGTTTGGGAAGTAGCTGTGGCTGGTTCGGCGGGAACGGCAGCTGCTGGAACCGAAGCGGCAGCATTCTCCTGTCCTGCTGATTCGGTCTGGGGGGCAGGTATTTGCTCTGCGGGGATGCTGGCGGCTTCTGCAGAGGGAGATGCTTCTGGTGAACTTTCCGCCGGGGCGGCTGTAGCTTCAGCGGCTGTGGTCTCTGCGGCTGTAGGCACGGGTGTTTGCTGATTATTTTGGGGAGCTGTTTTTTTTGCGTCGGGATCGTCTATGATCTCTGCGTCAATATAAATGGGGCGCTTTTGCGCGTCTCCAGCTAAACTAAAGCCGTACTTTTCGACGAAACATTCCGTTAAACCGCTATCGGTTTTGTCAATAGTGATGACATTGCCGGTGATCGCTAGACGGTGATTGGAAAGCGATTCAGGCGTGGTATCTATAGCCTGAGGGGAACGCACCAATATGCCTTCAGTGGGCTGTTTAGGATTGAGCAGAACGAAGAAACGGTCACTGCCTAAAGGTGTTTTGTCCGCTAACAGGGCCAGCTGATCTTTGAGCTCTGCGCTGACGCTATATAAGGCTACTCCGGTTACGTTTTCAAAACGTGTGGGAATAGACCCGCTGCTAGGCGCTGCATAGTTAGTGTTGCTGAGCGTATTGCCAGCATTGGGCGTGTTGCCGGGCTGCTGGGTGCAAGCTAGGCTCAGCAGAGCTATGACGGTGAAAGCGACCGCTAAATTGAATGCTTTTTTACAAGTAATTGTCATAAGAAAGCCTCTTGGCAGCTTAAAACTGCAGTAATTATGATAATTAGCAAATTCGTAATATGCGACAAATCATTTTCTTAAACTGTTACTCTTATCCTTGTTGCTCTGTCTCTTATTGTGTTTAATGTCATCGGTTAAGTCACCATCCGATTCTCTCATAGCGTTTGGCGCTTGACTTGACTTGAAAAATCGGTAAAACGCGGAACGGTTTGTTAGCATTTATAGGTAATTTATAAGGTAATTTATAGGTAGGAACACTTATTATTAGAGCGAAATATAAAAGGCAATGTCTAAGTATTTGTCTATTGAAGAAGTAGCCGATCTTTTGGGAATCGGCGGTGATGATGTGCGCGAATGGATATCTACTGGCAAGGTCAGCGCTATGCGCCGGGCTGGCGAGCTAGTAATGACTCAGCGGGTTGTTCAGGAACTTATGGAGCATTTGCCTCCCGAGTATGAAGAGCTAAAGTCTCGTCATGCCCAACGGAAAAACGCCAGCAACATGAGGCCTGGGCGCGGCGTCGACAATCGCGGCGGCGCTATGAATGCGATGAATCCGCCGAGTAGAACAGACGCTATGTCTGCTGTGCCGCGCAGGCCGGGGAACATCAACGGTATGCCGCCGAGAAACATGCCTTCTGCTGCTAGAAGATCGCCTGTCCGGCCTAACAGTGACAGTAGCTTTAGCGTACCCGATCCGTACCACAATAAAAAAGGTTTAGGGCAATTCGAGAATGATGATTTGGACGCTATAGACGCTAAAGGTCTGCCCAGTAGTTCTCAAGCTGAAAACTATGCCAGACGCAGCCATCCTTTGGCAGCCGAAGACGGGCTTGGCAGCGCAGCAAATGCAGATGACATTGCCCAGACTATGGAACGTATGCTGGAGCCTATTGCGCGCACACAGGCCCGTATTATACGCACCGTTACTGAGCTTAAGGATCGCGGTCCTGCAGGGTTTGATGAAAACCAGCTGCTGGCCAGCATTGAAGCCAGCATAGAAGCCCGTTTGGCCAAATTGGAAAGCGGCGGCTTGCATACGGGAACTGGTGCGCCCAGCGCTGAAACAAAAGCTTTGCAAACGCGGCTTGACGCTGCCCTGCAAGCCTTGAATGATCGAGTCGCTAACTTGAGCTTGCGTACTTCTAACAGCAGCGAGGACATTGACAGCGAAGAATTAGAACGCTTGCAAAAGCGTTACGATTCTCTGAAAAAAGATTACGAGCAGGCCAGCCAAGAATTAGATCAAGTGCGGGCCTCCAGCCGCGAGCGCTTGGAGCAGTCTGAACAGGCGGCCCGCGATGATTTAGCAAAAGTCAACGCTGAATTAGCTAAGTACCGCTCGGAATTGGAAAAATCTCAAGAAGAAAGCAAGCAGGCTTTAGCTAAACTGGCTGACCAAGATAAACGGGTCAGCGAATTGGAAAAAGAAAATGAAGAGCTTTCCGAAACGGCAGCCAGCCTGCAAACGGAATACGATCAGCTCCGCGATGCCACTGAGCTGGAACAGGGCAAATCAGCTGAGGCTGAGCAGACAATTAAAGCGCTGCAGGACGATAAATCTAAGCTGCAGGACGATATTGACAAACTGCGCGGGCAACTGGAAGGTGTTCCGGATTTAAAACCTCTCGAAGATTTGCGTTCCGCCATAGAGGCAGACGAAGCTGAAGGCGATGAGCTGGTTCAGAAGGTAGCCGCTTTTGTCAGCGGGCAAAAAGAAGAATATAATAAACTCAAAGACAAGTATGAAACGTGCGAAGAGGAAAATTCTAGCTTATATTTGCTGATCGATGGTTTGCAGAAAGAAACAGCGGGGCTTAAGCGCACTCAGTCGGAAAATGAAAAGAAACATGAAGCTCTGCTCAAAGAGCAGGATAAGCTCAAAGAAGAGCTGGATCAGGCTATCGAGACTCTGGCGACAACTGAGATAGAACTTCAGTCTGTTCAGCAAAAATTAGACGACAGCGAAATGCCGGATGACAAGCTGCACGAAGAGCTGAAAAAGTCGCGCGATTCTTATAAAGAAATACAGCAAAAAAATGATGATCTGAAACGGCAGATCGATAAGCTGAACCAGGAAGCCGAGCGAAATTCCATCAGCTATAATTCTCTGCGCAGTGAGAATACTAATCTTTCGCAGCTTTATGGTGATGCTCAGTTTGAGGCTGACAATCTGCGCACTGAAAATGACAGTGTTAAAGCTGAGCTGAAAAAGGTGCAAGAGGAATTGCAGGAGCTTAAATCCAAACCGGCACCTGCTGAAGTAGATAGCGAAGAATTAGCTGCTTTGCAGAAACAGGTCGATGAGCTGCGCAGTCAGTATAACAAAGTCAGCGATGAGCGCGATAAAGCTGGCGAAGAACGCAAAAAACTTGAGGAAGAGCTGCTTCAGGCAGGAGAAGACCGGGCCAAAGCGCAGACTGAACTCGACGAGTTACAGGAAGAGCATAGCCGGGTAAAGGCGGAGCTGGAGCAAGTTTTGCAGGAATCGCTAACAAACGTAGCCCGCGCTAAAGCAGCTGATACGAAACAGGCTGAGTTTGAGCATCTCAAAGCGCAGTACAAAGAGGAAGTCGATAAGCTTCAGCATTCTTTGACAGATAAAGAGATGGAAAATGAGGACCTGCTCAGCGAGCGCAGCGATTTAAAAGATAAAGTCCGCGAGCAAAATAGCCGCATTGTTGAGCTGGAGTGTTCTGTCAACGAAGCTCACGACGAGTGCCAGAAGCTTCAGCAGGAACTGGAGGAAAAGCAGTCCGAGTTAGAGCAGCTCAGTCAGTATAAAAATAGCCAGAGCGATGATAATGCCAAGCTGCAGGATATTTTAGATTCATTAAAAGCGGAAAACCAAAAGCTAACCGAGCAGGTGCGCTCTAAAATGGAACGCGTGAGCGAATTGGAGGCTATGGTCAGCGACTTCAACGCCAATAATGATAGCGTGTCAGATGTCATAGCCGGTTTGCGCGAAGAAAATGCCAAGCTCAATGATTTGCTTAAGCAAGCTGAAGAAACAATAGAGAGCGAGCGCCAGAGCTTTGCCGCAGAGCTGGAAACAAAATTGCAGGCAGCACAGTCTCAAAGCGATGATGCAGCGATGATTCAGCAGCAAATGGGTGCTTTGCTGGCTGAACATGAGGCTAGAGAAAATGCTTTGCAGGCTAGGGTTAATGAGCTCAAAGCTTCTCTCAACAAAGAAATAGCAGATCGCATTTCTTCTGCGTCTAACTCGAACACTTCGATGCGCGAGCTGCAGGACAATTACGATAAGCTGGAGATGGAGCGCAACCGTTTGCTGAAGCGCAGCAATACCTTCCAAGCTAAAATACAGGCTTTGCGCGCCGAATTAGAAGAAGTCCGCAACGAGAATGAGCGCGGAGTGCAAGAGTCTTCTCTGCAGCTGCAGAGCGAAATGGAGACTCTGCGCCAAGAACTGGAACTGTCCCGAGATCAGTGTGCGCGGCTTCAAAATGAGCGCGACGCTATTGAGGCGCAGCTTAACGATTATGAAGACAAAGTGGGAGCTTTGCAGGCCGAATATGAAAACCAGATGGGAGTCATGCAGTCGGCCTTAGCGAAAAAACAAAATGGTATAGGGTCTGGAGTCGCTGATCGTGAGCTGCTCAATAAATTAGCCGCTTACGAAGTGGAGTCTCGCGAAAAAGATCGTTTAATTCGCGAAGCCAGCGAAGAACGCACCAATTTGCGCAACGAGCTGGACAATAGTCAGCGCGCTTTGTATGAATTGCAGCAGAAACATGACCGCGAGCGACGCGAGTGGTCTGAAATTCTAGCTAAGCAGATCCGCAGTGGCGACAGCTCTAACTTTGATAATTCTTCTAATTCATCATCGAGCGGTATGAGCAGTTTTGCCCAGGGCGGTCCCCCTCTGGTAGGGCGTCTGTTTAAAAATAGAGGCAATAGCGGCAAATCATAGCTGTCAATGATTTTACTAACGCCGTGTCAGGGCGCGTCCCAGACGCGGCGTTATAGTTTTTGCTGTGCTAAACAAAGCTCTAGGGGGAAATCAGTCCCGTTAAGTTAGCGATTAGCTAACTTGCAAACTATCTGACTCTCCCTAAATGATGGGAGGGGGAGATGTCGCTTGCGACAGAGGGGGTGCCCAAGACTGTTGGGGAATCGCGGTTTAGCATGTGTCGTGTGTTAGCTTGTACGCGGGCATGACTGTGACGATAATTGTATATGAGTCAACATTTCCAAAGTCATTGAGCTTTAACTAAATGATCTTGGGATAATAGGGATGTGTTAGTATGGGAATAAGCAAACGCAGGCCGTGGGGCAGCACTGATGTGAAACAGTTGGGGCTGATAGCTTCGATTTTGAGCTTAGGCTATGTCTTTTGGATAGTCGGGGCTATGGAAATGATCGAGCGTTTAGCCTATTATGGTGTGCGCGCAGTTTGCGGTTTGTATGCCAAGTCTCCGATATCTCAAGGCGGGCTTGGCATAACTCCCACTCAGTTCGGCACAATTTTGATGGTCTGGTCGGGATTCCAGGGCACAATTCCTATTTTTGTAGGCGGTTTGGCTGACCGTTACGGCTATAAACTGATGATAGGCGTTTCGACCTGCATTAAAATCTGCGCGTATCTCATTATGGCTGCCTTGCATTCTTATTATGGTTTTATGCTGGGGGCGATATGTCTAGCCACGGGAACGGCGATTTTTAAGCCGGGTATCCAGGGTACTTTGGCCAAAGCTACTAACCGTTCAAATAGTTCCATGGCCTGGGGTATTTTTTATCAGACTGTCAATATCGGCGGTTTTTTAGGCCCGCTGCTGGCAGGTCTGATGCGCAAGATGGACTGGAAGTTCGTTTTTATCGCCTGTGCCTGCATTATTGCCTGCAACTTTTTACTGCTGCTCACTTATAAGGAACCGGGCAAAGAAGAGCGTTTGGCTGCCTTGGCAGAGCGCAAAGCCCAGGGCAATGCCCAGAAAAGTCTGGCAGCTGAGACCTGGCATGAGCTGTGGCGTCCTGAATTAATATCGTTTTTAGCTATTTTCACCGGCTTTTATTTCATGTTCAACTCTTTATTCGATGTTCTGCCGCTGCACCTCGATGATTGGGTGGACACCAGAGATATTGTCAATAGTGTGTCCCGCGTGGTGGATATGCAGAATAAAGTTGTGAGCTTTGTCTGTATTTTGGATAAGACTGGTACGCGCATTCAGCCTGAAGGTTTGCTCAACGTTAACTCCGGGATGATTATGCTTTTCTGTTTCTTCTTTGCTTGGCTGTCCTCAAAGATGAAAATATTGCGCAGCATAGCTTTGGGAACGGCCCTAGCATCATTGGCGCTATGCTTTATCGGCATGGCCAATACCGGATGGCTGGCGCTGGTATCGGTGGCGGTTTTCAGTGTGGGTGAAATGCTGTCCAGTCCTAAATTCAGCGAATATGTGGGCAGTCATTTAGCTCCGGCAGACAAGAAGGCCATGTACTTGGGATTGGGCCAGATGTCGTTTGCTATTGGCAGCACAATCGAAGGAATTGTTGGGCCTTCTCTGTACGATCATTTCGCTTCTAAGGATCGTTTGGCGCGTCAGCTGCTGCAAAATGAACACGGCTGGAGTGCCGAGAATATCGCTGCTGTTCCTCAGGGCGAGGCTTTTCATAAACTCGTTGAGGTTACTGGGCAAAATGCCGACGCGCTGACGAAAAGCTTGTACCATGCCAATTCGGTAGGGGATATCTGGTATATTATGGCTGCTGTCGGTTTTTTGACTGCTGCTTTAATTTTAGGGTATGGCGCTTGGGCATCTAAACGCCAGCGCCGTGCGGCAGAGGGCAAAACCGAAACTTCATCAGCCGAAGAGCGTTCAGCAACTTAATCCCATTTTGGCTTGATGGTATAGTTTAATTAACGCTGTTGTAGGAGCGGCATTCAGCTCGCGGAGTAAGTTGGCGCTAAATCGTTGGTATAGACGCACGGCTTTGTCGGGCTGTCCCAGCTGAAGGTAGGCGCGCAGCGCTAATTCGCAGGCGGGCTGGTCTGTGCTGTCCATCTTTAGCAGACAGCGGGCGTAATTTAAGCTATTGGCGCTTTGCTGGCGCTGGAGGTAATAATTACTGAGCCATTGCAAGCCGCTGCGCTGTAACGAGGCCATTTCTGAGCGGATCGCTTCGGCCCAGTTTAGCGTGCAGTCAGGCAAAAATTGGCCTTGAAGCAGTCTGATAATCTCCAGCCAGCTGTCTGCGCTTTCCGCATTGTCCGCTTTGGAGGCCAGACGGCGGACTTCGCGGATGTCAAACCAGAGCGGAACGGTATCTTTCCAGTACAGCAGCCCACTGCGGCGCTGAATCAAGGCACTGTGGCTGGGAAGCAGTTTTTTTAGAGCGCGGCGCAGACACGAAGTCGCGTGATAGAGGTTTTGCTTGCCTTTTTCCCAATTGCCGGGCCATAGTTCGTCGAGAATTTTGTCTTCACTTAAACCGCTGGAATGGCATAATAACATTATAAACAGGTATTTAGCTTTGTTGGTTAGCCAGTCCTGATCAGTCAGTATGCAGGTAGCAGATGATATTGACAGTTTTCCCAAAGAACTGACCTTGAGCATTGGGCTAGGTGAGGAAGACATGTATGGGGACACTGTTTTTTCGCAAACTTGGGATATGGCCATGTTATCTGCTGCGAGTGTGGGATTATCCGCGGTATCACCACAGCTAAGGAAAAATGGCACAGGGTTTGCGCGGGGCTGGTTCTGCAGGTTTTCTAGGGCTTGGGCAGCCCTAGATACGTACGGCTGAAGCTCTAGCTGCTGCAATATGCGCAGGCTGCTTTCTAAGCAGTGCCTAGCTTCTGGCAGCTCAGCGAGCATTAGGCAGATACCTCCGTTTAAGCGCGTTTTAGCGATAGACGCGGGGCCGAGAACCCAGGAGGCAGCGATGGCATCTGTGATGTAAGCGCGTACCTCTGTATATCGGCGCAAAATACGCGCTATCTCTGCTAAGCAGAGCAGAGATGTGGTCTTCTGGTCAGAGCTTCCCTGCCGGGCAAGGTGCTGAAAAACTCGGGCGGCGCTGGGCCAATATCCGATGTGCATCCAAGCAGTTCCCAAGTCTAAGAGTGTTCTTAACGCAGGAGATGACGCAGTGTCTGCGCGGCTGCTATTAAGCGCTGTGGAGACATTGAGTTTCAGTTTCTGTTGGCGATCTTTCGTTGGTTGCTGGTGCAGGTTGTGAGATCTTAAGAGTTGTATGTGCGGCAAAATGCTGGCGGGTTCAAATGGTTTGCTCAGATAGGCCCACAGCTCTGAAGCGCTGACATATTGACCATTGGGCCGGTTATCTTTTGGTGTGATAAATAAAACAGCTGTTTTCGGCTCTGGCAGCAGCATAGCGGAAAGCGAAACAGGATAGCTGAGGCCAGATGAGGGGACGTCGATAATTATCAGGCCGATGTTAGCGCTGCAAACAGCGGATATGGCATTTTCGGCATTATCAGCAGCTATTACTTGGAACCCCTCATTTTGCAGAACTTGTAATATAGCTGTTCGTAATCTACTATCATCTTCTAAAAGCAATATCGTTTCTTTTGAATCCATAGTAGTATATTATTATATATATAGATATGATCCTGTGTTATAATATAATGAAGAATTTAATTATTATTTACAAATATATGATAAAAAATATTCACCATTATTACATGGATAAGTGTCACTTTACGTTTATTATATTGTTTTGATAATACATTAATATTATTTAGTTAGCGATCAGCTAACTTGCGAAACTATCTGACTCCCTATCTGACTCCACCTAAAGGATGAGAGGGGGATATGTCGCTGCTGCGACAGAGGGGGCATCGAGCCTTAACTAAATGATATCGAATATAATAGAGGGATCGGCACTCCTTCTGTCAAATTTTTATTAATTTAGTTGGCTATTATTTAATTGTATAGTTATCGATTTGTTTCAATCAGATGATCTCACTCTGATGATCAAGAGGAGCTTTGTGTATGCACTATTCGATATCGGAAACCAGAAGAGATGAAGAGCGGTATTGCTGTTATTGTGGGGCTTTATTGCGCGATAGACCGGCTATCGTATGTCCCAAGTGCCATACGCATAATGACACTGACAGTTTATATTGCAAACATTGCGCAACAATGCTTCCTAATGTCAAAATCTGCTCTGGCTGCGGAACCAAAAATGATCGCGACAGCGTATATTGCAAGAAATGTGGCCGTCAGCTCAGTGACGCTTCGAAGTTAACGGAGAAATTATCTGTACCAGAGTACAGCAATTATCAGGTGGGCGATCATTTTGAATTCGGCAGATACTGTTATACGTCCGACGGCAAACCAGCACCTATCGAATGGAGAGTCTTGCGCCGCGGGTATAACCGCATGATGGTAGTTTCCCTTTACGGCATAGACAGCCGCCCGTATCACGACGAGCTAGAAGGAGTTACCTGGGAAAGCTGCAGTTTGCGCAAATGGCTGAACAGCAATTTTATAAAAAATGCTTTTTCCGATGTAGAACAGGACTGCATACTCGAAACGACACTGAGCAATGAAGACAATCACGAATACGATACTTCTGCCGGCAATGCCACTAAGGATCGCGTTTTTTTGCTTAGCCTAAAAGAAGTTCGCAGTCTGTTCCGCGACGATCTCGATAGACGCTGTATGCCCACGCTTTACGCTGTGGCCAATGGGGCCTGGCGCTTTGATACCGACAAAGAAGAAGAGCGCCAGCTAAAAGGATATGGCTGGTGGTGGCTGCGCTCTCCCGGAGGTACTTCTGATGTAGCTGGGGGAAAAGCCTGCAGCGCTTGCGATATAGATTATGATGGCAATATAGATTCGTTTGGATTAAGTGTGGGCTTAGGCTATGGCTGTGTTCGCCCGGCTATGGTGCTGAAAATATAATGATAACTGCCGATTTGCTTAATTCTATATTTCATAGCGCACTGCCGCCATATGTGTTGGGCAAGATGGCGCTTGGTGAGACAGTTACCGTGCGCCTGCGAGCGTCTGCAGAACTGGCTATATATAAAGTGCTTCTTCGCTGTACTCCCGAGGGCGAAGAGATCATGCTGCCTCTGCACAAGACTTCCGAGCGGGCCGGGGTGCAATGGTGGGAAACCGAGGTAACGCTTAACGTGCCTCAGTTCGATTACCGTTTCTGGGTGTTTACTGCCGATGGCCCCTATTGGCTGGCTGCGGGCGGATGTACGCGCTATACTCCTTTGGACTATACGAATTTTAAACTGCTCTGCCTGCATCATTTGCCAGATTGGGTGCTTGGATCGGTTTTTTATCAGATTTTCCCCGATAGATTTTGCAACGGCGACGATTCCCTTTCCGTAAAAAACGGCGAATATTTTGTGGGCAAGGATGCTGTGGAGAAATGGGAGTGGCATCAGTTTTGCGGAGCAAAAGCCAGAAACCATGTGTTTTTGGGAGGAGATATCCCCGGTATAATCAGCCGCCTCGATTATCTGCAGGAATTGGGGGTCACGGCCATATATCTGAATCCCATTTTTACGGCGCCTAGTAATCATAAGTACGATGTGGCCGATTATTATCACGTCGATCCCCATTTGGGCGGTGACGCTGCTTTGATCGATCTGCGCCGGGAATTGAGCAGACGGGGAATGCGCCTAGTTCTGGATATAGTGCCCAACCACTGCGGTAACCAAAACGCTTGGTTTAAAGCTGCCCAGCGCAGCCTCCATGCTCCGGAAGCTGACTTTTTTACATTCCGCCGCCACCCTAATGAGTATGAGTGCTGGCTTGGTGTAGATACACTGCCGCGTCTCAATTACGCCAATCAGCTGCTGCGCGAGCGCATGTATGAAGGAGAGCAGGCGATTATGCGCTATTGGCTGCGGCCTCCTTTTAGCATTGACGGCTGGCGCATCGACGTGGCTAATATGCTAGGGCGGCGGGGGCGCCATCAGCTGGGGCATAAAGTTGGCCGCGCTATGCGGAGGGCAGTTAAAGAGGAAAATTCTGAAGCGTGGATACTCGGTGAGCACTTCTTTGATGGTACTAGCCACTTGCAGGGAGATGAGCTTGACGCGACTATGAACTATCGCGGCTTTACTGTCCCGCTTTTGCAGTGGCTGTGCGGGCGCAATTTTGAAGCGTTCAAAGCGGAGGCTACCGGTCAGCAGCGGCCTAATGCTGATTATTCTTATCTGCCGACAGCGGATTTTGTTCAGCAGCTAAACCAGTTTAGAGCCGCCGTGCCTGAACGCGTTGCTATTGGGCAGTTTAATCTTTTAGACAGTCACGATACGCCGCGTTTTTATTCTATGGTGCGCAAGGATTTAGAGCTTTTTAAGCTGGCGCTCGTTTTCTTATTTACATATCCAGGTGTGCCGTGCATTTACTATGGCGATGAGATAGGTATGGAGGGAGGGGGCGATCCCGACTGCCGCCGTCCTATGGAATGGGATCGCCAAATGTGGAATCAGGAGGTTTGGGAGTTTTATCGGCTTCTTATAGGTTTGCGGCGCAGCTCTCCGGCGCTGCAGCAGGGCAGCCTGCAATTTATCCATCATGATTGCGGTGTGGTTTACCTGCGGGAAACTGAGGGAGAGCGCTGGCTTATAGCCTTAAATCGCGGCCGTGATTCTGTGAATCAGAGCGCGGAAAGCAGGGCAGGCTCAGAAAAATGGGCTGACGTCTGCGTTCTCAGTGCAGGTATAGCTGATGGTACACGCTGGCAGGAGCTTTTTACTTCTCATGAGGAAGCGGTACACAATTGCTGTTTAGCGGCTATGCCTAGGGGAGTTGGGGCCGCGATGTGGCGGGAAATTACGGCAAATGTAGAATAAAGCCAAGTGATTATTACGTGCGTAAACTCATGCTGCGCACTATTCTGTAAGCCTGCGGTAACGGAGTGATAACTGTACATGGTTTAACATCTGCAATATCATGGCTGCATTATCTAATCTCATCAAGTTAGCGCTTGGCTAACGTGGAACTTGACCTTGCTGCATTATCGCAATAACCTTGCGCAAGTGATGTGACTAATTATATGTCT